>NZ_AEVT01000095.1 GCF_000189275.1 Vibrio sinaloensis DSM 21326 | reverse complement strand
GGTGGCGCTGAAATGTCCCTGCTGCATGGCTGGCAGAACAGCGGCGAGACGTTCCAGCAATGGACGAAGAAAGGGACGCTTTCTAACTTCCATGAAGCAAAGCGCGTCGGGCTTAATGGCTTCTCCCGCCTGGCTAACGTGCCGGAAGGTGGGGAATATAAATACATTACCACTTCAGATCGTGGCGCTCCGATTGCGCTGGCCACGTACGGCAATATCTTTTCGATAACCCGTCAGGCCATTATCAATGATGACCTTACCCAGCTTTCAACTATTCCGGTCGCTATGGGCCGTGCAGCGGCGCGAACGGTAGGTAATCTGGTCTATCTCGAACTGGTATCGAACGGGAAATTTACGGATGGCAAGCCACTGTTTGATCAGGCGCACAACAACCTGATTGCTTCTGCGATGGATATGTCAGGGCTGAGTGCCGCGCGTAAGGCTATGCGTCTGCAGACAGATGCCAATGGCGACCCGCTCAATATTACCCCGG
>NZ_AEVT01000096.1 GCF_000189275.1 Vibrio sinaloensis DSM 21326 | reverse complement strand
AACCGAACCGTGCGCGGTAGCAACGATAACAGAGGTTGGAATTTGTCGTTCATTAATCCAGTCGAGTATGTCTTCGCCATCCATATCAGGCAGTTTAAGGTCCAAAATAACCAACTGCGGGACATTACGCTCAATAAAAGCGATGGCTTCACGTCCCGTTTCGACGTGGAACATATCGTAGGGCTCATCTTTTACGTACTGTTTGTATAAGATTGCCAAGGACGTTGAGTCTTCAATGAGTAGTACTTTTGGTTTCATCATTGGTACCTTTAGTGCCACTTATCCTGCAGATTCGGTGAAGCCTTTTTGCTTGCGTTGTTCTAGCGCTTGCAAAGACTGCTCTGCAATAAGTTGTAATTCTTCTTTTAGTTTAAATGCATTGTTCTGTTGTCCATCAATGCATAAGTGTTCGATTTTTCGAGCGAGATTAGATAACACGCGGTTACCCAATGCCAGTGATGAGCTGCCCAGCGTGTGCGCTTCAAACTCTAGTGTTTCTTTATCTCCGCTGTCCATAGCGACGAAGATTTTTTCTAAGCGCTGATGAGACTCTTCCAAATAGTGATCAATCAGAAGCGGAATCACTTCAGCACTGGTATCTTCGATCATTTGCTGTAATACCGTTTCGTCGACAAGTTCTAAATCCATACGTTCCTTCTCGTTTGGTTTGACCTCATGGTGAGTTTCCACCTGAATGACGTTATCTAAAACGTCCGACGGCTTATCTAATATAGACTGATCTGGTAAAGGTTGCATAGTCACTGCATCGCGTTCTTCTATAAATAGGTTAATTTTTTCAACTAGTTGTGACAATCGAACAGGTTTAGATATGTAGTCGTTCATACCGCTGGCGAGGAACTTCTCTTTGTCTCCAGCTAACGAATGAGCGGTGAGGGCAATGATGGGGGTCGTTGCACTGGTTTGGTCTGCTAAGCTGCGAATTTCACGACACGCTTGCATGCCATCCATTTTAGGCATGGAAATATCCATAAAAATCAGGTCGTAACGGTACTCTTTGACTCGTTCTAAAGCGATGATGCCGTTCTCCGCGATGTCGACTTCAATGTCTAATCGTTTAAACATTTCGCGAATGACGAGCTGGTTTGCTTTGTTGTCTTCGGCCACAAGGATGGATAAATCGTTGCGAATTAGATTGTTTGGTTTCAGTTCTGCATCTACGTGTGGGTTGAGCTCAGATACGGTGTCGAGTTTGATGGTAAACGTAAAGGTGCTACCCACTTTGGGCTCACTTTGTACTTTTACATCACCATCCATTAGGTTGCACAAGCGTTTACAAATCGCCAGACCCAAGCCAGATCCTTCTTTGCTACGAGAGTAAGTTTGGTCGACCATGGTAAATTCATCGAACAGATAATCGATAGCACTTTTACTGATGCCAATCCCCGTATCAGAGATCTCGCATTGAATGGTCGCTTGGCTATCATCACTTGGCACTAAGCTCATCTTGATTCTCACTGAGCCGTCGTGAGTGAACTTAATCGCGTTTCCAATAAGATTGAGTAAGATCTGTTTGATACGATTTTCGTCACCCATCACATGAATAGGGACATCTGGCTCGATATAGCAGTGGATTAGCAAGTCTTGGCTGGTGGCGGTCGGATAGAACCCATCAACCACACTGGTTACGCAGCGATGCAAGTCGAAAGGTTTGCTCTCAAGAATCAAGGTATTCGATTCCATACGTGTGAAGTCAAGAATATCGTTAATCACGGATAATAAAAAATGGCCAGATTCTGTTGCGGTAGTGACCAGCTTTCTCTGCTCTTTGCTTAAGTTTGTTTCCTCTAAAATGTTTAGAATTCCAAGGACACCGTTCATCGGCGTGCGAATCTCATGCGACATAGACGCTAAGAAGCGGCTCTTCGAATCGTTGGCCATCTCTGCGTCAGCCCGAGCAGCATTAAGGTCAATGTAGTCGCGCTCCAGTTTGGCAGACATGTCGTCAAAGGCGCGAGCTACTTGGCTGAGCTCGTCAGTACCTTGATGATTCAGTTGAAACCCGGGCCCACTTTGGCCCACTTGGTTTGCGGCACTCGCAAGGCGCGTTAATCCGCGCGTCAAGTAAGTACCAAGAGCCAGTGAGAAAAGTGCCACAAGTAACACTTCAACGGTAGCAATGCCGACTAGGGCTTTTTGGGCATTGTTTAACATCGCGCTGATAGGTGCGGTTTCAAACCCCATGTCGACAATCGCGTACTGCTTGCCACCTATGGAAATTGGAGCACGTACGTCAAACACGCCATCGGATACGCCCTTTAGGCTGCTGTCTTGTTGCATTTGGCGATCCAGTAATTGTTTATCACCTGCACACGCCATTTCTTTACCATCGCGTAACACTCTGACATAGGCAACATCATCCAGTTGAGCGAACTCTTCCACTAGATCATTTAGCGTGGCTAAATCAGTGGAAAGTACCGCATCTTTAGCGGCATGGCTGAACAAACTGGCCGCGGCGTTGGCACGCTGGATCAGTTGCTTTTCGTTCGAGTCAGAGAGGAATCCCATTGCACTGACGGTGAGAATCACGAGAACCGTAATTTCAATAATCGCGATACCAAGGATGGTTTTTGTGCGTAGTGACATAGAGACCACCTATTGTTCGAGTAGTGAGATGTTTAAGTTTCTGACATCGTCCCAATCGCTGTCTTGCGCTGGTGTAAAGGCTTTAATCTTCAAATTCGACAACGCCACATTACTTTTCGGGTCGTCAGTCAGTGTCACGAGAGCTTGTTGGATCTGTTGTGAAATGTTTTCAGGAACACTGGCATGCGCGGCGACGGCATGCGGCGTGTACCCTTTAGTCGACCAAATTGGAGTAAGCTGCTGGCGGGTTTCTTCTGGCAGTGAGTTAAAGGTGCGAAGAATCCCGCCTCCAGCAGAGTAGAAACCTTTGGCTACGGACAAATAAACAGAGTCATGTGAAGAAACATAGTAGGGGGTAAAGTTGACCTTCGCGCTTTGTAGATCGCTACGCGTTAAAATAGAGGCAGCAAACGCAGCAGGTGACGGGAATGCTAATGCTTGACCGTTTAACTGTTCAATGGAGGTTATCCCGCTATCCTTTTTGACTACGATGATGCCTTTAATTTGTTTGTCTTTGGCCTTTGCGAGGGCTCGGTATCCCGAGGCTTCACTAAACACGGCATAGTGGTATGGGTTCATGTAGGAAAAATCATATTTGCCCTGGCGTAAATTCTCTTCAAAGGTTGGAATATCGGCTGCTGTGGCAAATTCTATGTTGTGGCCGGTCTCTAGGCTTAATCGCGTCAGAATAGGTCCCCATTGGCTTGCCAAACGACTGGCAGATTGTTGAGGAACAATACCAAAGGTGTAAGTCTCAGCCTGCGCAGTGACAGAAACGGATGCTGCTAAGAGTGAGGTGAAGATGATTCCTTTCATACATGGCTCCTAGGCTGAGTGTGACAAGAGTTCATTGGCCAAAATGCGTTGGGCCCATTTATCGCGCCAACGTTTAGGCAAAAAAGACAGGCGATTAAGCTCTCGCACCATCTCTTGACCTAAGGTAGCTTGCTGTTTGAGGTTAAGCACTGAACCTAGCAGAGAGATTGAGTTTGAAGCGTCTAACATCTCAATGACTTTTTCCAATTGGCTGGAAGAGGTTTTTCCACCCATCACGACTAAAATGGTTTTATCACAGGCTGAAGCAACCACTTGAGCCGGTATATTGCTGCGGTTAATCTGAAGAATAGGGCTAGTGTCACAAATGACTCGGTCAAAGTTTTTCAGCCAATCTTGCACATTAAGCGACAGCTGTGTGGGGTCCCGGTACACCAACAGGTCTGATTGCTGATTTGGCACAGGCAAGCCGGTAAAGAGTTGGTGCGACTCCTTGTGTTCCAGCAATATGCCGCAATCATCGCTGTCGATGGTTTCGCCAATTCCAGCGGACTTGAAAGCAGGGTGGAAAGTATTGAGATCCACCACCAGTGTCTTTAAACCCGCTAATAAGTAACGTTCCGCTAACGCTGTTGCAATAGATGTGACACCGTCACTAGATTGGCACGCCGTTACACAGATAGAGCGGCTTTGACTCATTTCAGCCGCAATATAGATTTGTTCAATTTCACTATGAGTTGCAGGAATCATTACAGTGCTCCTATTAAAACGATAGTGGTGGTGAGGCGTAAGATATCTTCTAGACCAACGCGCGCCTTTTCCATGAAGCTCTCACTGCGGTCAGGGACATAAATGGTGTCACCAGAGCGCAATACTGGCAGTTGATAAATGTTGGCGGTTTTGCTGAACTCGATTAAATCGAAGGTACGCGCTTGGCCTTGGCAACATGACATATTGACCACCGAGATCTTTTCTAGATAAGCGCGGTCTGACGGGCCACCCGCTTCAGCCAGCAAATCTAATATGGTCATGTTGTCATCAAACACGTAGCGCCCGGGTTTATTAACTGCACCAAGCACGCGTACGGTTGACTCTTTAGAGCGATCGAGCCAGATCTTGTCCTTCTCTGGAATGTAAATGGTGTCACCCATAGTCACATTGGGTAGTAGGCTTTCATCCCCTGTTTCGAAGTAAAGCGACAGGTTGAGGCGGCTCACTTTTGAGTAGCTTTTGTCGCGGTGCGTAATGCGAATGTTATGGATATCCGCATCTTTAGTTGGGCCATCTGCAGCAGACAAGATATCGAGAAAGTGCATATCTTTCGTAAAGCGGTAGCGACCAGGAGCATTGACTTGTCCAAATACGTAAATAGACGCATCAGAGCTTTGACGTACCCACTGTGATTTGTTGTCGGATGGGTCTTGAGGTAAATCATGGATGCGAACGATCGATCCTGCGCTGATTCGTGGCAGCTCTGATGTAGGTGCTCCTTTTAGAATAAAATCGTCTAGGTCGAACACTTCCATACGTCCTGCTTGGGTTACCACCTCAATTTTCGTCGTATCGGCACGTAATGTTGGCCCACCTACATGAGAGAGCAAATCAATCAGGTTCATTTCGTCTGACCACTCAATACGACCCGGTCTAACCACTTCTCCCATTACGTTAACGGCGCGATCCGGAGAGATTTTGAGCCATGACTTCTCATTCATGTCGGTTTTTTCTGGGACAAAGATCGCATCGCCGGGTTCGATGGAGGGTGGAGATTGACGAGAAATCCCTTCTGTAAACGCCGTCAGATCAAATTTGACTACTTTACCGTTAGCTTTGATAAGGCGAATCTGACGAGATTCCGCGAATCGTGTTGGGCCACCAGCGTTGGCTAAAATGTCCATGAATGACGCGTTCTTTTTACCTTCGTATGCTCCAGGGCTTGCTACTTCGCCCATGATATAGATAACGTTCGCACCCGCTTTGATCTCTTCTTCTTGTTTAGGGACGAAAATGGTTGCGCCAGGTTGCAGTCTAGGTAGTAAAGAAACGTCGCCACTATCGAGATAGGTCTTTAAATTGAATAGCTGCGGCGTGTTGTCGGTAATGACGCGGATCTGTTCAACTGAAGCATAGCGAGTCACACCGCCAGCGCGCATTAATATATCGACCAAGTCGGTATTTTGCTTAAAGCTGAATGAGCCCGGTGCGTTGACTTCACCAAACACTTTAATTGCGGTGCGGCCGTCGCCACTGTCGCCGGCATCCGCCAGTTTGCTGGAGTCAAACTCTTGCTCAATGTTGCCGACAAGGGGTGAGGTAGGGACAAAAATGGTGTCGAGAGATTTTAACTCCGGTAACAGCGTTTCGTTACCTGAATCGAGAAATGATTTGTAGTTGAACTTAATTTTTTCCTTACCGCGTTTGATAAGTAGGTTATTTAGCTGGGCACCAGGTCGAATCCCTCCAGCGGCATGTAATGCCATTTGTACGTCTGAACTTTTGCTTAAAGTGTATTCGCCAGGAGAGTTTACGTAACCCTGAACCGAGATAAGGATTTGTTGCTCTGCGATGAACACAGAAGCCGAAGACAGGTCGCGATACACTTTCTCTAGCGCCTCGGTCACAGCGCGTTCAAGCTGTTCCTCTGTATATCCCGCTACGTAAAGTGTGCCAACTTCAGGTAGGGCAATTCGACCACGTTTGTCGACTTGGAAGCCTTTGTTTAGCGTGCTTTCGCCGGGTAGGTTAACTTGAATCAGGTCTCCCACTTGCACGCGTTCCTCTTCAGCAACAGCAAAGTGGATTGGAAGTAACCAAATCAAGCAGATAAGTAGTTTAGTCCATTGCATGGTAGCCTCCTTGCATCTTTGCTTCTTTCTCTTGAGTATCGACAACTTCAATACTTACTCGGCGGTTAGTCAGTCTTACTCCTTCAGATTCCCCTTCATAAAGTGGCAGTGTGTCGCCAACAGAGTGGGTTTCAATACGTGTTGGTGATAGGCCAAAAATCGACAGGTAGCGTTTTACTTGCTGGGCGCGATCCATGGCTAAGTTCTGGTTGTATTCGATATCACCAACCGAATCTGCGTGACCAGTAACGCTGAGCGCAAGGCTAGGGTGTTCGGTTAGAATGTTGGCCGCTTTCGCGAGATGGCCCATATACTTTGGGTTAATTTCTGCTGAGTTAAACGCAAACTGATTGTCGATATTGAGCAGGTTGAACAGTTGGTCTATGACCGCTAAGCGTTGATGAAATGCACCTTCGTCGACAGGTGGGACACATCTGGCTTGTGACGTCACATAGTCAAGCTGAAGTTCAAGTTCATTAAGGCGTTTACGTTGAATAACGATGTCGTTCGCGGCATCAAGCAGCAGACCACCTTCCAGTTCGCGCGCAATGCGATTTTGTTTTTCAATCGCCTGAACGACCGCCGCTGGAAAACACCAGCGTGCGCCTTCACGGATGAGTGCATCCAAATGCAGCTTCGCGAGTTGCCAGTCAAAGCGCAGTCCATGCTCCGGACCTAGCGGCTCATCGGGCATGACTGGCGTAAAGTTAGATTGAATGTAGTTTTCCCCTAGGCCTCCGCTTCCTTGTTCAGGATAACTGGAGCAGCCAATGATGCTTGCAACGGATGCAATTAGGGCTATGTGTTTAAGCTGAGTCACCATGCCAACGTCCTCTAAGTTATAATTTTTATTAGTGTTTTTGTGAATTTACGGGAATAGCTTGGTCAATGCGTAATAGGTTCATGATTTCAAGTGGTTGACCGGAAACATTTTCAATACGCATACTGCGTTGACGCTCGATTAGACGCTTGTATAGATAGACAATAGCACCTACGCCAGAAGAGTCTAAAAACTGTACATGACTAAAGTCTATTTCGATCTCTCGCTCTGACTTATCTGCAATAATTTCATCGATATGCGGTTGGGCATTTCGACTGCCGTCTGCGTCAAGGTTACCGTTGATGACTAGGGTAAGAATAGTTTCGCTTGCTTCAATTTTACGTAGTTCCATGACGTTATCTCCTCGGTTGATTAATCTTGTTAGAGCAGATAACGTGCCAAAAAATAATTCCTTATATATCAATGCTATATTCGGTTGTACTTGTCGTTTTTCATTTTGAGAAAGCGGCTTTCTCAAAATGAATATCAATAATCTTCTAACGTAAACTACGTTTGAGTCGAGTTTATATGCAATTCATGATTTTATTTATTGTAATGGAATTCGAAGTGGGTCGTATTGGAGCGGCATATCGGTTGCGGCGTGCGGAATGGGAAGTAGAGAATAGGCGCGTTGATTTGTAAAGGTGTCCACTATGCAACTTCGTTATTCTGCTCTAACCGTTTCCCTTATGCTTGCATTTACCGCTAACGCAGAAGGTGTGAATCCTACATCACCGGATTATATGGTTCCGTTGGCACAAAGTTACCACCAAGAAATAGACATCGACCAGTATTGGAAGAGCGAGAAATTAGACGGCATCAGAGCGATATGGACCGGAAGTCAATTAGTGACGCGTAAAGGCACCAAAATCAATTCGCCAACCTGGTTCACTGAACCACTGCCGAGCTACCCATTGGAAGGTGAGTTATGGGCCGGGCGAGGAAACTTTCATCTAGTCCAAACCACAGTACTAGACAAGGAGCCTCAAGATGATGCATGGCGAAAAATCGATTTTATGTTGTTCGATATGCCTAATGCCGCTGGTGACTACCAAAAGCGTTACTACAACGTCATCTACTTTACACGGGCAAGTAAGCGCGACCACATTAAATACATAGAACATTCACCAATCGAAAGTGAAGAAGAGCTATTTAGCTATTTAAACAACGTTGACAATGCCAAAGGTGAAGGGGTGATGCTAAGAAAGATCACCAGTCGATATCAAGCTGGAAGAAGTACCGATCTTTTAAAGCTCAAAAAGCATCAAGATGCTGAGGCGAGGGTGGTTGGCTATAAGGTTGGCAAAGGCAAATACCAAGGATTGATGGGCTCTTTGCTGGTGCAGCTAGACTCAGGGTTACAGTTTTACATTGGCAGTGGATTTAACGATCTTCAGCGTAAAAATCCGCCCGCGTTAGGCTCCATCATCACGTTTCGCTATAACGGCACCACTCAAAATGGTGTGCCTAAGTTCGCGCGTTTTGTTAGAGAGCGAGTAGAGTAACCCAGTTAACGTGTTGGAGAAGCGTCGCAGCGTTTAAACAGTGCTTGCCAGTACTGTACGTGTTGCGAAATCGATTCTCGATATACTTGGTGGTAGTGCAATAACGGGTACTGATAAGAAGGGTGAGCGTTTTCTAGTAAAGTCCCGCTCTGTGAAATTTGCAGATATGCGCTGTCTACTCTGGCTAAGTAGGGCTGTATTTGTTCAACGAAGAAGGATTGGAAAACGTTTCTGAGTGTTTTAAAGCGGGTGTCGTTTCGTCCGGGGCCACAAACAATTTTCTCGTCGTATTGCTCCAATTGAGCGGTAATTTGATCGAGCTTGTGACTGGCATTAAGCATCGAATAGACAACTTTACCTATGGTAACTTGCTTTTCAAATGACTCCTGAAACGGGACCAGCGATTTTGCCTGTTGCTGCTCTCCATTCAACATTAGATAGTGTGCGGCTAAATTGTCTAACCCTGTTGTCAGCATCTTGTTGGCTGACGTATGTTGCTGGTCTAGCCATTCTGAAGCGCTCAGCTGTGAACGCATCGCATCACTGGCAAACAAAAGGTTAGAAAAATGCGCAGCGAGCTGGTTTTGTTTTAAAGCCAGTAGGGTGTGCAATTCTTGTTTTAAGCTGGTAGAGATAACATCGCTGTTGAGGCACGACTCAATCCCACTAATCACGTCAACCTGATAATCATAGTTTCGAAACTGATCTTGAACTTTACCTAATACAGAGTTCCTTTCTGCTATCAGATTAAATAGGTCGCACTTGCGCAATTCATAACTGTCTAGCAGACCAATAGTAAGGCTAGGGATCTCAATCATAAGCGCTCGCTTATCTGGTAGGATGATGTTTTGATTTTGCGTGATTTCTAGTGCATCGGCATCCTGAACGTTGGCAATTCTACCGATATAGGTTTCGAACAGGTTGTCGATAGGATGCGAGAGCCACTGGCAACCGGTCAATGCCAAGAAGGTGAGTGTAATAATAAGAAAACGCATAGAGACCCTATCAACTTTGACTACTTTAATAGTACGTCCAATAAACGAAAAAAGGTCAGCGAACTGACCTTTTATTTGAATAAATAGACGCTTACAGCATTTATTTTGCGGCAAGTTCAAGCTGTATCTCATCACTCTGTTTATGCATCCAACGCAAACGCAAGCCAAGCATAATTGCAGCGGAAGAGAGTCCTAAGATAAAGCCAAACCAAAAGCCATGAGCTCCCATAGGCTCAACAATCCAATTCGTCATACCTAAAATGTAGCCAATCGGTAAGCCAAGTATCCAATAAGCGATGAAGGTACGGTTGAAAATAGCAGCCATGTCTTTGTAACCGCGCAGGGCACCTGCTGCAACGACTTGAACGGCGTCAGTCACCTGATAGACAGCCGCAAGCATCAAGAGTTGTAAGGCGATTTCGATAACAGCGCGGTTATCGGTGTACAGCAAAGCGACTTGCTCACGCAGCAACACAGTCAGCAGTGCCGTGCCAAGAGCCATAAGCACCGCTACAATCAATCCCACTCTCGAAGCGATGGCCGCGCCTTCCACGTTACCTTCCCCTAAGCGGTGGCCCACACGGATACTGGTTGCAGCACCAATACTCATTGGCAACATGAATACCAGCGATGAAAAGTTAATGGCGACTTGGTGTGCGGCAACAATGAGAGAGCCGAGTGGCGCGACTAACAGAGCCACAACAGCAAAGAGTGTTACCTCAAAGAACATGGCTGCAGCCACGGGAAAACCAAGTTTAAACAAGCGGATCAGCGGCTTGATTTCAGGCTTATGAAACTGTCCAAACAGGTTAATGTGGGCCACTCTATTAGACGTCATTACATAGCCTAACAGCATTAAAAACATCACCCAGTAAACGATCGCTGTTGCGACGCCACAACCCACGCCACCTAGGGCAGGAGCGCCAAACTTACCGTAGACGAAGATCCAGTTAAGCGGGATATTGAGCATGAGCCCGAAAAAGCCAATCACCATTGCTGGCTTGGTCAAAGACATACCATCAGTGAAACTGCGCAATGTCTGGAAAAGTAAAAATGCGGGCACTGCGTACATGACTGCGTGCATGTAACCATTGGTTTTCTCTGCCATTAGAGGTTCCACATCCATCAACCCCAGAATGGTTTGCGTTTGAAACAAAACGGCGATGATTGGAATAGAAATAAGCAAAGCCATAGCAAGGCCTTGTTGGATCTCAAATGGGATCTTTACTTGACGTCCAGAGCCGTTGAGTTGGGCAACAACAGGGACCAAAGCCATGAGAAGGCCAACACCGAACAAGATGGACGGTAGCCAAATACTAGCTGCGATTGAAACCGCAGCCATATCTGTAGCACTGACACCACCGGCCATCACGGTGTCGACAAAGCCCATACCGGTTTGAGCAACTGACGCTATTAACACTGGGGTCGCTAATTTTATTAATGTATTAGCTTCTTTTTTATAACGATGCACGTAAAAACTCCAAAGGGAAGCGGTAACCTCTCTCAAGACGTTAAGTCAGCAATAACCACTCGTTTAATGAGAAAGAGGAAAAGGGATTTAAGCTCGCGCTATTGTGTGGAATGATAAAGAAATGTCACACTAAGCACCAATAAAAACTGACGGATCTGATTATGTTTACTGGAATTGTTCAAGGAATGGCAGAAGTTGTTGCCATCAATAAGAAAGAAGATTTTCAAACTCACACTATTCGATTAACTGGGGAAATGAATCAAGGGTTAATGATTGGTGCGTCTGTTGCTCATAATGGCTGTTGCCTTACCGTCACTAAGATTGAAGATGAACTTATCTCATTCGATCTTATGCAAGCGACACTTAAACTGACGAATCTAGGAAAAGTAGAAGAAGGCAGCTTCGTCAATATTGAACGAGCAGCAAAGTTTGGCGATGAAATTGGTGGACACAGTATGTCCGGACATATATCGCTTGTAGGTCGCGTTTCTAAAGTCATAGATACTCCGAATAATCGAACCATTTGGTTTGAGTTACCAGACGATGCGATGAAGTACGTATTGGCGAAAGGCTATATTGGATTGGATGGTTGTTCTTTGACGATTGGGGAAGTGGAAGGAAATCATTTCTCGGTTCATCTTATCCCTGAAACGCTAGAGCGTACGTTATTCGGATCTCGTGTCGAGGGTGATGAAATCAATGTCGAGTTTGACCCTCAAACTCAAGCCATTGTTGATACTGTCGAGCGAGTCCTTGAAGCTAAGCAGTTAGGGTAAAAGGCAGACTCCGGTTTCATCAGCCAATGAGGCCGGAGTCGTAAATTCGAAATCCATATCGAGCGCCAGTATTGCCTAGAAAATCTGCTCATCATCAGCGTCGACAAATAGCTCTATCGAGTCCATTTGTTCGTTCACCATCATGTTTAAATGAATGGCATGGCAACAAGCAGGACAATCATCATAAAAGTTCTGGCTACCATTGGATGCATCTAGCGTAATGGCAATGGAATGTCCGCAGTGGGGGCAGGATACAACTTTCTCTGTGTAGTTTCGCATAACTCTCTTCCTTACATCTGGTGAGATAACTGACTAATCAGGTGAGTAAACGTCCTTGTAGACAGTTTAATCTTAAGGCGAGAAGTTTGTGAGGGACGTGAATTAAGTACAAATTTTGAGTTGGATAGTAAAATTCAATCTAACGGACTGTCAACGCCTTAAGTTGTCATGACAATTATTGACAAATACCACCATTAACACTTGTAAGCATTTGTTAACACGCGGTATTTGTCAGAGATGCTAGTAAGAGAGGATCTGATTGATAAGCTTTTGTGACTGCTCGAGATAGTGACCACCAAACTGATTGTAGTGGTTAAGAAGGTGGTAAAGGTTGTATATGTCTTTACGCTCAGAATATTTAAAATCGAGCGGTAATACACTTTCATAGCCTTGATAAAACTCTGGCTGAAACCCTTCAAATAGTTCTGTCATCGCGATATCACATTCACGGTCGCCCCAGTAACACGCAGGGTCATAACAGATCGGCCCAAACACTGAATTGGCCACATTACCGTGCCAGAGATCGCCATGAAGCAAAGAAGGGGTAGGTTGGTGAGAAGCGAGTCTGTCATGCACCACTTGGATAAAATCATTGATATCGACTAAGTTGACACCTTTTTCTCTGACCAATTGTAATTGCCAACCAATGCGTTGTTCAGCAAAGAAACGGGCCCATTTTCTATCCCATTTGTTTGGCTGAAGTGTTGAGCCGATATAATTATCTTGATCGAAACCGTACTCTTTTTGTTCCCCCCACTGATGCAAGCGGGCCAATTGCTGACCAAACAAGTAGCTGTTTTTGTCATCATCGAGCTGTTTGGTGGGCAAGTAATTCAAAATGATAAACGAATTATGCTTGGACTTACCGGTTAGAATCACTTCAGGAACAAACAGGGTATTGCTTTCACGCATAATTCGTATGCTTTCTGCTTCGATTTCAAACTTTGTCAGAAATTCGCGACTGTTTGTTTTTACAAAGTAGCGCTGTTCGCCGTCCGAGATCATATAGCACTCGTTAATGTCGCCACCAGGGACTCGTAACTTTTCTTCGATATTGAATGAAAACATTAGGGTGTCAGAAAGCTGTTGCGAAATGGCTTGCCACATACTGGGTTCCCGATGATGAATTAATACAGTTATTGTAGAAGAAGGTTGGATATGAAACTGGTTGGGAGTGCAAAAAATTCAATCATTTAGCACTTTTTCATAGTGAAATGGATAAAGTGTGAGCTGAATCTCTTCTGTAGTAGCACTTTTGATGGAGTCTTTAGCCAATTGCTGACGGATTCATTATGATTACGCTTTAATTACAGTCGAAGCGCTTTAGCGAAAGCGGGCAATATGCGCTATGTTTCTTTAGTTGTGGAATTTATCGGCAACTGGAACTCGATGAGTTGTGTAAACTCATTGATATGTCATAGTATTAAAGGGTACTGTATCGACACAATGATAAATGGAGATAAGCTGTGGTTGTTGAAACCGATGGTTACTTGGCTTTAATCGAACACTTGGCTTTCAATTTGGATGTTTTTGCATCCGATGACGGTGATACGGGTTTAGAAAGTGTGGAAGATGTGGTGACCGATATGGTCGCGAGTAACATCATGGCGATTTTTGAACAAAACCCTGAGCTACATTCAAGCGTTCGTTTCCAATTGCTAAAAGAAGCAGATTCAGTAGTCGAAGATCTGGGCGAAGTTTTGGCTGGCGTGTGGGCGAAACCTGCAACCAATGGTCAGATTGAGTTTTTAGACGAATACATTGCGCTGGTTAAAAATTTATTCGATTCAGCGGTTGCCAAATACGACTAACCTTTCCCTATCTACAATGTTTCAGACGAGTTTACGACTCGTCTGAAATGCCAGAATTTTGAAGCCCAGTACGGGTTATCCAATCTCGAAATAATCACCCCTTTTGACGTTGACGCATGCATAAATTGCTTGTGGCCCACGTACACCCCTACATGACGAACATTACGTGACGTTTTAAAAAAAGCCAGATCGCCCACTTGCGCTTTGCTGTATGGAAGCTCGTGACCGATTTTTACTTGCTGAAGAGTGGTTCGTGGCAACGCAACATTAAGAACATCTTTTATGGCAACTTGCACAAAAGCGGAACAATCCACACCATTGAGGGAGGTACCCCCATACCGGTAAGGAACACCTTCCCATCGTTTGTAAACATCGAGAAATGAATGCTTCATTTTAATATCATGAGGGCTAAGAGGCGCTTTTAACTGGTCATGTTGCGGCGCTAGCACTTTGTCAGCACGCTCACTTGAAGGAGTGCTTGAACAACCTGCGATCGTGGCTATGCAAAACAGTAATGCTGAATAACTCGAAACTTTTCTCATGCAATATTTCTGATATAAATGTGTAATTAATCATAAATAGAATTAGGCAATAAACTTTTGTACTAGTTAGGTTTCTAACTCTATGATTACATCAAACGACAGGCGCTCTTTATCTTTACTTCAAGCACTTAGCGCGATTTTTATTACTATCACTTTACTCGTCGTTACCTTATCTGTCACCTCTGTTCGCGGAATAGAGCGGATAGGAACTCAATTTGCCGCACTTTCTGACAATGCACTGCCTTTAGCCATGACCAATGCCAAGTTGACTCAGACTATTTTAGAACACGTCAAGCAGCTCAGCTATGGTAGCCAGTCGACAACACTCGAATCTCTGAGTGAAACCGAAGTCCATATCACAAAGCTCGTCGAAGTTAGCCAACTATTGACAGCCTATGTCATGCAATTATCTGAGCAGTTCTCTCAAGCCATCACGCGCCAACAACTGGAAGACCTTGAGCGAAATATCCAGACCTTGTCCAATAAGACCACTCATATATTAACGACTCAGCAGCGACTGTTGGGCATGCAAGAACACATAGACGCAGAGGTGACCGGCTTTCGTTATGGGTTAAGCTCGATTGGCCCGGAAATGAATAGGATCAGTTCATTCTTAGTTGGTGATAACCCCGAATCCGCTGATGCGGCAAATCGATTTATTGCCAGCGCGAGTTCGATGGAAAGCACGTTTCTTGTATTGATGATGCAAACGGATCTCGCTAACGCTCAGAAAGAGTATAAAGAGATGCGAAATCGTATTGCAGGCATTCAACTGGCCTTCGATGATTTTTCACAGTGGCACCCTGATGTTAACGAGTTTTCAAGCTTGATTGCGCCGTATGACATGGTCAACGCTGGCTTTGCTAAACAGGGGGTGTTGCAACAAATACTGACTAAGCTGGAACTGGTTGAAAACCAGCGAGCGCACAATGCTGACGTTGCCATCATCGCTGAACAAACGGTTAACTTACTCAACACCATTTCGGCGAGCGCAGAGCAAATTATTCAGTCAAGTCAGGCAGACGTAACGGACGCGATCACTACCATTGAGTGGATCGCCATCACCAGTGGACTCTTGCTTGTCACCATCGTCATTATTTCTTGGCTCGCTTTACGGGTGTGGGTCAATCGAGGGCTAAAAAATATCCTCTTCAATCTGAATCAACTGACCAAACATGATCTAACCAACGAGATCGCATTCAAAGGTCCATTTGAGATGAAAGAGATTGCGTCGAAATTGAGCCTAGTCATCGATTCAACTAAGGAGTCGATTGAGGGAGTGACGAGAAATTGCGAGACCTTGTATCAAACTGCCGAAATTTGTCACGGAGCTGCAGAGAAGTCGAACCATAGTTTGACTCTGCAAAACCAATCGCTGACGAACATGGTTGAAACCGTCGTGGAACTGGAAGCTTCTATCAATCAAATTGCTACGGTGACTCACGAATCTAATGCTGAGTCAAAGCTAGCGGCCAAACATGCCAGTAAGGGGGTTCGAGCCATTGAACAGAACCAACAGCGCCTGCAGTCTCTGGAAGAATCATTAAACTTGAATGATGCCTCAATGAGTGAGTTAGACAGCCGTGTGAAGCAGATTCGTGAAATGGTCGATATGATTGCTGGAATCGCTGAAAGCACCAATCTTCTGGCCTTAAATGCAGCCATAGAGGCGGCCAGAGCAGGTGAGCAGGGACGGGGTTTCGCGGTGGTGGCCGATGAAGTGAGAAATCTCGCCAGTGACACCTCTAAGCAAACGTCTAATATTCGCGAGCGAATGAACGAATTGGTGGCAGCCGCAGAGCATTCTCGTGCTGCGGTAAACAACTCGCGCAGTGAAATGTCGCAAGCGCTTCAATCGAGCGACCATGTTAAGGCCGCTTTCGTGGATATTGAGGGGGCTGTTAAGCAAATCCGAGAGAAGGTAGAGGAGATAACCGCAGCGACTCAAGAGCAAGAAAGAGCAACGTCAGAAGTGAGTAATTCTATCACTCAGGTTTCAGAACAAGGCGAGGAAACTAAGCTGCAACTGGAGTCTATGGTTGAAAGCTCTCAGCAAGTGGCTGATATTGCGGGACAGCAACAGCAGCAACTGCACAAATATCGCTTGGTTTAATTTACTTGTCGCGAAATGGCTGAGTTAACATCTTGTCCAAACGCTGTTCGTTGGGTGAACGAAAAAGCGGAATTCCGATTTCTACGTTATCGTGACCAAGCTCAGGCTGGTCACGATATGTACTAAACCAGCGATCCCACACCGATAAGAAAAATCCGAAATTTGAGTGCGTTTCTTTTACGATGACCGAGTGATGAACTCGATGCATATCTGGGGTGACGACCGCTTTTCTTAGTATTTTATCCAACCATAAAGGCAGCTTTGCATTGCTGTGATTGAACATCGCACTGCCGTTTAGCAGCATCTCAAAAATCAAGATAGCGAGCGGAGAGACGCCTATCAAAAAGATCAAACTGACCTTGATACCCATAGAAATTAGGATTTCGACTGGGTGAAATCGAGTACCGGTTGTGACGTCAATATCTTGGTCGGAATGATGCATGCGATGCAAGCGCCATAAGATAGGAACTCTATGAAAAACAAGGTGTTGAAGGTATATAGCCAGATCGAGCAGAAGAATGCTTAATACCACTTCAACTAGCCAGTTCACTTCTAACCAATGCCAAAAGCCAAGCTGTAATTCGTGGGCGGTCATGGCGGCTTCAAAAGCGAGGATGGGCATCAATAAACTTAGGCAAATTGAATTGAAAGCAATCAACCCTAGGTTGTTCATCCAGCGATAGATTTTGCTTTGAGTGAGTTGTTTTCGGGGAGTGAGCCACTCCCACAGCGCGCACAGGATAAGCACAGATAGGAAGACGCTTAATCTAAGTAGCTCTGGGTTTTGCATGATTTAACCTTCCATGTTTCGCTTGCAACTCTGTGCTCGGTAAGTAAACTTCCAGCCTTTGCTATTATCACTGAAAACCCATGAGAGTCCACGCTTTTCACCGTCTCTATCAACAGCGTCTAGAGCGCTCCACCAAACCGTTTAACGCCCGTGGCTGTAAAGTTGACCGATGTCAGCATTGCCAAGTGTCAGTGACTTACTGTATTTGTCATTACCAACCTGACATCGAGACGGATGTCGCGGTCATGCTACTGGTGTCAGACAACGAAGTGTTTAAGCCAAGTAACACGGGCAGACTCATTCTTGATACGGTGAAAGAGGGCTATGCGTTTCAATGGAGCCGCACTGAGCCAAGCAAAGACATGCTGGACTTGCTTAATGATCCAAGATACCAGCCAATCGTGGTCTTTCCCGATGAGTATGTCGACGATAAACAGAGATTGATTCAAGGAGAACCGCAACCGTTTTGTCAGGGCAAAACGCCGCTGTTGATTTTTCTTGATGGCAGTTGGCGTGAAGCAAGACGTATTTTCCGTAAATCGCCTTACCTTGATTCTTTGCCTGTATTATCGATCAAGCCAGAATCACTTTCGCAATATATGATGCGTAGGTCGGACAACGAGCAACATCTAGCGACAGCAGAGGTGGCATGTCTAGTCCTCAAAGAAATGCGACAAGACGTGGCCGCGTTAACCCTGGCGAATTGGTTCGACGCGTTTAAAGAAAGCTATTTATTGAGTAAGAGCCGAGGAAAGGTAGATCCGCAACGTCCAGCACTGAAACGTTTCATCGAACAACAGCAAAACGAGAAATCAGTCTAAAACTTGGCGATGGGTTGGTGAGAGTCTGCGCATTTAATACGAGGCGGCAATTAAATCCGTCACACGTCACGGATTGTAGGCGTAGCTATATGGATAATAGGTCAGTTTTCGATTTTTTATTTTTTAATTATGGGAGAGAGCCAATGTATTACGGTTTTGACGTTGGTGGCACTAAGATTGAATTTGGTGCATTTAATGAAAAACTAGAACGCGTTGCGACAGAACGTGTCCCAACACCAACGGAAGACTATGCACTGCTGGTGGATACCATCGCAGGTTTGGTCGACAAGTACGACCAAGAGTTTGGTTGTGAAGGTAAAATTGGCCTAGGCCTTCCAGGCATGGAAGATGCAGATGACGCGACAGTACTGACGGTTAACGTTCCGGCAGCTAAAGGGAAAACGCTTCGTGCAGACCTGGAAGCAAAGATTGGCCGAAGCGTTAAGATTGAGAATGACGCCAACTGTTTCGCGCTTTCTGAAGCGTGGGATGATGAACTGCAAGACGCTCCATCAGTTATGGGCTTGATCTTAGGCACTGGTTTTGGCGGTGGCTTAGTTTACGAAGGCAAGGTGTTCTCTGGTCGTAATAATGTTGCGGGTGAGTTGGGCCATATGCGCTTACCGATCGACGCGTGGTTCCATTTAGGTGAGAATGCACCGCTACTTGGCTGTGGCTGTGGCAAGAAAGGGTGTCTAGATAGCTACCTTTCTGGTCGTGGATTTGAGTTGATTTACGAGCATTACTTTGGTGAGAAAAAGAAAGCGATCGATATCATCAAAGCGCACGCAGAAGGTGAAGAGAAGGCCGTTGAGCACGTAGAGCGATTCATGGAGCTGTTGGCTATCTGTTTCGCCAACCTGTTTACAGCAAACGACCCGCATGTTGTTGCCTTGGGTGGTGGTCTTTCAAACTTTGAACTGATTTACGAAGAAATGCCGAAGCGAATTCCTAAGCATCTTCTTTCAGTCGCGAAGTGTCCAAAAATCATTAAAGCGAAACACGGCGATTCCGGCGGTGTTCGCGGTGCTGCGTTCCTAAACATCAAATAAGCGTTAATTTGATGTAAGATAGTAAGAGCTTGCTTAGGCAAGCTCTTTTTTGTTGCTATAAGGATATTGCAATGCCATTGGTTCCTTTTAAAACGGCGGACTTTCGACAATTAGTCGATTGGATTGACTCCCCAGAGCTTAACTACTTATGGGGCGGGCCTGCTTATGATTATCCACTAACGCAGGAGCAAATACGCCAACATACCGAGCAATCTGCTGTCTCACCCTTTCTCTTTTACCATGATCTCAAGTTGGCTGGCTTCGTGGAGTTGTTTCACCAAAGTTCAGAGGTGGCGAGAGTATGTCGTGTGTTCGTTGACGACAAATTTCGCGGCCAAGGTGTTGCCCAAACCATGCTTTATGAATTGATTGCAATGGCAAAAGAAATGGGTTACCGACAACTTGATTTGTGCGTCTTTGCAAATAACGCGTCAGCCATCCGCTGTTATCAGGCGCTAGGGTTCGCCGAATACCAACGCGATCATAAGAGTCGTGAATTTAGTGGGGAAAAGTGGACGCTGATTTTCATGAAAAAAACACTATGACCGGCATCAAGGTGCGAGGAGCAACATGATAAGAGCATTTCATTCGAACGACTCTAACACATTATGGCAGTTGTTCTTTAACACTGTGCGCAATGTGAATCGACAGCACTACAGCCAACAACAAGTTGAAGTATGGGCCAAAGAGGACATTGAACTGTCGTTATGGCAACAGAGAATGATTACGCTCGACCCATTTGTTTGTTTAAGGCAGGGGATAATTGCAGGATACGCAGACTTACAAGATGATGGTTTAATTGATCATTTCTACTGCCATCGTGAATTTCAAGGGCAAGGTGTGGGTAGAGAGCTGATGACTCATATTCATCAATTAGCCGAACAAAAAGGCCTAGACTACCTATATTCAAATGTCAGCATTACCGCTAGACCTTTCTTTGAGCGATTCGGATTTAGCGTCACTAAAGAGCAGAGAAACGAGAGAGAGGGGGTGTTGTTGATCAATTATCGAATGGAAAAGCGAGTGTAGGAGCAGCACAAAACTGCTCCTTATCAATCCGGCTATTTGTTTTTCTTACCCACACCCAGATTTTCTTTTTGTTTTAGCGTCAACTTCTCAAAGCCCAGTTTGCGGAAATGGTTATCGCGATAATTGCGAACCGCTTTTGTATCTGAAACCGCTTCAATCTGTTGTTCCATTTTCAAGTAAGCGGAAATATCGATACCTTCTGCTTCAGCGACCGCCTCATGAATGTTACGGTGCTGCTGATAAGAAAATGTCAGTGTCTTTTCTTCACCTTTATAGGTGTAAAGGATGGTGCGAGCCATAAAGATCTCTCAAAATTTTACGTCAGGTTTAAGGCCGTCTTATTTCAGTCACAGAAGGCGGCCTTAATATTCTGGGCTAGATTCTGCCTTGAAGCGGGATGATTGTCACGCTTTCACCGACTTTAACCGTGTCGACCGCAGGAGAAATCTCGATAAGGCAGTTTGCTTCGCTCATTGAGCGGAGAATTCCAGAACCTTGTTTGCCAGTCGTTTTGACCGTCACTTGGCCTCGCGCATCAAGATTGAATACCCCACGACTAAACTCAGTTCTCCCTTGTCGAGAGCGAAGGTTTTCGGTCGCGATTGCGCTCACTTTAAGTGGCTGCCATCCCTTTTCGCCTTGCATCTTTCGTAGTGCTGGCTCGACAAAGTTGATGAACGAGACCATCACAGCAACAGGGTTTCCCGGTAAACCGAAGAAAGGTTTGTTGTTGATTTGACCAAATGCAAGAGGACGACCTGGTCGCATGTTTATGCGCCAAAAATCAATTTGCCCGAGCTTTTCTAAGGCAAGCTTGATGTAGTCTGCATCACCCACAGAAACGCCGCCAGATGTTAGTACCACGTCGGCTTGCATTGAGGCATCTTGAAGTGCTTGAATCATGAGAGATTCGTCATCTTCGATGATGCCAAAATCAAGGATCTCGCAGCCGAGTTTTTCCAGCATACCCATGATCGTAAAACGATTCGAGTCGTAAATGGAATTGGCTTTCTGCTCACTCCCCGGGGGCTGGACTTCATCTCCGGTAGAGAACACAGCGACTTTAAGTTTGCGGTACAGGTTGCAAGAGCCAAAACCTAGTGATGCAATCATCCCCATTTCGGCTGAAGAAATTCTCTGGCCCTGAGAAAATACATCTGATCCGAGTGGAAGATCTTCACCGGCTTGACGTACGTTTTGTCCTGCCTTAATTGCAGCATTGTTGAACGTGACCTTGTCACCTTCTTCAGTTGCTTGCTCGCGCATCACTACCGTATCAGCGAATGCAGGAGTTGGCGCACCGGTCATAATTTTAACTGCTTGGCCCAGTTCAAGTGGTTGGTCATAGGCGTGGCCGGCCATCACCTCTGCGACAACTTGGTAGTGAGTTCGTTCTAAGTCATCACTTCGAACTGCGTAACCATCCATTGCGGAGTTGGTGTACTGCGGTACATTGACTGGCGATACAATGTCGTCTGCCAATACTCGGCCAAAGCTGTTTTCGATACTGGCGATTTCCGTTTCGTTTACTGTATTTACCAGCGACAGGATCTTTTCTTGGCCTTGGGCGACGGACAAAAAAGCGGGAGACAAGGTATCGCAACACGCTGCTGGGCTTTTGCCGCTTTGCGGTTTTTGTTTTTCTGCAACGTATTCAACCACAAAACGAGCAATCGCATCGAGGTCGGTAATATTCATTTGGGGCAGAGTTGTATCACTGCGCTCAGTATCTGCGGCGATGGCGATAATATTGTCATCGGAAGGGTATAGCCACGGTTTACCGACTTCTTCTCTATGCAGTTCAATCTTTGGGAAAGCGATATTTTTACAACCTTCAACCAAAATGACATCAAGTTTGCTGGTATCAAAGCGAGTAAGAAGGTACTCGAATTCGGACTCTGATTCAGGGGTTTCCGTCATTAGTGCAAAGCGGTTTCGAGAAGAGATAAGCATTTGGCTAGCTCCAGCTTTGCGCAGTCGATAACTGTCTTTACCGGGTTTATCGACATCAAAGTTGTGGTGGGCATGCTTGAGCATACCAATGCGAAGACCCGCGTCGGTCAACTTGGGTAACAATGCTTCCAACAGCGTGGTTTTGCCGGTTCCAGAATAGGCTGCAAAACCGAGAATAGGAATAGGGAGTGAATCAATCATGCGGATAAGGTTCCAAATTGTGCCAGTTCTTCTGGAGTATTGAGGTTGACGAAGCACGCAGGTGAATCGCTAAAATCGACGTAAGCGGTATTGCACTCTTTATACAGCAGAATGATCTTACGATCGCCACGCTCAAGAAACGCGGTCAGCTTTGGCAACACGCGTTTGTGGTAGAGAGTAAACACAGGCTGTTTAAACTCGCCATCGTGAGCAACCAAAATGTCGGTGTTGGCGTCAACTGCGGCGCAGAAGCGCTCAACTAAGTCAGTATTGATTTGTGGACTGTCGCAAGGCACAAAGCCAACCCAATCTGTTGAAGCATTGACTAAACCTGCATGGATACCGCCCATTGGACCGGGAAAATCGGCGAACTGATCACTAAACACCTTGCCAAACTGAGAATAAGACTCATGGTTACGGTTGGCATTGATCAAAATTTGAGGTGTTTGAGGAGAAAGGCGTTCAATCACGTGTTGTATTAGCGGCTTTTGGTTAAGTTCGATTAAACCTTTGTCTTTTCCGCCCATACGGCTGGCTTGGCCACCAGCCAAAATAACCCAACTAGTTTGCGTTGGAAGAAGCATAGCTGTTCTCTTGTGTTGCATCAGTAATTACTTGTAACAGCGGGGACTCTATCAAAGTTGTGTCTTTTATCCACCATTGTTTACGGCATAGATCCGTTAACGCGTTTTTTTGGTGGCTGGTAATGACAATGCTTGACCCTCGTTGCATTAGATCTTTTGCCATCACAACCAAACGTTCGATGGATTCCTGATCAAGTGATGCGCTTGGTTCGTCCATTAATAGGATTGAAGGTTTTAAAATCCAAGCTCTTGCCATCGCTACCCGCTGTTTTTCACCTCCCGACAACACAGAAATGTGCTCATCGGCTAAGGTTTCTAAGCCTACCATGCGTAAAGCAGTAATAACTTGAGCTCGCTTATCTTTCATCGACTCTTTTTGATAGCGAATGCCATAAACCACATTCTGGTAGACGGTTCCATCAAACAGGTAGGGAGATTGATGAAGGTAAATAACATCCTTGCGGCCAGTACGGCTAAACAGTTTATTGTACCAACTATCGTTAGGAGCGAAGACATGACCTGTCGTTGGTTTGATTAAACCGGATAGAATTTTTAGGAGGGTTGTCTTCCCGACGCCGTTATCGCCTTTTAAATAGATCGCATCGTTAGGGCCAATGGAAAGCGAGGGAATATGGAACAGGACACGCTCTTTAAAGCGCATAGACAAGTGCTGTGCATTGATTTTAATTGTCATACCGCGTCCTTATGTTCTCAGGTAGCCTTTACCGCGCATGCTGGTAAGAGCAAAATTGAGTGCCAAAGCGAGAGCGAGTAATACCATCCCAAGTGCAACGCCTTGAGCGAACGCACCTTTGTGGCTCTCCATTGCAATCGCTGTGGGGATGTTTCGCGTAATGCCCATGATATTGCCACCAACCATGGTTGAGCAACCAACCTCGGTGACGATTCGTGAAAACGCCGCAATCGTTGCCGCCATCAGAGGAAAACGCGTTTCCCAGATCATAGTTGCCGCGATGCGGGTAGGGCTCGCGCCAAGTGTAATGGCTGTTTCTACCGCGCGTCGGTCACTCGATTGTAATGCTCCGTGCATCATGGAGACTAATACCGGAAATCCGATCAACATCTGGCCAACGATCATGGCTTTCTGGGTGAATAACATTTGCCAGTCGCCCATTGGACCGGCTCGAGACAATAACATGTAGAGCAGCAGGCCAATCACGACGGTTGGAATGGCTTGAAGAGTGTTAATTAGGGAGAGAAAGACCCATTTACCCCGAAAGTCGGTGTAGGCCAGAATGAACGAAAACAGGATCGCTGGCAGTAATACCAGCGATATAGCCGATAGCGAAACACTAAAGGAGACCGCAACGATCTCCCACAGTTCTCTATCTAAACTCACCAGTAAGGCGAGTGCATCAAGGGTTGTTTGCCAAAGGCTCATAGCGGCTTATTTCTCGTTCGCATTGGCCACAAACAATTGTTTACCGCTGAGTTTGAACTCATTGATCAACTGCTGACCTTTAGGGTTTACCAACCAATCGCTGAACACCTTAGCGCCTTGATAGTTAATGGTTGGATAACGCTCTGGGTTAACCAAGATAACTTGGTAAGGGTTAAATAGCTTTTTATCACCTTGGAATAGAATCTCGAGATCCAACTTGTTGTTATAAGCTAACCAGGTGCCGCGGTCGGTCATCGTATAGCCTTGCATCTCGTTCGCCATATTAAGCGTTGGCCCCATACCTTGACCGACACTGCGATAGCCGCCAAAGTTTGGTTCGATCTTGCTTTGCTCCCAAATGCCTTTCTCTTTCTTATGCGTTCCAGAGTCGTCACCACGAGAGATAAAGGTCGCGTTCATATTGGCGATTTTTTTGAATACTTGAGCAACGTCTTGTGACTGAGTGATTTCGGCAGGATCTTTGTGCGGGCCGACAATGACAAAATCGTTGTACATTAACTTGCGTGGCAACACGCCGTAGCCTTTCTCTACGAAGTTCGCTTCAGCTTTTGGCGCGTGGGTCATCACCAAATCAACATCGCCGTTTTCTCCCATTTTTAGAGATTTACCGGTTCCCGCGGCGATGACATCAACTTTGTAGCCAGTATCTTTCTCAAATTGAGGGAGTAAGTAGTCGAGTAAGCCTGAATGGTAAGTACTGGTGGTGGTGGCCAGACGGATATGTGGTTGTTCATCTGCTGATGAAGCTGAGTAACTCACGAGGGCTAATGACGCTGTTGCTAAAGTAAAAGTAAGTGCTTTCATTTTATTATCGTTCCATTCCATAGTGGTGGCTTGCATGTTTGCCTTCATAGGACAATTCGATGCAAGAATCTTTATAAATAGACACGCATATATAGCAAGCTTGATGCCAATAATTCGTGATTGCTTTCAACCTAAATTTCAATGACTTATACAACGATAATTTGATATGAGACAAAATGTCGCACATTAGTTTATCCGCCGATAGATTTTCTTGGTACACTCTGTCCCAATCGCCAAACCATAATATGAGTCAATATGTCTCCAACGTTCGATCCTAAAAAAGCATCACAATATCAAGCTTTTTCCGTGCTTGTCGTCGATGATGAAGTTGGCATGCAAGCCATTTTAAATAAAGCGCTTAGTAAATGGTTTTCGCGCGTTGATACCGCGGGTAGCATTGAAGATGCTGAAACGCTTCGCGTAACCAATCATTATGATTTGATCATTCTCGACATCAACTTACCGGGTCGCTCGGGGATTGAATGGGAAGAAGCCTTTACCGACGAAGACCGCAAGGCCGACATCATTTTTATGACGGGCTATGCGGATTTAGAAACGGCGATTTCGGCGCTGAAACTTGGCGCCTCAGATTTTATTTTGAAACCGTTTAACTTAGAGCAGATGCTGCAAGCGGTTCAGCGTTGTATGGATAAACGCCTCAATGAGCGCATGCAATACGCGCTAAGCCATGATTTTAAACGACAGATAAAAACTGAAATTGTTGGCGGCTCTGAGCGTACCAAACAGCTTAAGCAACTCATCACCCAATTTGCGCCATCAAGAGCCTCGGTTCTGATTGAAGGCGAATCGGGTACGGGCAAAGAACTCGTGGCGCGTGGGGTTCACGAAGCAAGTCAAAGAAGCGGCCCATTTGTTCCGATTAACTGCGGCGCCATCGCTCCAGAGCTATTAGAGAGTGAACTGTTCGGTCACACGTCGGGGGCGTTTACAGGGGCTAAGAAAAATCGTGAGGGTCTGTTTCGGGTCGCAAGTGGCGGGACTTTATTCTTAGATGAGATAGGGGAAATGCCACTGGCGATGCAATCGGCGCTTTTGCGTGTACTTGAGCAACGTACAATCCGCCCAGTTGGTAGTGAGAAAGAAATCAGTATTGATGTTCGTGTTGTCGCAGCGACCAACCGTAATCTGCAAGAAGAGGTCAGCAAAGGTAATTTTCGTCAAGATTTGTTTTACCGTTTGAATGTACTAAAAATCGACGTCGCCCCTTTGCGTGAGCGTAAAGCGGACTTGATAGAGTTGGTGCCTTTCTTTACTCGAATGCTGTCTGCAGAGCTTGGTATGCCCGATCCAAAATGGGCGCATGAAGACATCATTGCAATGAATGATTACGACTGGCCGGGTAATATCCGTGAGCTGAAAAACCTCATTGAGCGCTGTATTTTGTTAGCTAAGCCACCTGCGCATTACTGGCGTGAAATTAATGGTGTGCCTCCACAGCAAAATGTGTCTGTGACCGTATCGAGTGGCAGTGAGATGATCGATCTTCCGCAAGGGCGAGAAAGTCAAGGTTACCCTAACAGCTGGACACTTAAAGAAGTCGAGAAGGCTCACATTCAACAGCTTGTAGACTATTACGACGGTAATAAATCTGCTGCGGCGAGAGAACTCGGTGTAGCAAGGAAAACGTTAGAGCGGAAATACAAAGAGTGGGATTGTGAGGAGTCCAATTATGCCGAGTAACGGCAGTCTATGGACCAAATGGCGATATCGATTCAAAACCATGGTTCGATATCGCTTAATGATCTTAACTTCCGCCCCGATCTTTCTGACCTTGATGGCCTTGATCGGTATTACCATCTATTGGTCTATTCACTACACTTGGCAAAGTGCGTTACTCGACGTTTCTGAGCGACTGGGCGTAGCACAAAACAGCATCGAGCTCATTCAAGAGAAACAAGCTAACCATGTAAAATCCTTTTCGGAATCTTATGACTTTGTCCATCGCATCAATCATTTGCATGATTTCGAGGATTTCAGTTCTTGGGTTTCGCAGCAGAAAAAACGCTACAACCTCGATTTTTTACGCTTTCATCGGGTTGATACCATAGAGCAGAAATTTCGCTACCTAGATTTAACTCGTAAAGAGTCTTTTTTCGATGTGCTCAATGCTCAAGAGTTGGATGATCTTGACGATGAGTTGGTTAAGCGCGCCCAAATTCCGATCTTGAATAGCCAAAGGTTGGAGCAACGGGGGTTAGTGAGTCGCACTGTCATCACCATCTATAACAACAGCAACGACATTATCGGTTTTCTTGATGGTGGCTTGCTGCTAAACAATAGTACCGTCTTGGTCGACCAAATCCGCGACTTGATCTATCCCTCCAAAGAAGACAGCTTACGCCCTGTTGGCACCTTAACCGTATTCCTTGATGACTTACGCGTCAGTACCAACGTTCCGCTAGACAGCAATGATCGTGTGGGGCGCGCAATTGGCACTCGAGTATCGGCAGAAGTAAACAGAGCGGTGTTGCATCGCGGAGAAGAGTGGGTCAATCGAGCGTTTGTGTATGACGCTTGGTACATTACTGCCTACCAGCCGATTCGCGACCAGTACGACAATGTAATTGGTATGCTTTATACCGGATATTTATTGTGGCCATTTGTCCAAGCGTACATGACGAACATTGCAGAGATCTCGGTGACGACCCTGGTCTTGTTACTTGTGTCCGGATTGATGGTGTATCGAGGCTCGCGTGATTTGTTCAATCCGATTGAGCATATTCACCGTGTGGTTAAGATGATTCAAATTGGTAAGGAAACGCGTATTGGCCCATTAGGCTTAGATGAAAACCATGAATTGGCTCAACTTGCTCGCCAGTTCGACAATATGCTGGATTTGCTCAAGCAGCAGAAAAATGAACTGAGAGACGCGGCGATTAAGCTGGAAGGCAAAGTTAAACAGAGAACGGCAAGTCTGCTTGAAAAAACAGAAGAGCTCGAACTGCATATTCAATTGCTCAATCAAACGCGCGACAAATTAATTATTAATGAAAAACTGGCGGCATTAGGTGAATTAACCGCTGGCATTGCGCATGAGATCAATAATCCGACTGCGGTCATTCTAGGGAATGTTGAGCTGATGCAATTTGAGCTTGGTGAAGACGCACAGCGAGTGCAAGAGGAAATAGAAGCGATCCACGCGCAGATTGACCGCATTCGCAACATTACCCGCAGCTTACTTCAGTACAGTCGGCAGGGAGGCGTCCAAGATGAGATCACTTGGCAGCACGTTAATCCCGTGATTGAGGAAAGCATCACCTTAGTGAAAACGGGCAGCAAGAAACGCGATATTAATTTTGTGACCGATTTACAGGCTAAAGCCTCAGTAGAAGTAAACCGCCATCAACTGCTGCAAATCCTTGTTAACTTGCAGATGAACGGTATTCACGCCATGAAAGGGGTAGGAACGCTAACCATCAGCAGTGAAGACTGGCGAGAAGGCTCTGAATGTATTGGTGCGATCATTCATGTTGAAGATCAGGGATGTGGGATCAAACCAGAGAACTTGAAACGCATATTTTCTCCTTTCTATACCACTAAACGCGAAGGTACTGGATTGGGCTTGTCGGTGTCTCAGAGTATTCTTAGTCAAACAGGCGGGGAGCTGAAAGTGGAGTCGCAGTGGGGAGAGGGAAGTGTGTTTAGTCTCTACTTGCCAATGAGGGCAGAGACGGATTTCAAAATTACCAACCTATAAAAATGGCGGAGTGGTTAACTCCGCCATTTCATTATCCGGCATTCACCGCAATTTTCGGTGGTCGAATACCGTGCTTTCTAAACTCTTTCATTACACGCAACGTAATGTCAGTTTCAAACAGTTTTTCGTATGCGGTATCGACGACGTAAGCTTTACACGTGAGCTGAATCGCTAAGTAGTTATCTGTGATGGTTTGTTTCACGAGAACAGTCACTGGTTTTGGCAAGTGTATGTAACGACTCGATGAGGCAGCTTCCTGAATCAAGTCTCTCGCGAGAGTAATGTCTTCATCTAACCCAACGTAGAACGGGATTACAACCTGCATGTCGAGCGCGCCATAGTTGCCGCTCACGGTGACTTCGTTGAGAAATTTGTTGTTTGGAATGGTGATGATGTCGTCGTTTAGGGTTCTCATCCGTACAGAGCGCAAACCGATGGCAATGATATCACCATAGTTACCTTCAAAAGTAACGCGGTCACCAACCTGAAAAGGCCTGTCGACCATGACTGTCATACCTGCGATAAACGAAGCTGCAAGGTCTTTAAGTGCAAAACCAACCGATACGGCTAAGGTACCTCCGATCAATGCGAGAATTTGGTCATTGATACGGAAGCTCATCATAAACACTAAAATACCCGCACTCATGTAGATGAAGAACTGCATAAAGGATTGAAGCTTTTGCAGTAACATTCGGTACTGAGCAAATTGGCTACCGATACTCGAGACTAAAGAGTTAATGAACTTTAACAGTAACCAGGTTGCTGCTATCACGAGTAACGAGAAGAACACACCGCTCCAGCGAATAAGGCTGGCTATTTGGCCGATGTTCTCTACACTCGCGACTTCTTCACTCGCGAATACGGGGCTTGCCAGCAGCGCAGCGATAACTAAGAGAAATTTTTTCATACTACTTCACCAATAAATGCTGACGATCGAGCACATTCGTTATGTGTCGGAACCAGTGATCAGAAACGCGCGCTTTGTCTTCCACCCACTCAATGTAACCACGGCTTTGGAAATAGCGTAAGGTTCCGGTGATTTCGGCAATACTCAATTGAGTACACTCCGATAGAATTTCAGGGGAGGCGATCTCCAACTGAACAATCGAGCGTAATACCGCGAGCATAGGTTTAGGCATCTTCTCCAATTCTTGTGACTCCGGCACGCGGAATAGACGAATGTACACTTGGTCATTGGTTTTATTGCGCTGTAAGGAGAGACGGAAAAAGCGCAGTGCGACCGTTGGGTTGCCATCTGAGTAGTGCCAAAGGATGCGGTAAAAACCTTGCTTTGCTCGCTCTTCTTCGGTGATCTCTTCCTGATCCCATTGTTTTGGTACAACCAAGCCCTCAAACGAGACCGGTTTCTGCTCGCGCTGATTGATGCGAGTATCGAGTAATTGATGAATTTGTTTTTCCGTCCAGCGAGGTAGGAAGCAGACCAAGTCAAACAACAGACGTTCACCACGCGCTCTATCGACAAAGCGCCAGCTCGCTTTTTCAATGGCGATAACAACGCGATGATTTTTCTTCGAACGACGCAGAAGGTTGGTTAAACGAATCAGATCTGAGAGACCACCGACCATAGGCTTAACAAGTCTTTGTGCGTTATCTACGGCGATAAGGTACGTAGTGTCACTTTTACGCAAGTGGGCAAGGATCTGAATTTCTGTCGCTTCTTCATCTAACCCTAAGCTCACAGCGAAATGCGCAAGTAACTCACTGTAACCAGAAAGAGGACAACTTAAATACACAGGCTCAGCATTTTTTACCTTACTTAGCAAGCTGCGTAATAGGGTGGTGGTACCAGCACCACGTTCTCCAGACACCACGCAGATTGCGGGGCTGTCAGTCATCAAATACTTCGACAGCTGCGAGATTTCGTCTTGTGCGTACTCGATCAACTCACTGTTTGGACTACCCGGAGTGACATACTCAAATGTCTCGTTACCTTTCACGCGCACAAGGCTTGCTTGGTCTTTGTTGTTACCCGTTTGTTTGGCGACTTCAATACGGAACAAGTACGCCAGTGCCTGACTGAAGAAGCTGTAGTTCGATAGCGCAGCAACCAAACGATGTTTGAAGTTATGTATGGTTAACCACACCATGGCTATCGCCGTTGCTGGGATATTGAGTAAGAAAGAGTTCTTACGGCTTATCGCCCAATTCACCCACACCGGATGCTCAGAGTGGTGGGCAATGATCTCGAACACCTTGCCGCGCCATAAACGTAAAACCGAAATCGTCACGAGGACAAACCAAGCGTAGAGTGCGCTGTATATCCAGTAGTAGATGGTACCTTTGCCTAAGGTGCGCATCGAAATCTGCAAAATTACACCAGCGACAATCGCGCTCCATACGTAGCGGCGTATCGTCGACAAGCGTAATGCAATCACCTCTTGATTTGATGTGCGGCTGTTGCGATAGGCAAACTCAAGAATAAAGCTGATTGCAATCGAGCCACCCAATACCCACCAAGTAAAAATCTCGAGAAAGATCAGGTGCTGCAAACTCGGAATTGTAGATAATACCCGGAGTGAAAGTGTAATCGCGATTAACCAGGCAATCGCACGATTTGCGCGGCTGAAATACCAAATCAGTCGTACCCAAAGAGCTGGCTTGGCTTTATTCTCTAGTTGGGTTTCTTTGAACAACGTGATTAAGCGTTTGCTGTTTGCCAGCCACCAAACTAAGCCGAAATAGATGAACAGAACTTTTAACCCTGCCCAGATAACTGGGATCGGCGAAATAAGGACTTGCTCTAGCAAAGACTTAAAGCTGCGTAGTTGGAAAAAGACCAAATACTCAATGTTAAGCTGAGTTTGTTGCCACTCTTGCTTAAACTGAGTCACACCAAATGGACCAAAACCGGTCAGCTTGTCGCGATTCACCGCGTCGGTGAGCTCAAGCAGACGCTCTTTGCTGCGGCCCAAACTGGTTAAGGTTAAATAGCTTGATTCTGTCTCAAACCAAACCTTGTCGTCCCCACCTTTTCGGTATGCATGCAGATGGTCACGAAACAAGGCAACTTGGTGCTTTTGCTCCTTAAGCACCGCGCTAAGCAGTTGGTTTACCTTGTGCTTATCTTGCTCCGTCATAAACAGAGGTTCTGGGATGTGGGAAATTTCTTGCTCTATATCGGCAGTGACTTGATCGACACTAGGAATCGCCTGGAAGTCATACTGCCAATTCGCCCATGAAGGTGGAGCAATCATAAGGCAAACAATGCATATTGATCGCAAAAGAAAATGCATAAAAATCTCTTATAACTTATGAGGTTAGAGTTAGTTTAGTTGTTTTAAACGTGAACGCGAGCCACATGCCGCGAAAATTTAGGCGGTGAACTATATTCTTAACTTTGCGCCAAGTGTCATAACCATGTCATGAATCGGATATGGTTCAATGTTAAAACAACACTTGAAGTTATAAGCCGTTACCAGTAGTGTGGCGCGGTTTTTGACAAAATAAAGGTAGACACAGTGATATCCACTAACAACATAACGCAGCAATTTGGTGCTAAACCGCTGTTTGAGAATATTTCGGTAAAATTCGGTGAAGGTAACCGCTACGGTCTGATTGGTGCGAATGGATGTGGTAAGTCGACCTTTATGAAGATCTTGAGTGGCGAACTTGAGCCAACGGGCGGTAACGTGAGTTACGACCCAAATGAGCGCGTCGCTAAACTAAATCAGGATCAGTTTGCCTACGAAGAGTTCACGGTTATCGATACGGTTATCATGGGCTATAAAGAGTTGTGGGAAGTTAAAAAAGAGCGTGACCGTATCTATTCTTTGCCTGAAATGAGCGAAGAAGAAGGTATGTTGGTTGCCGACCTTGAAGTTCAGTTCGCTGAAATGGATGGTTACATGGCAGACGCTAAAGCAGGCGAACTTCTGTTGGCGGTAGGTATTCCTGAAGAGCAACACTATGGCCTAATGAGTGAAGTCGCTCCTGGTTGGAAACTGCGTGTGCTATTGGCACAAGTCCTGTTTGCTGACCCGCATATTATGCTGCTCGACGAACCAACCAACAACTTGGACATGGATACGATTCGTTGGTTGGAAGAAACGCTAAACCAGCGTAACTGTACCATGATCATTATCTCGCACGACCGTCACTTCCTGAACTCTGTGTGCACCCACATGGCAGACTTAGATTACGGTGAGCTGCGCGTTTACCCGGGTAACTACGACGAGTACATGACCGCGGCATCTCAAGCTCGCGAGCGTCTTCTTTCGGACAATGCGAAGAAAAAAGCGCAAATTGCTGAACTGCAAACCTTCGTTGCACGCTTCTCTGCTAACGCTTCTAAAGCTAAGCAAGCGACCTCTCGTGCAAAACAGATCGATAAGATCCAACTTGAAGAAGTGAAAGCATCAAGCCGCCAGAACCCGTTTATCCGCTTTGAACAGTCGAAAGAGCTTTTCCGTAATGCGCTTATTGTTGAAAATCTAAGCCAAGGTTTTGAAGAAGACCTGTTTAGCGACTTTAATGCTATTTTCGAAGTCGGTGAGCGCGTCGCAATCATCGGTGAAAACGGTGTGGGTAAAACAACGCTGTTAAACACATTAGCAGGTGCGCTTGAACCGCGCACAGGTGAGTTCAAGTGGTCTGAAAACTCGAACATCGGTTACTACGCTCAAGACCATGCTCATGAATTCGAGAAAGACGACAACTTGATGGATTGGATGGGACAATGGCGCCAAGAGGGTGACGATGAGCAAGTCGTACGTAGCTTCCTTGGCCGTATGCTTTTCTCTCAAGATGATATCAAGAAGTCGGTTAAAGTACTGTCTGGTGGTGAACAAGGCCGTATGCTGCTTGGCAAGATCATGATGCACAAGCCGAACATGTTGCTGATGGATGAGCCGACCAACCACATGGATATGGAATCGATCGAGTCGTTGAACACCGCGCTGGAACAGTACAAAGGAACTTTGTTCTTCGTCTCTCATGACCGTGTATTCGTAGACTCTTTGGCAACACGTATTATCGAAATCAAAGACAATAAGATTACTGACTTCCGTGGAACTTATGCGGAATTCTTGAAAGCGCGTGGCATTTCAGGTTAATCGCTCTTAAGTACAGAAAAACGCCTCCCAATGGGAGGCGTTTTTTTATTCATCAAGCGGTGCGTTATTCTCTAAATACAGCGCGCATACAATACCGAAAGAGCAGGCTAGCAGTATGCCCTGCACCCAACATAAATACCACATTAGCGATCTCCTAATAGAGTGAAGTGTCATTGGCTTTAATGAACGCTTGGTCAACCTTGCCAAACATTTTGTAGTAACACCAAGCGGTGTAACCAAGAATGATAGGGACCATAACAAGCGCAACTAGCAATACGATGCTCAACGTGAACTGGCTGGAAGACGCATCCCAGATCGTTAAGCTATGGTTCGGATTTAAGCTTGATGGAACAATCATTGGGAACAGCGCGATACCAGCCGTTAGTATGATGCAAGCCAAAGCTACACTGGAGCAAGCGAACGCTTTACCTGCACATTGCATACGGGTGAACGCTGCAGTGACTAGGAGCATAGCGCCAGCCATAGCCGGGGCTAACCAGAGAACGGGCCAGTTCTTATAGTTATGTAACAAGTCTGAGCCCACAACACTGACATGTTTCGTGAGTGGGTTGGACGCGAGTTGTGTCGCGATCTGGTCGTCAATTAGATAACCGGGCAGTGATATAGCGTAAATACCCGCGGCAGCAAACAAAGCCATTGTCGCGTAAGCGCCAAGACACGCGGCTTGACGAGCATTCCTCTGTAACTCACCCGTTGTTTTTATCGCTAAGAAACTTGCGCCTTGAGTGATCATCATCATCAAGCTAATCACACCACAAAGTAAAGGGAATGGGGTCAATAAATCCCAGAATCCGCCTTGATAAGACATTGCCAACATTGAGTTAAATTCAAAAGGCACGCCTAGCAGTAGGTTGCCAAAACCCACACCGAAGATAACTGGTGGAATGATACCGCTGACGACAAGTGCGCAGTCGCAAGCATTGCGCCATTTCGGGTTGTCTATCTTAGCGCGATAGTCCATACCAATCGGGCGTAGCCAAAGCGCCGCTAAAGCGAGCACCATTGCAAGGTAAAAGCCAGAGAAGGTTACACCGTAAACCGTTGGCCAAATCGCAAAAATAGCGCCACCTGCTGTGATAAGCCAAACTTGGTTACCATCCCAATGCGGCGCTATAGCATTGATCATAATACGACGGTCGGTGTTGGTTTTACCTAGCACTGGGAGCAATGCAGCTACGCCAAGGTCAAAGCCATCGGTAATAGCAAAGCCAATTAATAGTAACCCAACAACGCTCCAGGCGATTAAACGTAAGCTTTCGTAATCAAACATAGCTTTGTCCTTATTTTATCTCAACCAGTTGATCGAGCGTTTTTTCTTGGTTTTTCTCATGATGGTAACGACCGGTTTTTAATGCACTTGGGCCAAGTTTTGCGAATCGAACCATTAAGAACATTTCTATACACAAGAACGCGGTGTAGAGTAGGTAGACCAGTGCTAGCGATAACCAAATACTGCTAGCCGGTAAGTCAGAAGCGGCCATGTTTACGGGCAGTACTTCCCCCACAGCCCAAGGCTGACGGCCATATTCAGCAACGAACCAACCCGACTCGATTGCAATCCAAGGCAGTGGAATAGAGAAAAGACACGCTTTAAGTAACCAAGGTTTCGCATCGATTTTCTTTCTGCACACTTGCAACAGAGACATACCGACCACTAAGAAGATCATAATTCCGCTCGCGACCATGACTCGGAAGCTCCAAAATAGTGGTGCAACTTGAGGTATAGAGTCTTGGGCAGCTTGATGGATCTGCTCATCTGTCGCGTCAACCACAGTGTCGGTGTACTTCTTAAGTAACAGACCGTAGCCTAAATCTGATTTAACTTGTTCAAACTGCGCAATGTTGTCCGGGGTTTTGTCACCACTGCGTAGCTTCTCGAGCAAACCATAGGCAATCATACCGCTGCGTATACGCTGTTCGTTTTGCGCTTGCAAGTCGCGCAACCCTGTCACTTCTTCATCTAGTGATCGTGTTGCAATGATGCCCATGAGGTAGGGGATCTTAATTGCATAGTCGGTTTCCATAGTTTCTTGGTTAGGAAATCCGAACAGAGTGAAAGAGGCAGGCGCTTCTTCTGTGTGCCATTCCGCTTCAATTGCCGCGAGTTTGACCTGCTGTACATCCCCTAACTCGTAACCAGATTCGTCACCGAGAGCCAAAGTTGAAAGAATTGCAGCAAAACCAAACGCGCTAGCAATCGCAAATGAGCGACGTGCAAAACCGAGATCTCTCCCCTTGAGCATGTAGTACGCGCTAATCCCCATCACAAACAGTGCACCTGCGGTATAACCTGCTGCCACTGTGTGAACAAACTTAACTTGTGTTACCGGATTGAAAACCACTTCGATAAAGTCGGTCATTTCCATTCGCATGGTTTCAAAGTTGAACTCTGCACCTACTGGGTTTTGCATCCATCCGTTGGCCATTAAGATCCAAAGGCCTGAAAAGTTAGAGCCTAAAGCGGTTAACCAAGTTACGGTTAAGTGTTGCTTCCTCGACAATCGATCCCAGCCAAAGAAAAACATACCAACGAGGGTTGATTCCAAGAAGAAGGCAATCAGCGCTTCGATCGCGAGCGGTGCACCAAAAATATCCCCCACGTAGTGCGAATAATAGGACCAGTTAGTGCCAAACTGGAACTCCATGGTCAAACCGGTGGCGACACCGACGGCAAAGTTAATACCAAACAATTTGCCCCAAAACTTGGTCATATCTTTGTAGATGGTTTTACCCGTTACTACATAGAGCGATTCCATCACCGCCAAAAGAAAGGATAAGCCAATGGTTAAAGGGACGAATATAAAGTGATAAAGCGCGGTGCTGGCAAATTGAAACCGCGATAAGTCAACGACATCTGTAAACATAACGACTCCTTCCCGCTACCCTTGAGTAGCGGGTGAGATTTAGATTTTATGATTGGATTAAGGGAGGTTATTTATTCGAAAACGGTTTACGTAGCCAGTAGTCTAGGCTTACGTAGCGGCCACCACCGTATACAAGAAGAACCAATAGCATGACGAAATACGTTGCCGCAAACTCCATTCCGTTGTTAAGCATTACCGGGTCACCTAGTTCTGTGATGTAGTTGTATCTGCCTGGGAAGTTCACAGATAACCACTCAATAAAGCCATTCAAACGAATAGTGGACTCCATACTGCCTGTCGCAATGGCATCCCAACCGTGCTTCCAGTGCACCATTGCGCTGGCGACGCTCATCATAAAGATCATTGGTATGGACATGACGCGGGTAAACAATCCTAAGGCAATACATATACAGCCAAGGACTTCAGTGGCTGCGGCTAGAAATGCCAGTAGCTCTGGGAAGGGTAAGTTCAAACCGCCTTCCGCAACTGGCGCGCCAAACCACTCAACGGTGCCGGCAAATCCGACAACTTTAGAGTGTGCACCGACATAGATAACCGGGATCAGAAATAGGCGAATAGCAAGTAGTACCAAGTAATCGTAGTTTTTAATTTTATCGACACAACGGTCGAACCAATTGAGGGCTGAAGAAATCATAATTTTTGTCCTATTAATTCAACACTGAGCAAGCCAACTTTGGAAAAATGTTGAATCCAGTCTGTAAAGTTAAAACCAGCGACTTGTTGAGCGACTTGTCGTTGGATATCGGAAACGGATTGGTGGCTCTTTAAGGTGATCATTTGGATTATTGCCACATCAATCTCTCTCAGTTTTAATGACACCACTTCGTGTTTCTCATCTCGATACAAGGCGTAGTAAACAGGGAAGCGCCTATCGGTCAAAAAAGTCACCGAGTTTTTGTGCACAATGAAAGGAACATTAATCAATTTCATTGTCTTATTTGTCGATACACGAAACCGGGTCATATCTTGAGCCATCGCAGAGAATGCATACTCGTTATTCACCGAGGGCATTGGGTCGATCTCGACGAAAAATGCATACCATTCAAATTCAAGCAAAGACACCAGATCGCTTGTGAGTGAACCGTCAGACAAAATGGATGTTGTGCGGATCTGAATGTACTTAACAAACTCAGTGGCAATATGATGAAACTCCGGCTCTGCTGCATAGTGGACGACAACAAAATCATCGACTAACTGCTTCAACGCTTCGTCACTCAGCTGTTTACAAAACATAGGGAACGAGTAGTTGAGCACGTTAATCACGTTATTGCGTATGAACTGGCTATAACGACACAGTGAACTCGCGCCGAATGGTGATCGAATCAAGGTCGTCAAGGATTCACATTCGCGTACTAAGCTTGTAGGGGGTTCATGCATGGGACACCTCCAAATTCGTCGCTTTCGTTAACGTATCTATGGTCAAAACATTTCTATGAACGTGATTGAGTTCTTCTGCTAGTGCGAGCAAAGGTGGCACATTGTTGTCGCGCTCCAGCAGTAAGGGCTTAGCCCCATGGACTCCAAAGGTGTACTGAGCAAGTTGAAGGACTTCACGGCATACCTCTTCACCATGAGTATCAATGAGGTAATGATCACTTTCGACGAGATGCCCTGCGATGTGGTAATAGCGGATCGCACTACTCGGTAGCGCATTGATCATGTCATACACGTTGAACTGATGGTTCTGGCTGTTGACGTATGCGTTATTGATGTCCAACAACAATTCACACTGTGTTGTTTCGACGATTTCGGCCATAAAATCGCCTTCAGGCATCTCATCACCAAAGTCGTGATAGTAAGAGATATTCTCTAGTACCAGAGGTCGGCTAATGATGTCTTGAACCTGCTTGATACGATCTGATAAATAGCCAATGTTACCTTTTCGACGCGGAATCGGAATTAGGTCGTAAAGATACCCTTGACTGTCTCGAGATTGACTTAAGTGATCGCTGTAAATCTCGATATTAAATTCGTCAAGGAAATGCCTGACCTGCTTAACAAACTGAGTGTTAAGCGGCTGCGTATCACCAATGGACAAGCTCAGTCCGTGTGCAACTAGCGGGTATTTACTTGATATCTCTTGTAATAGCTCGCGTTTCAAGCCGCCGATATTCATCCAGTTTTCTGGAGCAAGCTCGAGAAAGTCGATGTCAGGGTGCTTATCAACGTGAGCGAGCAGGTCTATATGCTCTGTTCTAAGGCCAAGTCCTTTTGCGGTATTGTTTATTGACCGCATACGCCCTCCGTAATTTTTCTATTTTTGTCGCTAATGCGCTCGGGTGTCGGCTTGATTCCTTGGCCTGTGATGCCACATTTTCCATCTCGAGCACGGACTAAACGATCTTGGGGATCACTGTCTAGCTCGCGCTTTTCGAATCGTTTTTCCGTACCACACTTACCTGCAGCACACTTGCCACCGTTTTGTGAAGAAGCTTCTGCTTTTACTGGTGTTTCAGGAGGTGTATCAGCAAACGCCATCGCTGAATTAAGGGTGACAACAGATGTTAGGGCAATTGAGAGAGCGAGTTTACTGTTCATGGTTATAACTCCTTAGTAGCGCTTACAGGAAAGCTAGAAAGATCTCGGCCTGAGTGGATTGGACCGTCGTAGTACTGTTTAATAATTTTCACTGACTCGGACTTACGTTTCAGACCTAAGCCCATCCAGTGATTAAGAACCAACATCTTGGGTTGGACTTGCTGAACAATTTTGCCAATAACCGAAGGTTTGGCATGCATGAATGAAGAAACGCCATCCGCGTCTTCGTGGATTGCCATTGGCATCATTAAGATGTCTGCACCTTTGGCGAAATCGATAAAGCGTTTGTCACTGCCGTTTTGATCAGCTGAAACCACGATCACACCGTCTTCACTTTCAATTCGGTAGGAGAGGCAAGGGACGTCGCCATGAGGAATACCAATCGCCGTGATGGTTAAGCCATCTTGCTGGTAAACAAGAACGGGGTCTGCGCTGTCAGTTGGAACGTCGGTAAGCTCGATAGGAAAAAGACCGTCTGTTCCATCGTACAAACCGTTGAGGTAAGCGAAAGCACCTGTTTCCCGGTCAAAATTCGCTTTGATGTAGCCTGTCAAGCTAGGAAACGCAGAACCTGCTTCTGGACCCGCGATATCAAGAGGGTCATTGCGTTCAAAGAAGTAACCGCCTTTTAGCAATGCGGGTAAATCATTGACATGATCGGTATGAAAGTGAGTGATGCCGAAAAAGTCTAAATCTTCTAGTTTTGCACCGGCTTGACCAAAGCGGAGATAAACGCCGCCACCGGCATCAATCAAAATGCGTGATTTGCCTTTCCACCAGATGATTTCACCGGAAGACGCTCGCAAATCGTCTGAGATTGGGCCCCCGGATCCAAGGAGTTGTAATGTAAAGTCTGTGTCTAAAGGAGTCTCTGTGACCGCGTAACAACTGGCACTACCTAATGTTAAGCCAAGTGCGAGAACGATCGCTTTTAATGAATGTTTCATCTTTGTATCCACTTGTTGAGCTAATGATTTTGGCAGACGTTAAATATTCGAACTCGGTATTGGGTTAGCGACTGAATATCCGTCTGTTCATTGTTTTCGTGATTAGAATAAACAAGTGATGATGTTAATTAAATCTAGTAATTTTGAATTGTTCGTTTAGTTATATTGAACGAATGATTGAGGAAGGAAATCAAGGCCCCACTTCATGTAAGAAGTGGGGGAAGTAGGCTAATAGCGGAATTGTTGAACAATTGATTCAAGCTTATGACTAACTCCAGAGACTTGTTCACTGCATTTCACAGAGCTCGATACAATGTCATAGGTGTTGCCTGCTAAATGAGCGATCTCGGTGATGTTGCGATCGATCTCTGCTGACACGGCAGACTGCTCTTCAGAGGCGGTAGCGATCTGGGTGTTCATATCGAACATTTCGCTAACTTGTGCGCTGATGCCTTCAATCGCATGAACAACTTCATGAGTGTGGCTATTGGTGGTTCTAGCTTGCTCTGCACTCGATGCCATTTTCGCCACTGTCTGCGAGATACCTTGGGTAAGCCCTTGAATTGTGCTTTCGATTTGATGAGTGGAGTCGTTAGTCATTAAGGATAACTGGCGCACCTCATCAGCCACGACAGCGAAACCACGGCCACTTTCTCCGGCACGTGCCGCTTCAATCGCAGCATTGAGAGCCAGTAAATTAGTTTGCTCGGCAATACCTTGAATGGTAGAAACGACCTGATTGATTTCTCGGCTTTGCGCTTCAAGACTCATTATTTGTGCTTGAGATTCCTCAATACTCACGGCCAAGGTATCGATTCGTTCGCCTGTTGCCAGGGTTTTGCTCAGCGCGCTGTTGGCTTCCGTTTTTACGCGCTCTGCGTTATGCGCTGCAGACTCTATATTGGCGGTGATTTCGTTGGTCGTCATAACTAGTTCATTAACCGCGGTTGCGACAGATTCGGACTCCAGCTTTTGTTGTTGGGCATTTGTCATGCTTTGTGACGCTGCTTTTTCTGAGCTGCATGAACTTTCACTTAGCACCTGCATCACCGACGCGAGTTCTTTTATGTGACCGTGTAAACTGGCGATAAAGGTGTCAAAAGAGTGGGCTAAGCTTGCCAGCTCATCATTGCCTTTTGCATTCATTCGAACCGTTAAGTCACCGTTTCCGCTTGCAATGTCTTTCATTAGGCGATTAATGGCTTTAATGCGGCTGAGTATGCTTCGACCAATCAGAAATAGTAAGCTAGAGATCAATACCACTAAACCTGCACCGATAGCATGCAATTGATTCTTAATCGAGTCAGTCGCTTGAGTGATGGCTGTGGTGATCTCAGATTGCAAACCCGCGATGGCTTTTTCAGTCTTGTGGACATTACTTCGTAGCGCGCCACGTAGGCCTTGTTCGGCGCTCACACCCAAAGTTTCCACAGCGACCATGTGTTGGGTTGCCGTCTGCTGGTATTGGTTGAATACGTCACGTAGCTGAGCGGGTAGGCCTGCTGTCGCATCGAAAGAGGTCAGGGCAGCCTGATACTCCTCAATAGTGGTTTCGTTTGGAGTCACAAGATAACGAAGTTCTACTTCGATCAGAGCCATCAGGGCAACTTTAAGTATGAAATCTTGTTCGAGCGAGGTGGCTTGCTTAAGTTCAAGTCTATAGCGATTAAGCTGCGAGGTTAAGTTGGTCGTGGAGTCTTTACCGTTAATGGTATTGACTTGATTTGCAAGCTGGTGAAACTGGCGACGATATTGCGCGAGCGTCGAAAGGATTTGCTCATTTTGGCGGCTTAAGTCGAGTTGATGTGAAAGAAGAGTTTTATCCAGTGCCTTGATACGCTCGTCGAGCTGCGTATATGTATCATCGAATCGAGAAATGTATTTGCTGTCGCGTCTGGCAAGAAAGTCTTTCTCATGACGTCTTAGCATCAATAAATCAACAGAACTGCTTAAGTTGTCGGCAGCAGCATGCTCCAAAGATGTAAGTCGATTGAGACTGGTTTGTTCATAATACGCGTAAACGCCAACACCAAGCAAAAGAGTCAGGTTAATCAAGATCAGTTTCATTCTGATCGACAGCGACTGCATGATTCGCTGATTTACAGGTGTTCCAGCCATGGACACCTCCCATTTTAGCCAATTGACATGTTTATCCCGCTTATTTATGTGGTTTATGACATTTTTATTTCAGCGGATATAAAACTAATAGACTATGAGAGGTGTATTGCCAACATTCTCAATTAAGAGTTGTCACCTTTAACATCGAACTCGATCTTCTCTGCACCAGTAAATACCTGAAATCTCAGCCCCTTAGCGCGAGCAATCGTGGTAATGCCAAATTTCTTCGCGAGATCGAGTCCCATCTGTGTCACTCCAGAGCGAGAAAGAAGAACTGGGATACCCATTTGAGCAACTTTTATCACCATTTCAGAGGTTAAACGACCGGTGGTGTAGAAGATTTTGTCGTCACCGGATTCTTGGTTAAGCCACATTTCGCCTGCCAACGTATCGACAGCGTTATGACGACCGACATCTTCAACGAAGGAAAGGACTTGATTATCTTTACATACGGCACAGCCATGTACCGCACCTGCTTTTTTGTAGGTATCGTTGTAATGCGTTAATGCTTCAAGTGCAGAATAAATTTGCGACTGCTTAATCTGAATTTGAGGAACTTGATAGTGTTCAAGTTGTTTCATCACATTGCCATACATGGTGCCTTGACCACAGCCTGAAGTAACGGTCTTTTTCTTTAACGCGCCTTCAACCTGCTGAGTATCTTCCTTAGTAATGACCGCAGCAGTATGGGTTTCCCAATCAATGATGACAGATTCTAATGCGCTAGAATCGCTAATAAAGCTCTGGTTTTTAAGATAACCAAGCACCAGTGACTCAGGGCGAGAGCCCAATGTCATTAAAGTCACCACTTCTTTCCAGTTGAGCATAACAGTAAGAGGTCGCTCACAAGCAATTTGCTTGACGAGCTTCTCGCCATATTCGTCATACACGTCGACTTCGATGGTTTGTAGAGGATTTTCACTGGTTTTAATGATGTTTGGTTTCACCACGAGCAGTCCTATTGATAGAGTTGGTTATTATTTCTGGAACAGTATGCTTGCAAATACCATTCCTTAGTTAGTTTGCGTCATGTTTTCACGTTTTCATCTTAACTTATCCCATGATAAGCAACTACATTCAATGTTAACCCAGATATATCCGGGTATATCCGGGTATAAATATTGCTTAGTCATTGGCGAAAGATAAAAACAGGCAGGTAAACCATGTCACAACAACACGCTGCACGAACCATATTGGAAAAAAACGAGCAAATCTGGTCTATCGAGTGCGATCTTGTCTCCCACGAAATCTCGACAGGTATTTGGGTTACGACACAATGGCAGCTAGCTGGCTTTAATCTCTCCCCAGATAAGGTAAACGAACGCGTAACTGCTTTGCAATTGCATCGCGACGAACGTACAGACTATCGTTTTAATCTCAGTTCACAGCAACCGAAACTGTTCCTTATTCTTGATAATGTTGAAGAAGACAGTCAGCCAAACATTGTCAGCTTAACAGCCTCACAAAGTGTTGCAGGGCAATACATGGATGGCGATTACTTGGTGCTATCGAACGATATGCCTTTGCCTGTTCAGGCTTGGATGGAAGCTTTTATTGGCCGACATGGTGAACTGTTAGAACAACGTCGTAAAAAGCGTAAAGGGGCGGGTAGAGCAAGTGGCAACTAGTTTTCTGAGTCGCTGGTCTCAGCGTAAATTAGAACAAGATACCGATGCGGATACCGTGTCTGAACAATCAGATACAGAGGCGCAAGAGCCCGAGGTATTGACGCAACAAGAACCGATTGAGCTTGAAGGCCATATAGATTCGCAAGACATAGAGAACGAACCTAGTGTTGCCAGTTTATTGGCCTCGGAGGTCGAATCCTCAGTCAAGAAGGCCGCGTTGCGTAAGTTATTTCTCTCAGGGGAGTTTAGCGAAGTTGACCGACTTAATGACTATGATCATGATTACCAATCAGTTAAGTCCTTATCGAGTGAAGTCGCTGGAAAGCTGAGAGACTGGTTGAATCAAGAAGAGAGCGAAACCGAGGAATCAAACGTCCCTGAAGCCGTCGATTCCAATAGTATGGACCCTGAAACGGAAAACACGCCCGTCGAAGATGACCAATCGGAGGTGGGACAAAATATACCACACAATAATTAGGTACATTTTGACTACTTCATCAGTTAAGCGGGTGGGACATTTTGTCTCACTCGTTTTTTATTCCATTCTACATAACGATTTATGTCGTTAACCTATTGATTTAATGAAAAATAAAAGTTGGTACAGCATTTGCTATTACTCAGCTGAGTGAATATTCGTGTTCTTAGTAAATTAGAACTGGAAGCGAGCAATGCTAAAACAACTACTACAACAATCTACTTCTTCCAACGGTAAGGCGCGCTTATATGCGTTTGAAAATACCGTGGAGTTGACCAACCTAATCCCTCCTACGGTTAGCTATGAAAGTGGCGGTAATACTCTTATCGTTGGACCTACTGCGATTATCGAAAGTGCCGCAGAGCAGCTAAGCCAAATGAGCAGCTTAACCTTGCTTTCTACAGATGGCGAGCAAGGGACAAACCCTAATATCTATTACGCAAGCAGTGTTCAAGTTTCAGGATTCTTAGGTACGTTCAATGTTGTTATCGACAACAAAGGAACCACCAATAAACTGGCGAAGGTTGCTATCAATCATGACTGTTTCGACGTGGTTTTGGATCTCTGTCTCGACAGCTGTATGAAAGAAGAAGTGCCTGTACCGGGCTATTATCCGGTTGGTCGCGGATACCCTAAGCTCGCTGAGGCACTAGAAGAGATCCCTACCTTAATGGGAACGTTCGATAAGCCTAAGTTCTTTCGTTTAGATACGGATTTGTGTGCTCATAGCTCACGAGGAGTGAAAGGTTGCGATCGCTGTGTTGACGCATGTCCGGCGGGCGCTCTATCTAGTGAGGGAAATGACAAAACGGGTCACCGAATCGAAATTAACCCCTATTTGTGTCAAGGGGTCGGAACCTGTGCTACGGCATGTCCAACTGAAGCCATTCACTATGCGTTACCGAACCCACAAGAGACACAAAAGTTTGTAGAACGCACGTTAGCTAACTATGAACAAGCTGGCGGAACGGATCCAATCGTTCTTATCTGTAGTTCTCGTCATGAGCACTACAATGTCATGGCACTGAAAGCGCTGCCTGATAATGTCATTCCTCTGATCGTTGAGGAGCTTCCATCCGTCGGGATCGATTCTTGGTTTGCCGCATTAACTAATGGCGCTACTCAAGTTTTGTTTGCTGCTAGCCGATTCATGCCAGAAACCATTCTACGCGTTTTGAATAACGAAGTGGCCATTGCTCAAGAGCTTTTAACCCAGTTGGGGATTGCCAAAGAAAGCATTGATATTCTTTATTTGGAGTCACTTCGAGAAGGCTCTCCAACCCTTTGTACAGAGTCGTTTGATTTGGCATTGGGCGATTTAGAAGGAAATAAACGCCAGCGTCTGTTTACTTCATTAGATGCACTGGCTCAATCACGCATTCCGGTAGAGAACATCGTTGAGATGCCTACCAACGCACCTTACGGAAACATCAGCTGCGAAAGTAAAGACTGCACGCTTTGTATGAGTTGCGTCGCGGTTTGCCCAACACGTGCACTTCACACCGATGGCGCTTCGCCTTCTCTTCAATTTATTGAACAAGACTGTATTCAATGCGGCTTATGTACTAAAGCGTGCCCGGAGCAAGTTCTTACGATGACGCCAAGAATGAACTGGGACCAAGAGAGTCGTCAACAAGCCAAAGTTATCCATCAGGAGAAAGCGGCTGAATGCGTTCGTTGCCACAAACCATTTGCCCCTCAGTCAATGATTGACATGCTGCAAAGTAAGTTACGCGGTCACTCCCACTTTGCTGATGAAGCGGCTGTGAACCGAATTGCGATGTGTGAGGATTGCCGTGTGGTTGACATGTTCGAAGCGATGGCTGATGACCCAACGAAACAACTGAATTACTAAGGTGTGAATAATGGATAACCAACAACAATCAATTCGTGCCGATATCTACTTGATCCTTTCTACGCTCTATCGTCAACAGCCAACGCCAGAGCTGATTGAGTTTTTGTCTCAACTAGAAACCGAGCTGTCAGACAGTGCTATGCAACGAGCGTGGCAAACAGTGAAATCGGCTGCGCTATCAAGTAACCCAGAAGCGCTCGAGGATGAATATCAAGAACTGTTTATTGGCATAGGTCGCGGTGAAGTGGTGCCTTTTGCTTCTTGGCACTTAACAGGCTCCTTGATGGAAAAACCGTTAGCGTCTGTTCGTCATGATCTAGGTCTTCTCGGTTTAGAGCGTGAGGAAGAAGTTAAAGAGCCAGAGGACCATTTCTCTGCGTTATGTGAAGTGATGTCTGTTCTTAGCAATGAAGAAGAAGAGCTACAACAAGTGTTTTTCAACAAGCACTTGGGCACTTGGTTCAATTCACTGGTGAAGCAGCTTACGCAGGCGAAACACGCGAACTTCTATCTGGCTGTGGCTGAACTGACACAAGCTTTTATGACGCTAGAGCAAGTGCGCTTTAGTGCCAACTTACAGAGTAGTAAGAACAAATTAAAAATTGATGTGAAAAACGTGACTGAGTATGAGCAGCCTCAGCAATAGCGTTTCACGTCGATAGCAATACCTACTGAAAAGGGTAAGGAAGCAATAATGAAAGATAATAAAGAGTTAAATCAGAGCCGTAGAGATCTTCTCAAAGGCTTGACCACCGCAGCAGTTGCTGGAGCCGTAGTCGCTGGCACCACCAAAGCGGCTAGCGCTGCAGAATCTGTCGAAGTGAAACAAGACGAGAAGAAAACGGGTTATCACGAAACACAACATATTCGTGACTACTACGAAACACTATAGGAGCTAACCGATGAAACTAGTTAAACGCTCCGATACTGTGAGCAAAGAGCAAAACCAATTAGGTGTATCGCGACGCGCGTTCATGAAAAACAGCTCACTTGCTGCTGGTGGTGCCGTCGTAGGAGCGAGTTTGTTTGCTCCGGGTATGATCAAAAAAGCGCAGGCAAAATCGATTGATCCAAATGCAAAAACTGAGATCAAACGTACGATTTGTTCACACTGCTCGGTAGGTTGTGGGATCTACGCTGAAGTACAAAATGGCGTGTGGACAGGTCAAGAGCCGGCATTTGATCACCCGTTTAATGCTGGTGGACATTGTGCAAAAGGCGCTGCGTTGCGCGAACACGGCCACGGTGAACGTCGTCTTAAATACCCAATGAAGCTTGAAGGTGGTAAGTGGAAGAAGCTCTCTTGGGATCAAGCGATTGAAGAGATCGGTAACAAGGTCCTTGATATCCGTAAAGAGTCAGGCCCAGATTCCGTTTACTGGCTTGGCAGCGCGAAGCACAGTAACGAACAAGCGTATATGTTCCGTAAAATGGCCTCTCTATGGGGAACAAATAACGTTGACCACCAAGCGCGTATCTGTCACTCAACAACCGTAGCAGGTGTAGCAAACACTTGGGGTTACGGCGCGATGACAAACTCGTTCAATGACATGCATAACTGTAAGTCGATGCTATTCATTGGATCTAACCCTGCAGAAGCTCACCCGGTCGCGATGCAGCATATCCTGATCGCTAAAGAGAAGAACAACTGTAAGATCGTGGTGGCTGACCCGCGTCGCACGCGCACTGCGGCTAAATCGGACCACTATGTTTCACTTCGCCCGGGTTCAGATGTCGCATTCATCTGGGGCATTTTATGGCACGTTTTCGCGAATAAGTGGGAAGACAAAGAGTTCATCCGCCAACGCGTGTTTGGTATGGATGAGATCCGTGAAGAAGTCGCGAAGTGGAGCCCTGCGGAAGTGGAACGCGTGACTGGCGTAGCTGAAGCCGACGTATACAAAACCGCTAAACTGCTTTCAGAAAACCGTCCTGGGTGCGTGGTTTGGTGTATGGGGGGGACTCAACACACCACGGGTAACAACAACACACGTGCTTACTGTGTCCTTGAACTTGCGCTTGGCAACATGGGTAAATCTGGCGGCGGCGCGAATATCTTCCGCGGTCACGATAACGTGCAGGGGGCAACAGACCTTGGCGTTCTTTCTCATACTCTTCCTGGTTACTACGGCCTTTCAGATGGTGCATGGAAACACTGGTCTAAAGTCTGGGACCTTGAGCACGACTGGGTTCAGAAACGTTTTGACCAAAGTGAATACCGTGGCAAAAAGCCGATGAATAACATGGGTATTCCAGTATCGCGTTGGATCGACGGTGTCTTAGAGAACAAAGATAACATGGAGCAGAATGACAACATTCGCGCTATGTTCTACTGGGGTCACGCAGTCAACTCACAAACTCGTGGGGTGGAAATGCGTAAGGCCATGAAGAAACTCGATATGATGGTGATTGTTGACCCATACCCAACGGTCGCGGCAGTAATGAACGATCGCACCGACGATGTTTATCTTCTACCTGCAACAACTCAGTTTGAAACTTACGGCAGTGTCACCGCATCTAACCGCTCTATTCAGTGGCGTGACAAAGTCGTTGACCCTCTGTTTGATTCAAAACCTGACCACGAAATCATGTACTTGTTGACCAAAAAGCTCGGTTTTGCAGATCAGCTGTTCAAGAATGTGAAGGTGGAAAACAACCAACCTGTTATCGAAGACATTACCCGTGAATTTAACCGCGGTATGTGGACGATCGGTTACACAGGTCAAAGCCCAGAGCGTTTAAAAGCGCACCAACAGAACTGGCACACATTCCACAAAACGTCACTAGAAGCTGAAGGTGGTGTTGCTCACGGTGAAACCTACGGTCTACCTTGGCCATGTTGGGGGACACCGGAAATGAAGCACCCTGGTACGCATATTCTTTACGATACGTCTAAGCCAGTGGCTCAAGGGGGCGGTAACTTCCGCGCACGTTTTGGCGTTGAATTCGAAGGCACTAATATCCTTGCCGAAGATAGCTACTCAAAAGGCTGTGAAATCGAAGATGGCTACCCAGAATTTAGCGACAAACTGCTGAAATCTCTTGGTTGGTGGGATGATCTAACCGCTGAAGAAAAAGCAGCAGCGGAAGGTAAAAACTGGAAGACAGACCTATCTGGCGGTATTCAGCGTGTTGCAATCAAGCATGGCTGTATTCCTTTCGGTAACGCGAAAGCTCGCGCTGTGGTTTGGACTTTCCCTGACCGAGTACCACTTCACCGTGAGCCACTTTACACACCACGTCGTGACCTTGTTGCGGATTACCCAACATGGGACGACAGCGAGTCTATCTACCGTCTACCGACTATGTACAAGTCTATTCAAGATAAAGATGTATCGGGTGAGTACCCAATTATCCTAACCTCGGGTCGTCTGGTTGAGTACGAAGGTGGTGGTGAAGAGACGCGTTCAAACCCATGGCTAGCTGAGCTTCAACAAGAAATGTTTGTTGAGGTGAACCCGAAAGATGCCAATGACCTTGGCTTCAAAGATGGTGAAATGGTTTGGGTTGAAGGCGCAGAAAAAGGCCGCATCCATGTCAAAGCCATGGTCACGCGACGCGTTAAACCGGGTATGGCATTTATTCCATTCCACTTCGGCGGCAAGTTCCAAGGTGAAGATCTTCGCGGCAAATACCCAGAAGGTACGGACCCATATGTTATTGGTGAATCTGCCAACATCGCCACGACTTACGGTTATGACCCTGTCACGCAAATGCAGGAAACCAAAGTCACCCTATGTAACATTCGCAAAGCTTAAGGAGTCAACAAATGGCTAGAATGAAATTCCTTTGTGACACCAAGCGCTGTATCGAATGTAACGGCTGTGTCACTGCGTGTAAGAACGAAAACGATGACGCGTTAGAGTGGGGTATCCAACGTCGCCGAGTCGTTACTTTGAACGATGGTGAACCGGGTGAGAACTCGATTTCTGTTGCTTGTATGCACTGTACAGATGCACCTTGTATGGCGGTTTGTCCGGCGGACTGTTTCGAGCACACAGAAGATGGCATCGTGCTGCACAACAAAGATCTTTGTATCGGTTGTGGCTACTGCCTGTTTGCTTGTCCGTTTGGTGCACCGCAGTTCCCTAAACAGGAAGCGTTTGGTGAGCGCGGCAAAATGGACAAATGTACCTTCTGTGCAGGTGGCCCTGAAACGGAAGCGGGCTCGGTTGAAGAGCGTCAGAAGTACGGTGCGAACCGTATTGCTGAAGGTAAGCTGCCAATGTGTGCTTCACTATGTTCAACCAAAGCGCTGTTGGCCGGTGATGCTGAGAAGGTGTCTGACATCTTCCGTCAACGTGTTGTAGAGCGTGGTGCTAAAGGCGCTGGCTGGACTGACGGTAATGACTTGTCTTACGACGCAACGAAAAGCTAACACTGGAGAGATTCATGTTTTCAATGTTTAAACGTGCATCTCTTGTAATGCTGTCAATGATGGCAGCATTACTCTTTGCTTTATCGCTGCCTGCGCATGCTGAGCAAAAAGAGTCTGAAGTTGCACAACGTGAAATGACCCAATTGGCAGGCGCCGATTTCTGGCGTCAAGTTCGTCAAGGCGAAGAGGGCTACACGACGTCTCAGTTCCCTGAGCATGGAATGCTAATCAGTACCCCAGGTCAAACCTGGTACATTCTGAAAGAGAAATGGATGTCACCAGCGGGAGCTGTGGCGATTTTCGGTAGTATCGCTTTCGTTACCTTAATGTATATAGTCATTGGTCCGCTTATGTTAAGTGCGCCAAGAACAGGCAAAAAGATCAAACGCTGGTCTCGGTTGGATCGTGCCTTGCACTGGAGTATGGCCTTTACCTTCTTAACACTCGCGTTTAGCGGGCTGATGTTGGTTTACGGCAAACATTTCCTTAAGCCGTACATTCCATCAGAGCTTTGGGGCTTCATCATCATGTTGGCGAAGCAATACCATAACTACATTGGCCCTATCTTCTATGTGTTACTGCTATGCGTGCTGATTAAGTGGTGGCGCAAGTCGATCTTTAAGAAGGTGGATATCACTTGGTTTATGAAGCTCGGTGGCATGGTGGGTAAACACAAAGGCTCACACCCATCAGCGGAGTTCTCAAATGCAGGTGAAAAAGCGTTGTTCTGGCTACTCATCGTAGTCGGGTCTGTCGTAGCGCTAAGTGGCCTAGTGTTAGATTTCCCAATCTTTGGCCAGACCCGCCGTGATATGGAATTGTCGAACCTTGTCCACATGTTAGCGGCTCTGATCCTTATTTGTGGCTTTGTGTTCCACATCTATATCGGTCTGTTCGGTATGGAAGGGGCACTTGAAGGAATGGTCACCGGTGAAGTGGATGAGACTTGGGCGAAAGAGCACCATGATCTTTGGTACCAAGAGATGATGGAAAAAGAGCGGAATGAACTAAAGCAGTCAGTGGCACCGGAAGTAAAAGGAGAACAATCCCATGAGCAAGCCTAATAAAGGGATTTGGGTGGCGTACATTCTGAGTTGTTTCACGCCATTTACTTGTCTTATTTCTGGCGTGATTGCCATTGTGTACGCGGGTTACCGTTTAGACAAAGGGGAAGATGGGGAGATCATCGATTCGCACTATTACGGGCTTATACGTACTTTTTTCCTCAACTTGACCTATTTTGTCGTACTGATCATTACTGTTGCTACCTCAAACGGCGTTCTCATCGGTTTAAACGATTATTGGTATCAAAGTAATATCATTGACCAGATTGCTTATTACATCCCATACGTTGGATTGCTGTTTGGACTAGCGGCCATAGCGATTTGGTTTGTGCGGATGTTCCAAGGAATGAAAAAGCTGCAAGCGAATGAACCGTTTAGCCTAACTAAAGGTCCGAACTTATAATGTTAACAAGCCCCGTAATGCGGGGCTTTTGTTTAATTGCACCCAATTGGTGTGCATTCAAATGGTGCGAAATCACCAAAGTAGTGCATTTTTATGCACTTTCTATTTAAATACCCTTCAAACTTACCCTGCCAAAAACTTGTTTATATCTTTATAAATCAAAATGATATGTTTAATTTATAATATTATCGTTTTATGGCATAAACATTGCGATGTGTACGTCTCACTAAATTAATCACCAAAACGGTGAAAACAATAATCCAGCGCTGTGCAAAGCATGGAAAAGGAGACAATAAGCAATGAGCCTAGATGCCAGTCAGGTACACGGAGCGGTACAAACCCTGACCCAAAGTTCAGACACACTTTTTTTATTACTCGGTGCAATCATGGTGTTTTTGATGCACGCAGGATTTGCATTCTTGGAAGTGGGGACAGTTAGGCACAAGAACCAAGTCAATGCCTTGGTTAAAATTCTCGCCGATTTTGGCATTTCTGCACTCGCGTATTTCTTTATTGGTTACTGGGTGGCTTACGGTGCGAATTTCTTTGCAGACGCAGAAACCTTATCTCAAGGGAATGGTTATGAACTGGTGAAGTTCTTCTTTTTGTTAACGTTTGCGGCCGCTATCCCCGCGATTGTCTCTGGTGGCATTGCCGAACGAGCACGCTTCTATCCAGTTCTGATAGCGACTTTCTTTACCGTCGGTTTAGTCTATCCAGTATTCGAAGGCATGATTTGGAATGGCAATTTTGGTTTGCAAGAGTGGTTTGAAACCCAGTTCGGCTACGGTTTTCACGACTTTGCTGGATCGGTCGTTGTTCACGGTGTCGGCGGTTGGATTGCACTGGTCGCTGTCCTGTTTTTGGGTATGCGTAAGGGCCGCGTAAGAGCAGGGAAGCACACGAACTTTGCGCCTTCTAACATTCCATTTTTAGCCTTAGGCGCTTGGATTCTCTGCGTAGGCTGGTTCGGCTTTAACGTAATGTCTGCACAAACATTGGACGGGATCAGTGGCTTGGTTGCGATGAACTCATTGATGGCCATGGTTGGAGGGATCGTCGCGGCATTAATTGCGGGGAAGAATGACCCAGGATTTATCCACAATGGTCCTCTAGCGGGCTTAGTCGCGGTGTGTGCGGGCTCCGACCTAATGCATCCAATTGGTGCGCTGATTACTGGTTCGGTCGCAGGTGTGCTATTTGTTTTCCTGTTCACTTATCTACAAAACAAAACCAAGATAGATGACGTGCTCGGCGTTTGGCCTCTGCACGGCGTCTGTGGTGCTTGGGGCGGTATAGCGGCAGGCATATTTGGCTCACAAAGTCTTGGCGGTTTAGGAGGAGTTAGCCTAACCGTACAAATTCTTGGAACTCTTGCGGGTATCTTTGTGGCTGTGGTTGGTGCTTTGGCAGTCTATGGAATCATAAATAGCATTACCGGACTGAGACTGTCAGAAGAGGATGAATACAAGGGTGCCGATTTAGCAATACATCGAATTACATCGACCAATGAAGAGTAATAGTTAACTTGTATTAGTCAATTGAAAGCCGTCAATCTAGTGATAGATAGGCGGCTTTATTATATCTATTGATAAAACCTTCAATAACGTCTGGAAAACTCTGATTTCAAAGCCATACTAAAATTTATAAACCCAATTTACTTGTCATCACATTGAAGTGGTTTAAGGAAGTGTAATGAAATTAGGATTCAAAAATTTACTCCTACTATCAATCGTAGGGCTAGTCGTCTTTTCTATTGTTATCTCTAGCTACATCTCATACCAAAAGCAAAAGAGCACACTTGAGGAGATGATTACCGCGAAAAACCAGGAGTACGCTCAAAATCAAGCCGCTCAAATTGAAAACAATCTTAACGAAAAAGTGGCCGGCTTAGATAAGCTGGGCAAAGTATTTGACCAAAAACCGATCGAAGGCACTGAAGCTGACTTCATTGAAATGACAAAGATCATTGCGGGTTCTATGAACCTAAACAGTTCGGTTGTGGCATTTACCAATGGCGATGCCTACTGGAATCAAACTGCGAACACATGGCCAAACCATAAGTATGATGGTGATGTTAATACACGCAGTTGGTTCCAGCATGGTAGAAAAAGCCCTACGGCTGCGATGACGGAACCGTATTTAAGTAGTGATGGTGATACATATTGGATATCCATTGTTAGAAAGACACCGAATGGCATGGTATCTGTCGATATGCAACTGAGTTTTTTGAACGAGATTGTCAAACAGGCCAGTGTTACTCCTGGTTCTACTGCGATGATCATTAACCATGACAAGACCATTCTCGCTTCATCAAACCAAGAGGTGAAGGCTGGTGACAAAACTGACAAGTATGCTTGGCTAGATGATGTAACAAACAGATCATTAAACCAACTCACTACCCAGTCAGACATCGATAATCAATTGTTTTTCTCTCACCAAATCAACATCGCTGATAAGAGTTGGTACTTTATTGCCAGTGTCGATAAAGAGCTTGCCTTTGCCGACCTTTATGACGCTCAGACCAATGCCATTATCACGGCGGTTGTCGCTACGGTAGTGAGCGCAGTGATTGCGCTTGTGATTCTAAATGTCTTGTATCGACCAATTTTGGCTCTAAAAGAGACCATTGTTGGCCTGAGTCAAGGTAATGGTGATTTAACTCGCCGGATCGATGTCACCAATAATGATGACTTGGGACAAATATCTCAAGGGGTTAATGATTTTATTGCGAGCTTGCAGTCGATGCTATTAGAGATCAGAGAGGTTACCAATAGCTTGAATAGTAATGTGGATGAGCTGCAAAACCAAAGCACACGCAACAGTGACATCTTACAAAACCATGTTCAAGAGACCGAACAGATTGTTACAGCCATTGAAGAGATGAACTCGACTGCGGACTCTATGGCAACGGATGCTGCTAATACCGCGCAGCTGACTCATAAGGCTAATGAGGCGAGCAGCGCTTCGAAAAATACCGTCAATCAAGCACAGCATAACGTCGAGCAGCTTGTTGAAGACGTAAGTAACTCATCCACTGCGGTGAACAATATGGCCAAAGAGTCAGAGGAGATTTCTAACGTACTTGAGGTTATCGGGGAGATTGCAGAGCAAACAAACTTATTAGCGCTCAATGCTGCAATAGAAGCTGCACGAGCGGGTGAGCAGGGAAGAGGGTTTGCCGTTGTTGCCGATGAAGTAAGAAAACTCGCGAGCAGAACCAAAGATAGTACAGAAGAGATTGAAGCTGCTCTAAACAGTTTGAAACACCAAAGCCAGTCGGTGGTGGGGTCGATGGAAACTACGAAGCAGAAATGTACTCAAACGGCAGAAGGGGCGGGAGAGGTCTCTGAAAGCTTGGATGTTATGACTCAGTTTGTCACAGACATCAATGATTTGAGTACACAGATTGCAACCGCCGCTGAGGAGCAAAGTAGTGTAACTCAAGAGTTGAGTAGAAACATGACATCCATTAACGATATCGTTGGTGAGCTCGATGTCAATGGTCAACAGGCGGTAGAAAATGCCCGGAACATTTCTGCGATGAATCAACGTTTAGCCTCTATCATAAGCCGATTCAAGCTAGATTAACTTAAGTAGCAGGCATGCATAGTTTACCTTTGCTCCAAGGTAAACTATGCACGTCATCACAGTTTATCTTTTTATTTCGGCCACTTTCGACCATGGTCTAATCAGTACAACTATTGAAGGTTTTCGTTCAATGCTAAGCTTGCAGCATCATTAAAATGTTATAGCCAAGGATGTTGTATGAAATTCCCTTATCGTAATGTAGTGATTCTTACAGGCGCTGGTATTTCGGCTGAATCAGGAATTCAAACTTTCCGAGCTCAGGATGGGTTATGGGAAGATCACCGAATTGAAGACGTAGCAACTCCCGAAGGCTTTGAACGTAACCCTGACTTGGTGCAAGACTTTTACAATCAACGTCGTATCAAACTCCAAGCTCCTGAGATCAAACCTAATCCAGCGCATATTGCATTAGGCAAGCTCGAAAAGGAGCTAGAAGGTAGTGTTACTATCATTACGCAGAATATCGACAATCTTCATGAGCGCGGTGGTAGCAATAACATCATTCACATGCATGGTGAGCTGATGAAAGCGCGCTGTAGTGAATCTAATCAAGTTATCGAAGAGAAAGGCGAAATTCACACCGGAGATTTATGCCACTGTTGTCAGATTCCTTCACAGCTGAGGCCACATGTCGTTTGGTTTGGTGAAATGCCGTTACGTATGGGCGAGATTTATGCCGCTTTAGAGCAAGCAGATTTGTTTGTGTCTATCGGTACCTCAGGAGTGGTGTATCCCGCAGCAGGCTTTGTACACGACGCCAAAATGCATGGCGCGCATACGATAGAGATTAACCTAGAGCCAAGCGCGGTAGAAAGTGAATTTGAAGAGAAGCGTTACGGCAAAGCCAGTATAGAGGTGGTGAAACTGGTTGAAGAAATCTTAGCGCTACAACAACCACAAGTTAAGCATGCGTAACATCTAGTATCCAGCATCTAAGTATAATAAAACGCTCAACGTTTACGTTGAGCGTTTTTCATTTCATACATCGCTTTATCGGTGCGTTCTATTGCCTCAAATAGTGATGTCCGATTTGAATGTTCAATTCCATAGCTAAATTTAATCGGCTCAGCGAGAAGTGCTTGCTTGACGGTAGCTACGAAACTTTGACCGCGCTCAGGCAAGCACAACACAACAAACTCGTCACCACCAATACGAAACGCTTGCTCACTTGGGTGAACCGTTTGCTTTAATACATTGGCAAATCGGGCGATCAACATATCTCCGACTAAATGACCTTCCGAGTCATTGATGGCTTTTAGACCATCCAAGTCGATAAAAACGAGGTCAAAAGTCTCTAATTGAATATCATGAAGCTTCTTGCGGTTATGAAGTCCTGTTAACTCATCCAGCATGGCATTTTCTTCTGCCTTGTTAACCAGTTTAGTGATGCCAAATGCCAAAAATAAGAATGATAGTTGCAGTAAGCCATCTTCCATCAAGGAATCGGTCATTGGATGTGCTGCCGCCATATCATTAAAGAAGGTAATCTCGGTGACAACTTCATAAAAGCTATTGAATATCAGCAGGCCTATACCGTATTTAATCAGCCTGTTGGAGCGAATGGGTCCGCGTGATATGTAAGCGAGGTAAATTACCAGGATCAAGGTGTTGGTCTCGAACAGCAGGTCGTAGCGCGAATCAACAGACAAAAAATGGCTAACGACCAGTAAGGAGAGCTGGGCGACAATGAGCAACGAAATGAAGAAAAGGGTGACTCTGTACATGGTCCTCTCAAACTAATAAAGCGGCGTATGCCGCTTTATTAAGTGTAAGATATTTCTATTAGTTATCTACTTTAAGTTTTTGGAAGTATTCGTCGTATAGAACGCTTGCTTCACCCACTTCGTCTTGCCATGTGCCACTTTCCATTACTTCTTGAGGAGGGAAAATGCTCGGGTCATTAGCAAACTCTTTTGGCAATAGGTCGTGTGCCGTTGCGACAGGAGTAGGGTAGCCAATCTCAAGAGCTATCTTCGCTGCATTTTCAGGGCGAAGCAGGAAGTCGATCATCTTATGAGCGGCGTCTACATTTTTAGCGCCTGCTGGAATCGCTAGGCTATCCATCCAGAAGATTGCGCCTTTTTCTGGCCAAATGATATCAATGGATGCGCCTTCTTGACGAGCCATATACGCTGAGCCATTCCACAGCATACCGAGTGATACTTCACCCGCTAGGTATGGGTTAGCAGGGAAGTCTGAGTTAAATACCAATACATTTGGCATTAGTTTTTTCAGCTCTTCATATGCGGCTTTGATTTCGTCTGGGTCAGTCGTATTTGGCGAGTAACCAAGCTTAGTTAGTGCAATATGGAACACTTCACGAGAGTCATCCATTAGCATTAGCTGACCTTCCCATTTGCTGTCCCAGAAGTCATCCCACTTAGTCACTGAATCGCTGTCTAGCATATCCGAGTTAATACCAATGCCAGTTGCACCCCAGATATAAGGGATAGAGTAACTGTTGTTAGGGTCAAACGGCTTGTTAAGGAAGTTGGCATCGAGATCGGCAAAATGAGAAAGCTTCTCTTTGTCGATTTTCTGCAGCATGCCTTCTTTACGCATCTTTGATACGAAGTAAGTAGACGGTACTACTAAATCGTAACCAGAACCCTGAGTCTTAAGCTTTGCGTACATGCTTTCGTTAGACTCGTAAGTTGAGTAGATAACTTTGATTCCAGTTTCTTTCGTAAAGTCTTCAAGAACTTCATTAGGAATGTATTCAGACCAGTTATAGAAGTAGAGTTCTTGATCAGCAGCCATTGCAGGAGAAGCGATTAAACTCGCTGCGCACAGTGCGCTTGCATAGAATTTACTTTTCATTATTTTTCCGTTTTATCTTTGCTTTTCCAGCATCTAGCCATTCCTAGCGACATACTCTGAAAAAGCAGTGAGTTAATCTGCTTGTTAAGGACAACAAGCCGTGCAAACAGAAATTATATCAGCCAATTACGAAAATAGGCAGCCAAGGCTGCCTATTTTCATGATTTAAAGAGCGCTTATTGGCCCGCTTTCAATTTCAGAAAGTACTCTTCGTACTTAACGGTTAAATCACCTACTGAATCTTGCCATTCAACGCGATCCAAATCTTCTTGTGAAGGAAATAGGGGGGCGACGTCTTTAAATTTAGCATTAGATTCAGCGACGGCTGTCAAATACCCTGTATCGCGGGAAATCTGCTCAGCTATTTCTGGACGTAGCAAGAAGTCGATCATCTTATGAGCTGCCTCTACATTCTTCGCGCCTGAAGAAATCGCGAAGTTGTCAACCCAACCAATGCCGCCTTCTTTAGGGAAAACCAATTTTAGATTCATCCCTTCATTTTGTGCTGCTGCCGCACTGCCATTCCACAACATACCCACACCGACTTCACCTGACATGTAAGGTGCGCCCGGGTTATCCGAGTTGAACACGAGTACGTTTGGCATGAGTTTTTGCAATTCGGCGTAGGCTTCATCGATCTGCTGAGGATCGGTCGAGTTACCTGAGTAGCCTAATTTACGCAACGCAATGTGGAACACCTCGCGAGTATCATCCATCAGCATCAGTTGGCCTTCGAGCTCTGGGTTCCAAAGATCTGCCCAACTTGTGAAGTCATTGGGATCATACATGTCTGCGTTTACCGCTAAACCAGTGATTGCGACTACGTGTGGGATAGAGTAGTCGTTATTAGGGTCATAAGGCTTATCTAAGTAATTCTTATCTAGGTTAGAGAAGTTACTTAGCTTAGTCTTATCTATCTTTTGTAGCATGCCTTCATCGCGCATCTTTGCAACGAAATAGGTAGAAGGCACCACCAAGTCGTAACCTTGATTATGTGTTTTTAGCTTTGCATACAGAGTTTCATTTGACTCGTACGTTGAGTAAATGACTTTAATGCCAGTTTCTTTAGTGAACTGCTCTAGGATATGACTGTTGATGTAAGGTCCCCAGTTCATAAACACTAATTCTTTATTTTCGTCCGCTGCAACTGAACCCGAGAACAGAGAAAGCGCACATGCACTACCAGCTAATAAAGTAGCCCATTTTTTCATTGACGTTAGCTCCAAACCAAACGCACCCCTTAAAGGGATTGGATAAAAAAACAGAATGGTTGATAACCATTCTGTTTCACAGTAAATAATGCTTTATTACTTCACTTTTTCACGTGCGAGCAATTGAGAAATGATCACCAGCGTAAGTGAAACAATCAGCATTACCGTTGCTAGGGCATTGACCTCAGGGGAAATACCCACTTTAACCATTGAGTAGATCTTCAATGGCAAAATTTCATATGTTGGCCCCGTCACAAATGAACTGATGATGACATCGTCGAGTGACAAGGTGAAGCTAAGCAACCACCCCGCAGCAACCGCTGGTTTCGCAAGTGGTAGAATAATTTGCTTCAAAATTACCCATTCACTAGCACCGAGATCTTTTGCCGCCTCTAGCATTTTGACGTCAAAACCGTTGAGTCGGCTGTATACCGAGACTACAACGAATGGCAGACAAAAAGTGATATGCGCGACCAGCAGGGTAAAGAACCCGAGTTGCGCACCTAGCACTAGGAACAAAGCTAAAAGTGAAATCGCCATTACAATATCTGGCGACATCATCACTACAAATAGCATGCCGTTGACGATGCCTTTACCTTTAAAACTGTATCGAAATAGTGCGACTGCCGTTAGGCTGCCAATAATGGTAGCCGCCGTCGCAGAAAATACAGCGACATTGAGCGAGTGCCACGCGGCCTGCATTAAGCTGTCGTTGTTGATTAAGGTTTCATACCACTTGGTGGTAAATCCGCCCCATTTCATACCAAACTTATTGGCGTTAAACGAATTCACAATTAACACGATGATTGGCAAGTACAAAAAGGCGTACACCAATGTCATAAAGCTAAATCTAACTGTACGTCCCATCAGTCTAGCTCCACTTTCTTATTCAATAATTTACCCGCTCTGTAATAGGCATAAAGCATGATCGCCATGGCAATCGTAAGAGCAATACTGGTTGCTGCACCAAATGGCCAATCTCGTGCATTTAACACCTGGCTCTTAATCACATTACCGATAAGCAAGTTCTTCGCACCACCCAGTAGGTCAGAGATGTAGAACATCCCCAAAGCTGGCAGCAACACCAGTAAACAGCCGCCAATAATTCCAGGCATAGTTAACGGCAACGTCACCTTGGTAAAGATTTGGAACTTATTCGCCCCCAAGTCTTTTGCTGCTTCCGTATAGGTATGATCAAGCTTTTCAATCGCAGAATAGAGCGGCAAAATCATGAAAGGCAGCAAAATGTATACAAGGCCAATCATGACTGCAGTCTCTGTGTACATTAGGCGAATAGGCTTATCAATAATTTCCATCGCTATTAGGGACTTGTTTAAAATGCCTTGAGTGCCAAGGACAATTTTTAATCCATAAGTACGAATCAGAGAATTGGTCCAAAATGGAACAATCACCAAAAACAACATGATTGGTCGCCACTTCTCTGGCATTTTGGCGACGATATACGCAAACGGATAACCAATAACCAAACAGATCATGGTTGCAATAATTGCCATGTAGAATGAATGCCACAATACCTTAGCGTACAGTGGATCCATCAAGCGCCAGTAGTTGTCCAACGTAAATGTCATTTCAATCAGGTTCGCTTCATCACGAGTTAAGAAGCTAGTACCGATAATCATTACATTGGGAATTAAAACGAAAAGCGTCAGCCAACCAACAATCAGCGCGATGATTGCGTTCTGAAGATTAAACTTCGATGCTTTCATTGAGTACAACCTCCCAGCTCTCTACCCAAGTAATCGCAACTTTTTGACCTAGAGAATGGTCTACGTCTGGATCGTCTTCGTTAAAGAACTCGCTCACCATCACGCGCATACCAGATTCCAGCTCGATAACCGAATCCAACGTCATACCTTTATAAGTACGCTCTGTCACATGGCCGACAATGCCACGCTGCTCAGATTCTTTGATCTCTTCAATACGGAGATCCTCTGGGCGAAGTAGGACTTGAAGCTTGTCACCGGCTTGCGCTTCTTTATCGTAATAAACAACCGATTCCACACCTTCAATCTTCGCGCGAATTCGTTTTTCATCGATTCGCTCAATCATAGTGGCGTTGAACACGTTGATTTCACCGATGAAACGAGCAACAAACAGGTTCTTTGGTTCTTCATAAATCTCGCGTGGCGATCCGTCTTGCTCAACTACACCATCACGCATAACAATGATGCGATCAGACATAGAGAGTGCTTCTTCTTGGTCGTGAGTAACGAAGATAAAGGTAATACCCAACTGACGCTGTAGCTGCTTCAATTCGATCTGCATTTGTTTACGAAGCTTGTAATCCAGAGCAGACAAAGACTCATCTAAAAGTAGGACTTTTGGCTTGTTTACGACCGCGCGAGCGATTGCGATGCGTTGTTGTTGGCCGCCAGATAGCTGATGAGGTTTACGCTGAGCCATTTTCTCTAGACGCACCATACGCAGCGCTTCTAGGACACGAGGCTCGATATCAGCAGTTGGTACTTTCTGCATGCGCAGACCAAACGCAACGTTTTCAAATACTGTCATGTGAGGGAAGAGCGCATAACTTTGAAAAACAGTGTTAACGTGTCTTTGTTCAGCAGGGACCTGAGTAACAGTTTGACCATCAAGAATAATGTCACCGTTATCAGCTGTTTCGAAGCCAGCAATCATTCTAAGTACGGTGGTTTTACCGCAACCCGATGGACCAAGTATGGTTAAAAACTCACCATGGTTTACATCTAGACTAAGATTACCGATGATTTCCTTGCCATCGAAACTTTTACTGATTCCAGTTAGACGAATAACTGGCTGTCCTGCTTGTTGTTTAACGTTCAACGTCTGTTTTTCTCCCACATTAACCATTTTTCACAATGGCCCGTAGTTACACAAAATAGAGGCGCGCATCATAATCACCAAAAGTGTGAAATCAAAGCATTTTCTTACCCAGAAACAGAAATATTTTTGTAGGTAAAAGTAAACTTTTCTTACCATACTCTCTCTATACCTTTTAAGGCTGTTGAAGTAGGGTATTTTTGTCTCAGAATCAGTCGTCTAGACAAAGTGGATGCGTTTAGTGGTCAATTATCAACCATAAAAGCGAGAAAGCAAGTTATTGGCGGAGATTGGATTTTAGACTTGATGACGTTTCAGTATAATGTCGCCCAATTGCAACGTCGCATGGACCAACAAGTGGCTTAACTAGTGATTAAGCATCGGAATTAATAATGAGTAACGACATAGAAAAAGATTTTAATTTAGGTGGGAGCATTGAGCGTGCGCTATCTGGGAAGTACGAACTCAAAGCAGGAGACGTATTAAAAGAAGCGTGGAACCACACCGTTAAAAACTTTTTATCCTTTTCTCCTGCAATCGTATTGTTGATCGTATTGCAGTTTGCGATTTTCTTCTTAGCTCTCAAGCTTCAATTGGGAAACCCTGGGGTTATTATTGACGCCTTTACTAGCCCTGATGCGTTTGACCCGAGCATTATCAACGCAATCATGGTTGCCAACTTTAGCTACGAAGTGGTGAGCGCCCCTATTTATGCTGGGATCAGTCTGATGGCGATGAGCCATGCCGCAGGGCTGGCCACTAAACCGCGACACATCGCTAAAGGACTTCAATTTACTATCCCGGTGATTATCGCCACACTTGCGAGCCTGGTTTTGCAAGGCGTTGCTTCAATGCTACTGCCGTTTTTGTCATTGTACTTATCCCTTGCATTCAGCAACTCCATTCTGCTTATCTGTGAAAAGCAAGTTCCTCCAATGCAATCTTTGTTGCTGTCATTAAGAGCAGTCAACAAGAAGATTCTTCCATTGGCGGCCATCTATTTCTTTATTTCGATAATGTTTGTGATTGGCGTGATGTTTTACGGTCTTGGGCTGATTTTTGTGATGCCGTTTTTCTTCCACGCTAAAGGCATCATTTATCGCAATATGTTTGGGATTAAGCTGAAAATTATCGCTTCAGACCGCCCTAAAGATGAAGATGACAACGACAATGATTCACAAGTGTTCAATGCGTAACAGTGAATGAGGCGTTTATGCTGCCGCTGGCGTTTCGGTCAGCGGCAGTTTTTGTTTGTCCACGTAAAGACTCTCAGCGTGGTGAGGCATAGGTCACCGACTTGCAAAGCATGATTAGTCATAATCGACCATTCTTGGAAGCTCCTTCTTGAGCCAACATAGACGAGTGAACTCCACTTAATAAACAATATATAAGACTATAAATTCAATGAAGAAATTACCGTTAGCCCTTTTAACCGCGACATTGAGCTTGACCGCCTCCATTCCAAGCCATGCTCAAGAATACATGTTCACCTACTCAAAGCTTTTCTCTCACATGAAGCAAAATGCGAAAGAAGGGCACGACGACGTTAAAGTTGGCTTTTTTTTCCTAAATGCGAACACCAAGCAACTGTGTAACATCGAAAAAGCTTGGATGGAAAAAGAAGAGCATTACGAAGAGCTGAAAATCTCGCCTTACAATGAGGTCATTGTTCCGCTCGACAACAATTTGCGCTCAGCCAATCCATTAGTATTTGTTCATACCCCAATGGATATGCGATGTGACTTCTCTATGGTGGTAATGACTAAAGAGCCAATGAATGGGCAGGTTACTTATCAAGAAGTAGAAGTTTTGCTTCCACAAATGCAAGCCATTTTGGAGCAACTCGGCGGGATGTTTGCTAGTTGGTTTACACCTGATGTTGAAGGGGTGACCTTAGAATTTCCCAACAAACTCAATTCTACGATTCAGTTTTCTAACGGCAATAGCAAAGCGATTATCGACGGAAAAGTGCAAGTCTCACTGGCCGAAATTGGTGAAGGTGGCAGCATGACTCTTCCGCAGGAGACCGCGCGAGTTCTACCATATTTACCTAAAGCGAACTAGCTTCTGAAGGGCCGATTAAAGGCCCTTTTCTATACGTCTTATTTGTTCTCCCCTCAAACTGTGCACTGCATCGTCGCAATAGTCAGCGACTTTTCCATGTTGAATCCGTCACAAACATTTAATCCTAATTAAAAAGCTCGTATAATCCACGCCCCAAATAAAACACGTTAGGATGTCCTACTGCTGGTTTACCCAGCAATGTGAGAGCACGCAATGACTGAAAAAGATACTAGAAAAGAAACCCTAGAGTTCAACAAGCTTCAGAAACGCCTGAGAAGAAATGTTGGAAATGCCATTACCGACTACAACATGATTGAAGAAGGTGATGTGGTGATGGCATGTATTAGTGGTGGTAAAGATTCATTTGCGATGCTCGATATCCTGCTGAATCTACAAAAAGCAGCTCCAATTAAGTTTGAAGTGGTGGCGGTGAACTTAGATCAGAAGCAACCGGGCTTTCCTGAGCACATTCTCCCAGACTACTTCGAAACATTGAACATTCCTTATTACATCGTCGATAAAGACACGTATTCGGTTGTTAAAGAGAAGGTACCAGAGGGTAAAACTACCTGTGGTTTGTGCTCACGTTTGCGCCGCGGCACACTTTATTCTTTTGCCGAAAAGATTGGTGCGACTAAGCTGGCACTTGGTCACCATTTAGATGATATTGTTGAGACCATGTTCTTAAACATGTTCCATGGCTCGCGCTTAAAAGCGATGCCACCGAAACTTCGCTCTGATGATGGTCGTAATGTCGTTATTCGACCATTGACGTACTGTCGCGAGAAAGACCTCATCAAATACGCTGAGCATAAAGCCTTCCCAATCATTCCGTGTAACCTTTGTGGCTCGCAAGAGAACCTTCAACGCCAGGCGATTAAGGCTATGCTGATTGAATGGGACAAGAAGACACCAGGTCGCGTAGAAGCCATTTTTAAATCAATTCAGAACGTTAGTCCTAGTCAACTAGCTGATAAGAATCTGTTTGATTTTGAAAACTTACCACTTGATCGTGATGGTGAACGAGAAGAGTACGAATTTAATGAAGCGATTGTCTCATCGACCAACATCGATGAATCAATGTTTATCGACGTGACTAACATATAGTTAAGCAACGAATAAAAAAAGGAAGATGCTACATCTTCCTTTTTTATTCTCTTAATTTAATCTAGATTGCCGTTCTAGGGTCGAGTGGGCTTATGTAGCCTTGCGGCTTCAACGCCATGACATCGCAATTTATCTTATCAATAACGTGTTCAGCAGTGTTACCGATAAACACAGCAGACAAGCCTGTACGTCCTGTCGTACCGATGATCACCATTGCTGTGTTCAGTCGCTGAGCAACTTCTGGAATGATGTCCTCGGGCAAACCTTGTTCTACCACAGTTTGCTCATCATCATATCCGTGTTTCTGGCGCAGTGCCTTCATCGCAGTAAGGTGATGACCACGCACCGCATCGGTATAGGTGGCAGGGTCAAACTCAGGTAATTCAATCGTGATATTGGCCGGAGTAACAGGGTAGGCGTTAACCAAATAAGGGCTCGCTCCCAAGCGTTCTGTAAGACTCTTAAGCTGATCAACCATGCTGTCGTTTAAGCCAAGATGAGTGTCATTCTCAGAGCCGACATGAACAGACGCAATAATGCTTGCATCTTCCGGCCACTCAGCGTTTTTCACAAGCAGCACTGGACACGGACACTTGCGCAAGAGGTGCCAGTCGGTTGGAGTAAAGATTACCGATTCAAGCACGTCGTGTTTACGCGTTCCTTTGATCACAATATCGTGCTCGCCACCAAACACTTCTGCGATGATTGCTTCATAGGGGCGATTGTGCCAAACAACTCTTACATCGAATTCGATGCCATCAATAAGGTAGTCTTTGGCGACTTTTTTCTATCCACTGCTCACGTTGACCAATTACACCTCGGCGCATTGCGTCACGCTCATCAATAGAAAGCATGGATGTCATGTCATAGGAGAAATCATAAATGGAAAGAAAAAACGTCACCTGACTAGGAGAGCGACTTTTAGCAGCAAGCTGCATTGCACGGGCTAAAGCGGGTTGTTCATCTTTATTGATGTCAGCAACAACTAGGATCTTGTTATAGATGCTCATATAGACTCCTTTAACATGAGGAGGAACATATGATTAATGTAGCTTAGTTCTTAAGAGAGTTTTAGGAAAAGATGAAGGAATATGAGAGAAGTATGATGTAGCTCTATTTCGGATGAAATGCGAGCTACATCATTGAAGTTATTACGATTCTGTTGAGACGCCAGCCAATTCCATTAACGCATCATGGTCTAGGATAGTGATGTACTTACCTTTAACGCTTAGAATCTCTGATTTCTGAAAACGACCCAATAAACGAGAAATCGTTTCAACAGTTAGGCCTAAGTAGTTACCGATGTCACCGCGCGTCATCGTTAAACGAAACTCACGAGGGCTGAATCCGCGTTGGGAGAAGCGAGTTGACAAGTTGTATAAGAAAGCCGCTAAGCGCTCTTCGGCATTCTTTTTAGATAGCAAAAGAATCATCTCTTGGTCGCCTTTAATCTCATTACTCATCAGTCGCATAATTTGCTGGCGCAGCTTAGGCATTTTCCCTGATAGGTCATCAAGAGTTTCGTATGGTATCTCACACACCATTGACGTTTCTAACGCTTGAGCGAAGCTAGGGTGGGCATCACCAGTGATGGCATCAAACCCTACTAAGTCACCTGCAAGGTGGAACGCTGTGATCTGCTCGTCGCCTTGTTCAGTGATGGTGTAGCTTTTGATTGTGCCTGAACGGATCGCGTACAGAGATTTAAGCTCGTCACCGGCTTTGAACAATTCCTGTCCTTTCTGGATTGGCTTTTTACGCTCAATGATTTGATCCAGCTGGTCAAGCTCAGACTCATTTAGAGTAAACGGAATACAAAGCTGGCTGATACTACAATCTTGACAATGGATGGCACAGCCACCTGATTGGATACGCTTTGTTGCAGGCTTTTCAGAAATCATAACAACCTTTCACTATTTGATATACATCAATATTTTAGCACCCATTAACACTAAAAGGTAGTGGAAAAAGACGCATAAAAACAGCGACCTAAAAAGTAACTGACAAGATAGTTAATGCACCATAGCCCGTGTATAGACCATAAGTTAATAACATTAACGCGACGATATGACGAAATGTGACAGAATTTTGTAATCTATGGAGGAATTTAGCACTGTGACCAACCAGCAACATTGCTGGTAAGGTCCCCAATCCAAACATTAGCATGACTAAAGCGCCAGCCAGTGCACTGCCAGCAACAGCAGACCAAGTTAACGTAGAGTATACTAAGCCACAAGGTAGCCAACCCCAAATCAAACCAAATGGGAGCGCATGAGCGGGGCTTTTTAGTGGTAGTAACGATTTACCCGCGGGAGAAATAAGCTTCCAAAGCGACTGCCCGATTTTCTCTATGTACAGTAATCCGAGCCACCAACGCCCGATATAGCACGCAAGCAAAATCATAAATACAGCCGCAGCGATGCGCAGCCACGCTAACATATGATTGAGCTCGCCAACTTGAGATATTGAGGAGACAGCACCACCAACCAAACCACCAATAACGGCATAGCTAAGTAAACGGCCGAGGTTATAGAAAAGAGGGGTGAGTTTAGATGGGGAGGTTTGGCCTATCGACAGCATCGAGGCGATACCACCGCACATTCCCATGCAGTGGCCCGCACCAACCAAACCAATAAAAAAAGCGCCAATCCAATCGGGGGTCATGATGACTTCTTCTTGTTTGAGTCCTTTTCGTCTTCATCAAACAAAATATTATGTCCTTGTCGCTCAAGGTCTTCAAATTGCTCACTTTTCACGGCCCAGAGAAAAACGGCAACGGCAACACACACTAATACGATGGCGATCGGGATTAAGATATACAAGCTTTCCATCTATTTACCCTGTTCTTTGAGTAAGCGAAGAGAATTAGATACTACTATAATCGAGCTCGCAGACATACCGACAACAGCAAAATATGGAGCGACCAAGCCCGCCACTGCCAATGGCAGTATCAGCAAGTTGTAACCCAAAGACCAAGCGAGGTTTTCTCTAATTATCTTGCGAGTTTGCAAGGCGAGTTTTCTAGCCTCTAGAATTCTCTCTAAGTGATCGCCAAGAAGCACCATATCAGCCGATGCCTTAGCGACATCGGTACCACCACCCATAGCGACGGACAAGTGTGCGCCTGCAAGTGTAGGGGCATCATTAATACCGTCACCGATCATCATAGTGATATCCTTGCTATCGACTTGCTGTAGGTAAGACAATTTATCTTGTGGTTTGGCCTCTGCTACCACGTTATCAATCCCGATTTCATTCGCGACCGACATTGCGTTGGCGTGAGAATCGCCAGTGAGTAGAGTGACTTTAATGCCTGCCTGCTTAAAGCGCTCAACAAATGACTGCGCTTCCTTACGAATAGGGTCTTGATAAATAAATGTCGCGATATGGACACCATCAACAGCAAGATAAACAGCGTTAGGCTTGGATTTATTATCGCCCTCAAGTACGAAGTTAGCACTGCCAATCTTAACTGCTTTTCCGCAGTAATAGCCCTTAATACCCGAGCCAATGATGTTCTCGACATCTTCAACCACAATGTCGTTGTCTGCATACTGTTTAAACGCTCTGGCAATAGGGTGGTTTGCATGAGCCTCTAGTGCGGCGGCAATGGCTAGCGACTCCGCCTTACTGACAGATGAAACCAACTCAACGTCACGAATCACGATATCACCGTGAGTCAGTGTGCCTGTTTTATCCACGATTAGGTGGTTAACCTTACATAGGGTTTCGAATACATGGCTCTTTCTGAGCAAAATCCCATAGTTACCCATTCTGGAGGTGGCACAGGTCAAGGCTGTTGGCGTTGCAAGTGATAGGGCACACGGACAAGTCGCAACCAAAACAGACAGCATAATCCAGAAAGCATCGTCTGGACGCGCTTCATGCCAAAAGAACCAAGTGCCAGCAGCAACGATCAAAATCACAGCCACAAAATAACGGGCAACGATGTCAGCAATCTCGGCGATTTTAGGTTTCGATAGTTGAGCTTCGTCTTGTAGGCGCACAATGTTTGAGATCATTGAATCAGCTTTAGATGACGTCACTTCTAATTCGAACGATTCCTCACCATTTAAGGTACCCGCATAAACGATGTCATCTTTGGTTTTAACAACAGGCACGGATTCACCGGTCAACATCGACTCATCAATGTGAACTCGACCGGACAAGATCTTTCCGTCAGCGGGGATGTGTTCGCCGGGCAACACTCGAATCTGATCACCGAGTTTGAGCGTTTTCACTGGAACTTGATCGCCATCTAACTTGGTGGCAATGGCAGGAATTAGTTTCAATAAATTACCACTCGCAGCGGCGGCTTTGCGACGAGCTCGCATCTCTAAGAAGCGCCCAACCAGTAGGAAGAACGCGAACATGGAGATTGACTCAAAGAACACCTCGCCTTGTTCAGTAACGGTTGCGACTAAACTTGCAAAATAGGCAAATATCATCGCAATTGAAAACAGGGACATCCATACCCAAAGTTCGGCTACGGATACTTCGCCATGCATTGAGGTAAAAAGGGAGAGCGGAGTAGAGCATTACAGGTGTGGCAAAAATCAAACTTACCCATCGGAAGTAGTTTTTGAACTCAGGCTCTAAATCACCAAAGACTTCCAAATACAGAGCCACTGCAAGCATCATGACCTGCATTGTAGCCAGGCCTGCGATACCTAAACGGTAAAGGTATTGCTTCATTTGCTTGTGATAAGCCGCTTCCTGATTATCTGCTTCAAATGGTGCGGCTTTATAGCCCAACTGGTGAATAGTGGATAGGAGTTCACTCAAACGAGTCTTACTTTTGTCCCAGGCCAGAATCGCTCGATTCGTTGTAGTGTTGACTCGAATAGAAAGCACACCAGAATGGTGTGAGACTTGTTTCTCTATCAACCAAGCACAAGCCGCACAAGAAACACCATCAATTGATAAGGTGACTTCGGCTCGATCATCCGAGTTTCGAACAAACTCGGACTGGACTTCTTCATTATCATAGTGAACAAGCGCTTGAAGCTGTTCAGGAACGAGGTCTGCTTTCTCCGCGGGTGCCGTTCGGTATTGATAATAGGAAACTAAGCCACTATCGACGATAGTTTGTGCGACAGTCTCACAGCCAGGGCAACACATAGCCCTAACTTCTCCGAGGATCTCTACTTTAAAATCGGTGTTGACTGGTACTTCTTCACCGCAGTGATAACACGATTTACACATAGACGTTTACTAGTTTTCTAAATGAACAGGAGCGGCTGAAGGGAAGGTTACGCGACCTTGGACTAACCATTTTTTATCATGGCCAGTAAGCTCGATAAACCACGGACCTTGCAGTTCAGAGTCTAACGACAGACGATAGTATCCTTGCGCATCTGAAGTTAATAGCTGTGAAAAATCTCGGTCTGGGAGAGTGCGATGAGCAAACATGGCAGTAAGCGCTGGGAAATGGTCTAACTGTCCTTTATCAAATTTTATAACAACAGTATTGCCTTCTGAGTGGACAGATGCGCTCAATTCGAGATCTTTGGCAACATTGATTTTCGATATATCAATATTGATGCCTTTGCCTTTTTTATAGTAATCCTCAGTCACTAGAGAAACCGAGTTCTGAGAGAAAACAATCACCGTAATGATCGTCCATACAACAACAGTAAGTGGCAGGATAATTAGAAACCACGGCCAAAACTGCTTATACCAAGGCTTTACCATAAAAAAGTTCTCAATTAATAAATAGAATCAGGGATTTAACTCTAAAGGAAAGACAGCCCCATTACCATCTATAGAAAGTAAGGGGCTGTTGTAGAAATGTAACTTATTGTTCCGAGTTGCTTAGGCTCCAAACATAAGCTGAAACAAGCTGAACTTTGTCTTCGCCTAGAATATCTTTCCAAGCAGGCATTACACCAGAACGACCGTTCATCACTGTTTCTGTTACGTCAGCACGCGAACCACCAAATAGCCAATCTTGGTCAGTTAGATCAGGTGCGCCTACAGCAGGGTTACCTTTACCATCAGTACCATGACACGCAGCACACACAACGAAACGAGCTTTACCTGCTTCCGCTTCACGCGCGTTTACACTACGGCCAGACAAGCTAAGAGTGTAGCTTACAACTTCTTTAACACCTTGCTCGCCTAGCGCATCTTTCCACGCTGGCATTTGACCGATTCGACCATTCATTACCGTAGTAACGATAGCTGCTGGTTCACCACCGTACAGCCAAGCATCATCAGTTAGGTTAGGGAAGCCTTTCAAGCCACGAGCATCTGAACCGTGACACTGAGAACAGTTTTGTAGGAACAAACGTTGACCTACTTTAACCGCTTCAGAGTCTGCTGCAATTTCCGGAATCGGACGTAGTTGGTCTGTGCCATCTACGTGAGCAAGTTTTTTGAATGCTTCGCCAAAGTAGGCTTCAGCATCATCAAGCTCTTTCGCAAACTGGTTAAGCTGCTTGTTGTCTTGTGCCGCTGCAATTGACGCTTTTGATTCTTCTACGGTGCGCACTGTTTGGTCTGAACTCGTCCAGCCAAGCACACCTTTAAAGCTACCCAAACCAGGGTAAAGTGTCAGATAAATTGCAGCAAATACAAACGTACCTACGAATAGGTAGGTCCACCATTTCGGTAGAGGGTTGTTTAGTTCACGAATACCATCGTATTCGTGCCCCATATCTGCACCTTCTTCAACGCCCATTTTATCTTTAAGGCACCAGTAGAGTAATGCAGCACAGCCGACCAACGTACCGACTGTAATAATGATTATCCAAAGACTCCAAAATGTCGTCATTGCTTAGTCACTCCTTGTTCTTTTGAAGGCTGTTGCTCTTCATCAGCGAAAACAAGGTTTGCGGCTTCGTCAAAACGAGCTTTACGGCTTTTGCCATAAGCCCACCAAACCACACCTAGAAAGCTAACAAATAGCACTATGGTCCAAATACTGTGAATAGTACCGATGTCCATAATTACCTCCTTAATTACTTCATTGCGTGACCAAGAGACTGAAGATAAGCGATGATGGCATCCATCTCTGTCTTACCTTCTACTTCTTTAGACGCGTTTGCGATCTGTTCATCAGTGTACGGAACACCAAATTGATCACGGAAAATAGTCAATTTCTTCTGAGTGTCCTTACCATCAAGAACATTTTCTTCAAGCCATGGGAAACCAGGCATGTTTGACTCAGGAACCAACTCACGTGGATCGATAAGGTGTACACGGTGCCACTCATCTGAGTAACGACCGCCAACGCGTGCTAGGTCAGGACCTGTACGCTTAGAACCCCAAAGGAATGGGTGCTCATATACACTTTCACCAGCAACAGAGTAGTGACCGTAGCGTTCCGTTTCAGAGCGGAATGGACGGATCATTTGGCTGTGACACACGTTACAACCTTCACGGATGTAAACGTCACGACCTTCCATTTCAAGCGCAGTATAAGGACGTAAGTTCTCTACAGGCTCTGTGGTTTGTTTTTGGAAAATCAGTGGGGTGATCTCTACAAGAGCACCTAAGCTGATAGCGAAAACGATAAGAATCGCGAGTAAACCGACATTGCGTTCTACAATTTCGTGGCGATTGTTAGAATTCGAACTCATTCTTTAAATCTCCTTATGCCGGCTGTGGGATAGCTTTTAGGCTATCTTTAGGTGCTGTAACCGTTTTGTACGTGTTGTATGCCATTAAGAACATACCAGCTAGGAAGATGAATCCACCTAGGAAACGAACAAAGTAGAACGGGTACGAAGCTTGTACAGACTCAACAAAGCTGTACGTCAAAGTGCCGTCAGAGTTAACTGCACGCCACATCAGACCTTGCATTACACCAGAAATCCACATTGCAACAATGTAAAGAACGGTACCGATAGTCGCCAGCCAGAAGTGCGTATTAATAAGACCAACAGAGTACATACGCTCTTGGCCGAATAGGCGCGGAACAAGGTGATATACAGAACCGATAGAAACCATTGCAACCCAACCAAGTGCACCAGAGTGTACGTGGCCGATAGTCCAGTCAGTGTAGTGAGACAGTGCGTTTACTGTCTTAATAGACATCATTGGACCTTCAAATGTCGACATACCGTAGAACGATAGAGAAACAATCAAGAATCGTAGGATAGGGTCGTAACGTAGCTTATGCCATGCACCAGAAAGCGTCATGATACCGTTGATCATACCACCCCATGATGGAGCGAATAGTACCAGTGACATCACCATGCCCAGTGACTGCGTCCAATCTGGAAGTGCAGTGTAGTGTAGGTGGTGCGGGCCAGCCCAAATGTATAGAGAAACGAGTGCCCAGAAGTGAACGATAGATAAACGGTATGAATAAACAGGACGTTCAGCTTGCTTAGGTACAAAGTAGTACATCATACCTAGGAAACCAGCCGTCAGTAGGAAACCTACCGCATTGTGACCGTACCACCACTGAACCATTGCATCCACTGCACCAGAGTAGATCGAATACGATTTACCCATAGATACAGGAATTGCCATGCTGTTTACGATATGTAGAACAGCGACAGTGATAATAAAGGCACCGAAGAACCAGTTTGCTACGTAGATGTGAGACGTCTTACGCGTAATCAGCGTTCCGAAGAACACGATTGCATAAGAGACCCAGACAACTGCGATGGCAATATCAATCGGCCACTCTAGTTCAGCGTATTCCTTACCGGAGGTGAAACCCAACGGTAGAGTAATTGCTGCTGCTAGGATAATGGCTTGCCAACCCCAGAAGGTAAAGGCGACAAGAGGGCCACCAAAGAGACGAGTTTGACAGGTACGCTGAACAACGTAATAAGACGTTGCGAATAGGGCACTTGTACCAAACGCAAAAATAACCGCATTAGTATGCAGAGGACGTAAGCGACTATACGTCAACCACGGCGTATCAAAGTTTAGCTGTGGCCAAACTAATTGAGCGGCAATCAAAACACCAACAGCCATACCGACAATACCCCACAAAATAGTCACCAGGGTAAATTGACGAACGACCGTATAGTTGTAGTTTTGTTCAAGCTGCTTTTCTTGGCTCATTTGCATGCTTCCAATTTCTAATTAACTACACTTTACTTCCAACACGACACATGTCGTAATGCCACCCAAACCGTTGAGAAAATAAAATCAGTTTCACTGGTTAAATCTTCTTGCTGATTTTTAAAAAAAGTGGCATTTTCAGCCGCCAACTATACTGCATTTAACAATTCAATGACAGAGTAGTAACCTTACAGTCGGTCTGGTTTTGGCCTTTTATTTTAAAACTTTGAAGTTTGTTACACGGAGAACACCACAGAATGGCAGCCCAAAAACTTACACGAGGCCGTTTTGCTCAAATAATCATCATGTTAACCCTACTTATAGCGGCGTTTATTTGGCGTACAATCGAACATGAGTCACCAATAAATGCAGTATGTAAACGTGCTAATGATTGTGTTTTTTATGTAAATGAAACTCGATTTGACGTCCATATTTCGTCAAGTCAAATCACACTGAAAACTGACAGTAGTAACTGGATAATATCTTCTGTGAATAGCAGTGAAAAAATTACTAAAAATGCAAATAGCTGGCAGGTTAACATTCCAAGTTCGCAATCAGAAATTGCGCTGGTAGTCTCTTCTACAGATAAAGATATTATCAAGACTGTTTATATTAAAAGTGAATAAATGGATTTTAAAACCTACATTACCCATGAGCTAGATGAGCTCGCTGCGGTACAGCAACTAGCAAACCAAATTCCGCGGAAGAATCTTGCGAGTATTATCTGTTATTTCACGCAAAATTACGGCGCTGAAAAGCTGCGTCTTGCCTTCAAGCAGCACCTACCAAAAGCTTCGATAATAGGATGCTCTACATGTAAAGGCGTAATGACTGAACGTGGGCTCCATTTCGGCAACGTATTGGGCCTAATCGCGATATATGATTCAAATTCAACGGCTTACGGATCCGGTCTAGTGAGTTTTGAAAGTGAAGATGAATCAAAAAATGCCATAGAAAAGGCGATTCAGATTGCGCTGAATAAAGCCAATCGAACCGGAGAGGTTCCGAGTTTCGCGATCATTCATGCCACGCCAGGTATGGAAGAAAACCTTATTTCTTCCCTTGATGAAGTGTTCCAAACACCTGTGCCAATGATTGGCGCAACAGCGGCAGATAACGCAATCAAAGGGCAGTGGTCTATCTTCAACGAAGACGAGTCCACAAATCATGGTGTTTGTATTCAGCTACTGTTTCCTTCCAAACCGTTGGCAACCGGGTTTAGCGCAGGTTATTCTCCGACTGAATATTCTGGCGTGGTGACAAAGTGCAAAGGAAGAGAACTGCTCGAAATTGGTCACAAACCAGCGCAAGAGATGTACAGAGAATGGATCAAGCAACACGCTTCAATCGATGTGCCAGAGTGGTTTAAGTTTCAATTAGTTACCCAATATCCCCTCGGCAGAGTGGCAGGAAACTTATATAGTCAACCTTATTACAAGTTATCTCATCCGATTAATGTTACGCAAAATAAAGGCATCTTGCTGTTTACCAGCGTCGAAAAGGGTGACGTTGTCACTCTAATGTCTGGTGATAGAGAGCAACTGATTGCACGTCCTTCGAGAGTTATTCAAGAAGCAAAACGGCATTCTGATCGTAATGCAACGCTGACTGGCGCTGTTTGTGTGATATGTGCCGGAGCAATGCTGCATTTAGAGGACGACATGGACAAGGTTTATGAGACTATAAAGGCAGAAATGGATGGTATCCCTTTCATTTGCCCATTCACGTTTGGTGAACAAGGGCGCTTTATCAACGGTGATAATGGACATGGAAATCTAATGATTTCTTCAGCGGCGTTTTATTCAGACTAGAATTTATGAGTCTAAAAACACAAGAGCAACTCAACGAAGCACTTATCGAACTCAAGCAGAGCCAAGAAAGAGAAGCAAGGCTTGCTTCAGAGAACCGTGCTATATTAGATGCAATATCTAGCATAACTATCGCAAGCGACAAGCAGCAAATCTTCAAAGAACTAAAAAGCGTACTCGCTCTTTATATCGATTTTTCAGATTTTGTTGTCTTAACCAAAAACAGCGATCAAACTCAATATCAAACACTCTTAAGCTCTAATCCCAACTTTCAAGGTATTTACTGGCAAGATAGCGACAAATATATGCGTGCTTTGTCCGGTGAATGCATCATCTTTTTTGAGCCTAACAAGTTAGATGAGTTTGAGCACTTAAGTTCGCTTGGAAATGGCCCCGTATTTTCTGCACTGATCACTGGGGCGAAAGCGACAATAACAGACTCAATAATTTTATTGATTGGCAGAAAAGCAGGGCAGTTCACGCTCGATTATCGTGACACCCTGTCACGTTTTAGACCGCTTGTAGAAAGAGCCCTGACCGATATTGAGCGCATCGAACAATTGCAGCAACTTGTCGATATTAAGACCCAACAACTCAAACTCGCACAAGTAAAAGCAGAGAAGGCGAACGAAGCTAAATCTCGATTTCTGGCGATGATGAGTCACGAACTTAGGACACCTCTAAGTGCTGTTCTGGGTTACATTGATGTGCTTTTGGCCGATTTGAAACAAGAAAATCAGCTAGAAATCCTTGAGAAGATGGAATCATCTGCTGAACTTCTCCTAGTATTGATCAATGACATTCTTGAACTTTCTAGAATTGAAAGTGGTGAATTTCCCATCAAATATCAATGGGTGAGGTTGAACACTGAACTTAAATTCGTATTAGAGCATTTCTACGCACTCGCAGACGCTAAAGGGCTGAAGTTTTCTGTCAATATCGAATTTGATGAGTCGCTTTCTCTGTGGATAGATCCTGCTAGAGTTATGCAGATCGTCTTCAATTTAGTCGGAAATGCGCTCAAATTCACTCACGCTGGTGAAGTTTGCTTAACCGCGAATGTGATCAATCAACATCTTGTTATTACTGTGAAAGACACTGGAATCGGCATAGACAAAGACCGACTAGACATTGTGTTCAGTGAGTTTAAACAGGCTGACGATTCAATTACACGTAGCTATGGCGGGACCGGACTTGGGTTGACGATTTCAAAGCACCTCGTTGGTCTTATGAGTGGCAACATCTCGGTGAAGAGCAAACTAGGTCAAGGGTCAACGTTTAGAATTGAGCTGCCAATTTCAAGTAAGAAGATTGAGTCAACCAACTTTGTACAACCAGGTCATCATTCTTGCGAGAAACGCTTAACCGTGCTCGTCGTAGAGGATACCGAAACCAATCAAATGGTGATTAAGTTAGTTCTTGAGCGTTTGGGGCACAGAGTGGTTATCGTAAACAATGGCCAAAAATCGGTAGATTACTTAAAAAAGAATGCATCCGATATCGACCTGATTTTCATGGACATCTCGATGCCCGTAATGGATGGGCTAACAGCAACCAAAGAAATCCGTAAATTCTGTACAGATACACCGGTCATTGCATTAACGGCTCATGCCATGGAGCAAGATAAGCAAGCATGTTTGAATTCTGGTATGAATGCTTTTGTTTCTAAACCCATACGAAGCAAAGAAATTCAACGTTCGATCAAAACCGTGTTAGGTTAATTTACACAACACTAATAATCACATGCATTAATCTTTGATTAACTGTATGTGATTATTAGGTATTTTATGGTAAATACAGTTATGTTGAATAAGACTCAGGCAACAAAGGGGGAAAGCAGTGGGTTAAAGGCAAACCTCTGGTCAGTCCACACACCATTTAACATAATATACATAATGCGCACTAAGTTTGAGGTTTTAACATTTGGCAAAACATTGATTAAGCGTTTCATAAGTGTCTGATAACTCAACCGTAAATTATTAAGTTGTCTCTTTTCAACGTTTAAGTGATTTGTACTATTTGGATGGCTTGCTTTGAAAACACAACAAAATACGAGGTTTTAGCGAACGCTACATTATGTAGCGGCATTTAACCCACTAAAAACACTTAAAAAATAATTTACGTCAGTTAATCAAAATGCGAGCTTTGTCATGTTTCATTACTCATTCAAGACTCTCTACTGGCGCCAGTTTGATTCGATTCGACAAGGCGCTGAATACTTCCATGTCTCCAAGCAGACAATTACTCGCTGGCTAGATGGCACAGTTCCAATCAACCCGATGGCAGAAAAACTTTTACTGATTAAATCGCTTGGTTATCTGCCAAATGATATTCGTTGGTCTGGCTTTCGTGTGTGTGAACAACGTGCGGTGTTGATTACACCGGCTGGGCGTGAATTTAGTCCGAAAGAACTAGAGAGCTTTGCACATTGGCGTGATGAACATCGAAGATTTGTGGAGTTACACGGTCACATCCCTAGCCCGCCAATTTATCCTGCTAAGGAAAACATGCAACCATTTAGAGGTGGGCGCCGCCAAACAGCGGCACCCTGGATACCAACTAGAAATCGAAGAAATTAGGAATATGTTAAGCCGCGATCTGAATTTTATCTATTTGCTGTTTAAAGAACTGATAATCCGTGCATTGCTCGCTCATTGTCGTTTCAAGTGCGAGCACAAATACCGCGTACAAAGAGTCATTTGATATAGAGTTCTTATATCCATTTTTCTTTGAGTACTGGTTTATGAATTTTGCTACAGCGGAAAAAAGAAAATGTCCTCTGAGTAAGTTCTGATACTCGTAGCCTTTCGACCTGACCTCTTCAACTAACAACGCTTCGTCAAAATCATCAAACTGTTCACTCAATGAATTGATATAAGTTGATAGCTTATCACTACAAACCATACAACTATTTCTACTTTTCATAAATCGACTAGAATTATCACCGACAACGGAAACACCATGACCAAACTTAGCGTTATGTATATCTAGAAATACTAAATCTTTACAGGATTGATAGAATCCGCTTAGCCACGATTCAATTTCATCTAGATTAATGCTCTTTTACTTAATCGAAGATATACGACTAACTCGCTTTAGCCTATTGTATCGGCAGATATCATCGTATTT
>NZ_AEVT01000097.1 GCF_000189275.1 Vibrio sinaloensis DSM 21326 | reverse complement strand
ATAGAGCCTTCCCTTCTTTAACTCGTATCCACTCAATCTCCTTTCTATAATAAGTACTTAAATATCTAAGCTGAACTTTGATGTGATACGTAATCTCGTAACCATCAGATATAGGAGTTTTTGAAGCAGCGGTAACATTTGTATCGTCTTTAAGTTCCATCACATCGCCGTTTTGGATCCATCTGCCATCAGTAAGCTTTACAAGGCTCAAAGTTTCATAAACATAACTTTTTTTGTTATGAATCCCTTCAACAATCGTTTCTACACTCGCGTAAGGATCCTTGTATAACATTGAGTTGTATACATCTACTGGTATTCTCAACACTTTAATACCATTTGCCTTAACTCGCGGTTTGGAGGAGCCTTGTGGGGAAGTATCAAACCACTCAATATGATTTTCATCCGCAGATACGCTTAGTTCGATATCATCGATTGGCGCAACATCTAACGTATCGATCACTTCTATATCGCCAGGGCCTATCCAATTTACGCTCAATGGCCCTGGCTCATTTGGGGTTACAAAGGCGCCATTGACAACACAGTTCGGAGAGCACTCAAGCACACCTTTATTGACGTCTATATTATGTTCATAGTCAGCGGCTTTATTGGTTGCTTTGACGCTTAGCTCAGTAGTCTGACTAATTGTCATATTACCGTCCGGTACAATACTATAAACAACACCTCTTGGATGATCGGCACACATGACAAATGTCTCACCGTTACCATTTTCTAACGTGCCATCTGACAGTCTGTACTCTTTATAATTGGCTTGGTCATCCCAAACACCAAACATAGTGTCATTGGCAGCGACCACATCATTCAGTGACCCATTCGCCAACTCCCAATTTCTTATCATCGCAACGGACGGCAATTCCATCCCTTTGCTGCGACAATAGTTAATTGCATCATCAGATGTCACTTTCGCCATTGGGTAGCCTAAATCATTTAGCTTTGTGCCAATAACATGAGTGCCATTTTGTTCAGCCTCAAACTGGGTAACCGGAGGGGTGAAAAAAGCAATGGGGGTAATATCAGGAACATCTTTCCTCTCAGCATTAACCACTACCGTTGAAGAGGCTTGCAAGCCAGGATCATCTTCCACCACGACGAGAATATTGTGTTCCCCTGTTGTTTGAGCTGTTACCTCAATATTGGCTCCATTGATGGTCGCGTCTACACCAACTGGCGTGATGACTTGTGCGATGACAACGTTGTCTCCATCAGGATCGCTGATGCTTAGAGGAATACTTTTTGGGTTGTATATCTCAACGCTGTCTGAGGTATCGACTACTTCAGGGGACGTATTAGGCTTAGTCCCAGAAACACAGAAAAATGCTCGACTGGTAATATTAGAACCCGAACTACCAGAGCTGTAACTAAACCAATCGATAGGATAGATATCAGTTCCTCCTAGAGTCGCGTACGTACTGGCCTCCGCCCAGTTACCCGATTTCGCGATGTTACCGGAATCTTGGTAAATATAGAGGCTTTCACTTTCGGCTGGCGTTCTCATACCAATCGCTTGGCAATACGCTTCCATAAACAAGTCATCATCTTCCGCCGGGCCTGAACCAGAGGTATAAGCAGCCAGGTGATAGTTGTTTGATGGATCAATTAGAGTTTCTGGAGGTGTTTGGTTCATCACCCTTCTATACTCACTTTCCAATACCGGGGTTGAAAAATAAATTGTATGATCTGAAGTATGACCAGGCTGTTGTCGCTGTACAAAGTTAACGGTGACTTCCCCGGTAGCATATCCACCATTATGGTCGGTCACGGTATAAGAAAATACCGCAGGCCCTGGTAGGGTTCCTTGGACATCAAAGGCTAAGCTATTGGTTGCGTTAACCGCAACGTGAGTGAAAGCGTCGCTTCTGATATCCACTATTTGCAACGACTGTTGCGCATCGACATCGGATATATGTGTCGACATGTCGATGACCTGCGCTTGGTAAATTTCTTTATCGCCAATATCATAAGTAATAGGCACGTTTGGAGGCGTATTGGTCCCGCTCACCGAGGTAGCAACTCTAATTTGTCCTGAAACAGCGACATCCTCATAATCAGCATGCTCGGAATGGGCCGTGTAATAGATGACACTGACTCCACTATCTTCCGTTGGCGTGAATTCAATCTTAGTCCCTTGCGACACGGTGGCATCGCCAAAGCCATCAACCGTAATGTCACTCGCGTCTATCGAAAAGTCAGGGGGAAAATTAGCGGCGTTAGCAACATCAACTTCTATCGCTACGCCTGAAGCCGTGGCATTAGCGTGTATGGTGTCAACAAAGTCAGGTATACCCGTGATTGATTTACTCACATTAATATGAGCAATTTCTGCATTAGCTAACCCCTCACTGTTTACTACAGAATACCTAAGTACACAACCTGAGCCGAGTTCATAGCTAGTATCAAACGTTAAAGTACCTTCATTAATGGCGACAGAAGCACAGAGTTCATCTGAGGATAAGCTGGCGAGGTCTGTTAACTGCGCCCCGCTAGATGACTCAACGTAACCCTCCAAATTGACGGCTGCATAGTTTTCGGTCAAGGCAACTTGGGCCTCGGAAGGAATGACATATTGATTCGATTGCTCAATAGCCTCTGAGCCCTCACCATTACACCCCGTTAGCGCTATCGCCAAGCTTATAATAATCGGCGTTTTGTTCATTATTCGTATGTGTTTCATGTTGCAATACCATATTTCAACAATTCAGTGTCCCAAACATATCTGCATGCGTGGGAATTGAACGCGTGATGATAGCTACAGTGGCATGCAACGACGATTACAATAACCTTAATAAACCTCATTTAAGAATAAGCAAAGCCCCGCCAGAAACCTAAAAAAGCATTAACGGTCTTTCGCAGAAACTGCTGGAAACGATTGCCGAAGACCCAATGGATAATAGCCAGAAAAAGAAAGGCCCTTGTAAACCGGCAGTTGCAAGGGCTATATCGTCACTAGGTGGGCAAAATAATATTCTATGTTCGAGTCATTAAGTAAGCCGACCTTCTATTGAAAAGAATAAAGCTCTTTTCCACATCATTCATAGGAAAAATCAAGTTTTCATCACCTCCTAGAGTATTCGGTGAAATCAAAACTTTTTCCCAGAAAGGGATATCTATCCGAGTATCATAAAAGGCATCGTGATTTGCTTCTATAAAAGAGATTTCATTTTCGTTGTAAACGTAGCTTCCTGATGTAAAAGTACCACTCTGGTTAGGTGTCAATGCCATCAGTTCATATCTATCGCTGTTAAACAATTCCAATTCAAAATGAAACGAAATATATATAGGATTACTTCTATTAGGTGTCTTAACTAAAGAGATCGCATTCGATATATATTTACCATGAGGGCTACTAGAAGAGTTAGGGTAAATAAGATCGCCAATAAGAAAACCAACCAATGCTAGGCCAAACAATATTTTTTTATCCACAGTATTGCTCCAGTAACGTATTTGGAAAACTAAATGCTTGATACATCTCGTTATAAGCAATCGATATACCGTTAGCGGTAATGACTTTAGCTGGAGCCAAATTTATCACTTCCAGTGTGGTAGGGTTTTCATACAGGCACTTTTCAAAATTGTCATAAGCAAAAGATTTACTGCGAGTATTTTCCTGATAGCTGGCGATAACAAAACTGGTTAAGTAACCTAACCCTATACTGATGAGCAAGGACGCTAAATAGTAAGTGAGCCAATTTTTTTTACACAGGTCGAAAGACACACCGAGAAACAATAATTGGTTAGATGGCTCACTAGACTCTTGATTACTGCTTAGTGCTACTGCATCGCTCTCCTCTTCATTACCGCTCAAAGACTCCACGTTGCCAATGAACCGATAACCTTTACCACGCTCTGTCTTGATCACATCGCCCGCTTTCTCTCCA
>NZ_AEVT01000098.1 GCF_000189275.1 Vibrio sinaloensis DSM 21326 | reverse complement strand
GAGGGATAAGCCCCCATCAACAACTAGGGTGTGACCTACGACATAACTGGATTGACTAGAGAGTAGAAATTCGATCGCATCGACCACCTCTCCGACCTCTGCAAAACGTTTTGCAGGTACGACTTGAGAAACTTGCTCTTTGATCTCTGGCTCCTCTGCTTGACGTTCTTGCCAGCGTGGTGTCCACGTTACTCCCGGAGCCACCGCATTGATACGAATACCTCTCTCGATGCTCTCCAACGCAATTGAACGCGTCAATCCCTCAAGAGCATGCTTCGCCGCACTGTACATTGCGGCATTTGGCGTTGGACGTAGGCCATTTACTGAACTTATATTGACGATGGTTCCGCCATTTTGCATCAAAGCAATCTCTCTTTTCAAGCAATACGCCTGAGACCAAAAATCAACATCTAAGGTACTTTTCAATGCAGCAAAGTCGACACTATCAAACTGCCCGCGAGAAGCGATGGCTGGCGAAGCATTATTCACTGCCACATCTAATTGGCCGTATCGTTCGGTAATAGAAGCAAAAAAATCATCAAGCTGCGATTCTACGGCGATATCCAATGAGTGGTAATCAACTTTATCTAATTCGGGATGGATACGACACTGCTCAAGCCAATCATTTTGGTTTCTTGAGCAAGTAATCACCTGATAGCCGGATTGCAATAATCTCAATACCGTTTCCAATCCAATTCCTTTCGAGCCACCAGTAACCAACGCTGTCTTCATAGACTGTCCTTGTCATCTTAATGTACTTTGTGAGTTGCCATTTCTGCCACCGCGCCTAGTGCGGCAAGATCGGTTTCTTGCTGGATCGCGGCATACGTCCAACCCGTAAATTCCATGTGCATGTATTTCGCTGTCAACATAAAAGGCTGGATAAAACAATCCGGTAATTCAGTGTTAAACCCAGTTGCAATTACCGAGATGGATTTACCTTTGAGACGACGACCGAGCTGCTTTTCTATGGTCAGGAGATCGGACAATCGATCAAAGAAGACTTTCAATTGCGCCGACATTGAATACCAATACACAGGTGACGCAAACACGATATGATCAAATTCGCTCAATTCAATAATGAGTGGAATAAAGTCGTCCATGCGATTGCGGTGTTCATAGTCATAATAGGAGATGTCATTGTCAGACAAATCAAAAAGGGCCGCGCCTGAGTGGTTAACAAACTCATTCACTAAGCGGCGGGTGTTACCGTCCGTTTTGGAGGTCCCTAACACTACTGCTACGTTCATATCGGCTCCTTACGACTTGGTTTATTAAGTCACTAGCTCAAACTCTTCACAGGGTGTTCCCTGATGATATTTCAGTTGCCAGTTTTCCCCATTAAAACTCCAGATAGACGAGCGTTTGGTAAAGTGGGCTTTCGTGCCCAACTTATCAATCCATGCCGTACGGTAGAGAAGCAGATGAGTGGAAGGCTCTAGGGGAATGATTTCAAAATCTTGAGAATGGATATGGCCCAGTGAGGTTTTTTCTTCTGCCATCATCTCCATGATGGTATCAAAATCGAAACTCCTTCCAGACTTACCCACTTCTCTAAATGAGGGATGGACCAATCGAGCGACTTCTTGTTTATTATGACGAACATCAGGCTGATGAAGGGCAACTTCTTGCTCGATTAAAATATCCATAGTAAACCTCACACTGTTTAAGCAACTATAGAGATAATGCCCTGTTTGTATTTTGTATGCAAATCGTTGAAATAAGAGTCGTTATGTTCAAACAACTCTCAATTCTGGCCATTCAATACTAGTACGCAGACCTATTTGCAGTACCAATCGCTATTTATTCTGAGAGACGTTTTGGTTTAGGAAAAGTAAGGGTAAAACACGCACCATCGAGATAGCTGTCACCAACAGATACCTGCGCATTGTGGCGGTCACAGACTTGCTTAACAATCGCCAAACCGAGTCCATGCCCGGTTTTTCCTTTGTTTCTCGCGGCATTGGCACTGTAGAAAGGGTCAAACAGAAACGGCCAATGCTCAGACTCAACGCCCTTGCCATCATCGTGAACTTCGACAACAACTTCTTCATCGTTTGCCCAAACTTCGATAACAATCTTACTGTCGGCAAATTTAAACGCATTGCGCACGATATTATCAACGGCACGATTAAACAGTTTAACGTCGACGTACAATGCCGTTGGCAGCTTAGCGTCAACACTAATCAACTCCAGTTCTGTTTCTTTGCGCCAAATACTGCACCTTTCTTCCAGCCAGTCATTTACGTCTATCGGTTGTTTAACTAGCTCGGAGCCACCTCGCTCAAGACGAGCGTAATACAATAGCTCATCCACCATATCTTCCATTTCTTCGGTATCGGCGATAATCCGAGCGACGGCTTTTCGTTGCGGTGCAGGCAATTCAAAATCACTTAAAATATCTGCTTGCCATTGAATGCGGAATATCGGTGTTCTTAATTCATGAGCAACTGCATTGGTCAGAGATTTATTGCTGTTAATCAAATCACAAATCTTGTCCGCCATAACATTAAAGCTGCGATTAAGCGTGCCGAGTTTAATGCTGTTCTTCTCAGATGCTCGCTTATGCAAATCGCCATTGGCAAATGCAACCGTGACCTGCTCTAAGTTATTTAACCGACGTTTAATACGCCACACTAAGAAAAGACCACTCAGTGCAAACCCGGTAATAGCAAACACCCAAATCAGGCGGTTTTCAAATTTAATCTTTTGTCTTAAGAACGATTCTTTATCATCACTTAACTCGTATAGCGAGTCACTGCCCTCCAATCGAAACCAGAGGAAGTCTTCGTCATGATAGTAAATGTTGGTTTCCGCTTTTGCCAAAATGCGCTGCACTTGGTTAGGTGCAGATTCAAAGGGCACGATGCGCAAATTTTGCCGAGTCTTGCTGGCATACTGCTGGAGGAGCTGCTCTGTTTCCGATTCACTCTTATATTCTGAGATCACTCCAATCAATTGCTGATAAGCCTCAGCTTGGTGATCGCGAAGAATAAACTCGTAGTCGGTGCCAAGTTTATAAACAATAAAGGCGTAAGAATAAATGCTGACCAAAAAGATAATGGTCAACCCTATCAGGTATTCAAAATAAATTCGGCGCATTAATTAGTAGAGCGTTTATTTTATTACCAACGTTCTGGTACAAATAAATACCCCTTTCCTCTTACGGTAATAATTTTTTTCGGCGGTACGGTGTTGTCATTTAATTTTTTACGCAATACAACAATTTTATTGTCGATAAAACGATCAATTCCGTCATATTCAACACCACGTAGCTGCTGAGTCAGGAAGTTACGTGACAACACTTGTTCTGGTGAGGACGCCAATAGCCACAACAGTTCGAACTCGCTCTCGGCAATCGCAATGTCCTTACCATCGAATACACAGCCCTTAGTGAGCTTATTCAGCGTCAGCTTGCCAAAATTCAATTCGTTTTCGTTACTGTGCTCTTCTGCACTCGATGAATCAGAGCCACGACGGAGCAGCACTCGAATTCTAGCCAGTAGCACCCTAGGTTTTACAGGTTTGCTGATAAAATCATCGGCACCGGTTTCCAATGCCGCCACATGGTCAAAATCGTCGTCACTGGCGGTAAGCATGAGGATTTTGCCATTGAATTGGTTGCGGATCTGACGACATATCGTCAACCCGTCTACTTCCGGCAACATTAAGTCGAGTAACACGATATCGGGGCGAATAGAGAGAATTTGCTCAGCCGCTGAACTGCCATCAGAAATTGCGACCACATCAAATGACTGGCTCTCGAAATACTCTTGCAGCATTTCTCTTAAAATTGGGTCATCTTCTACAATAACTAATTTCTGTTTTGTCATAGGTCCTTCTCACACGCAATTCTTTCTGTGTCTGTGTTTATCCATACACGCACACAGTACAACCGTTAGCTTATATTGCCATCTATGATGTAAATGATAGATATATCTGTATATCATATATTTTGCGATCGATGCAGCTTTAATTAACCTTATTCTACAAATTTTTTATATGAAAAAAACCGGCTATCAAAAAAGATAGCCGGTATGGTTTATTAGCACTTAGTAATCATATTTAGGGAACTGCTCGAATGCTCGGCGATACGTCAAGTATTCTCTTGAACTCCACAGTCTAAGTAGCTCAGGATCAAAGTCGTACACTTCTTGTCTTGCTTCGTACGAAGCAATTCTGTTGTTGTCCGCGACTAGGTTACCAAACGCTTGAGCGTTGTTGAAAAGTAGCTCATGTTCCTCTTCTTCGAATTTGAAGATTGAGTTCACTACCGACTCTAGATTCGCTTTTGAGTTACATTTACGACGCAAGCGCTGCTCTTCCGTTTCGTCTTCCGACTTAAACCTTAAGCACTTTTTACCGTTTACTTCATACTCTTCAAACTGGTTTCTAAACATCGAGAATTGTGGGAACCCGATTGGTGTATCACGAAGTATCTCTAGCGCATCCTTATCACCGACCGCCATGATTTTTGCTTCATGCTTATCACGCAAGTCTTTAAACATCAGAATGGCACTACGCATCCGGTAAGGTAAGTTCTCCAATTTAGCAACTTGCTCTGTCTGATCTTCTTTGTACAGAGCACGAGACGCAACAGCTTCCGCTAGAACATTTCGTCTGTTTATTGAGTAGTTAACGCCTTTCCATCTAAACTGAATATCATCTTCAGAAACACTGCTCGGTGTCGCATAGTTAATATGGATTGCATCACGTAAACCTAACGCAGCATCAGACAATCCGTACTCACGTATACGACTGAACTTATTTATGTTTTTTAGCAATACGCCAAAGTAAGGTACTTTAGTGTCTTGATACTCACCCTCCGTCCATTGATAGAGCCCTTCATCACCACCTAAACTGAAGTAACGTTTCATTGGCCATAGGTAACTTGACGTTGCTTCAATCTCTGCACTAAGCGATGGCTTGTAAGCCAATACGGTCTCAACATACTCACCGTCTTTATCAACGAAAATAGCTTGTCGTACATCTGCGCCTGTCAGCTCAGACAAGTATTCGTACATCTGAGACGCGTAATCAGACATATCAATTAACGCAAGGCTTGAGTTCTCTGTTTGCATAAACGGAGTGTCGCGACGTACAAGCATCTGTGCTGCGAGTAACTTATCAGGCCAAATCCCTAACAGATCCACGGAAGATGCGGAATTTTGGTAAGGGTTATTGGCTTTAAGGCTAGACCAAATTTTACCATCACGTGTTTCAGAACGAACGAGAGTCTCATTTGACTGGTTTTTAAGTACCTCTACCAACTCTTCATCATAACAAGTGAGCGGTACATCGCGATTTGTCGACATTGCGCCCTGGTAGGTTTGCCATAGATCAGATAATGGTGCAAAGCGGTATCGGTTCTCAAACCCTTCTTGAGTGACTACCTCCTCTAGTTCACAGACCTTTTCAGGAGTCTTCAGCACTTCCATAAAGAAGTCCGCCGCTAGAGTTGCTGCATTGTACGTATCACAGATTGGTCGTAGAGACGATGACAACTGCTCAAGTGGGATCGGGGTATTACCAATTAGACAGTTGGTTTCTGCGATCTCTTTGAACACCGCACCTCGGTTGTTGACCGTATCTGCACCTATATAGCGCGCAAACATGTGGTCAATTTCACCGACATTTTCCACGATATCGCGAATTTGTTGGAACTCTTGCATCCGATATAAGAAGTATTGGTACTGATTATACGGGTTGAAGTTTTGACGACCATTACGGCGGTTCATTGTTTGGTAACTGTCTTTATAACGTTGAATACGATACTCAGTCGCTTCCTGAAGGCTTGTACCTTCATCAAAACGATCACACATTAAGTTAGTGGTCGTATGCTCGTCAGTACAGAAACGGTAATTAACCAGCGGCGCCGTTAAACCTTCGGCATCGGCATTCGCTCTAATATGCGAAATAATACCAGTCGGGTACGCTTTGTAGTCTTCGGTCATCTCTTTATCGTACTTAGCCAACGAAATGACTTTACGTTTTTGGACGCCAGTGCTGTCCAAGTCCGCAACTTGCTCACCTTTACTGTTGGTCGCGAGTGCAGGCTCTTCTAGCTCAAGCTCTCGACCATATGCGAAACGCAAAGCCGCTTTATCATATTTACCAAATGTAAGTAGCTCATCAAAAATAGACGCGCCGTAGTCCATGATTGAGCTGTACGCTGCTGGCTTATCCGATGAACCACGAGCAGCTAACTCGTCTACGGTGTAGAAGTGATTCTTATCAGCTGAGCCCATAAAGTTGTGACGTAGACCTAGATTGTGACCAAGCTCGTGAATCAATGTCGATTTAAACATATGCTTTGAAATCGCATTGCTCGCCATTTCTTGCTGGTCCTGATTTAACTCTTCCCACGTCTTCATTGTGGTTTGGTCAGCATCAACAAAGAAATCGCCTTCTTGATAATCAATGCCTTTCACCAAGCCCTTAGACTGGGTACTCATCCACATAAAGTCCAAGCTATAAGCATTTTGCTCAGAGAAGCGTTTAAGCATATCTTGGCGCTTGTAAAATGATTGAATCGCTAAATCTGAGTTTTCTACATCGAATCGATAGTCAGTGTCCGCATTAGGAAACGCATCAGTTAGCTTACCTGCAGTGACAAAGCCAAGTTCATCTTCAGATAATGCTGGAATATCAGGTGCTGGGCCTCTGTCTTCAGCAATCATATCTTCGAAGTCATCGACATCAGTACGCTCCGCGACCGCCACAACTGCATCATCGTCGTTGTCGACAGCGCCATCGTTATTATCAACAGCCGCGACGTCTGCTTTCGGCTCTAACTTTTCAATTTCTTGGCGGTTGTAGCGCATAGCCAACTCATTCCATGTTCTTCGGCTGGATGAGCGAATCACACCGAGATACTGGTTAACATGAGCATGGATGATCTCGCCAGTTAACGGGTTGGTTGCGGATGGGCCATAGCCAAGTAAACCGTTGTCTACCGGATCCGAAATCAGATTGAAAACGTTGTAACGTAAATCACCAGTTTGTACGCCAGCCTTAGAACTAGGGTTCACGATCTTAATTTTCGGAACACCCGTGTCTTCAAGGGTTTGGTTCACCTGATTAATCGTATCAATCGTCAGCTGTAGGTACTCTTCGTTACCTTGGTCGAAGTAACTGTCGCTCAAGTAGTAGTCAATAGTGTCATTTTTCGGGTTAAAGCGATTAATGTACGAGAACTCCGAGCCCTGTACACCACTCTCACCTGTTGAGCTTTTTACTCGTTTAAGGTCTGCAAACAAACCGAAGTAACCCGAGTCTAACCCCTGGTAATAGACTGGCTCGTAGTCTTCGCTGGCGAGTTTATCTAGCTTAACCAACGAATAGAAGAATCGAGTTTTGAACGATAAGTTACGTAAGTCACCGCCGAATTGGTACTGATCTTCGGCACTTGCGGTGAAGGTACGTTCAACCTCAACGTTGATCACCCCTTCTTTAGGGTTGTATTCGTAAGAAATCAGGCGCGGATCAGCGGATTCTGTGACGTTACTCGCTGTATACCAAGCGCTTAAAGTGTCTTGAGATAGGGTTTTGATTTCTTCGTATTTCGGCACAAAGTGAGTCGCTTTCGTCCATGATAGGCTTTCATCACGGTTTATCTCTTCTTTGTTTGTACACTCGCCATAGCCATTTTCAGCACAGCGGTACTGGCGAAACTCGCCAGGAATTTTCAAAACTGGCGCACGGTTAATTTCCGAGTCCCAACGGCTTGGATCGTCAGAATTAACTTTGTCACGATCGACCTCTTCAACATAAATGCCGTTGAATTCATCAAAACGTAATGTCACCAGTTTAGGGTCACCTTGAAAGAAGCCTCGCTGCGTTAGTGCGTAACGTGGCGCTTCGCCTGTAGAAGGCATGTACATCCAAAGTGAGTCGGTATCAAGAGACTTAACGGAGATCTCTTGAGTTGGTTTTTCGTATGTGTCGTATGCTCTGTCTTCAGCACCACAACCGGTTAATATCGCGGCGATACTGGCAGCAATTAATGCGTGTTTAAACATTTTTCACCTGTATTTATTTTTCTTTTAGAACTGATAGCTAATTAACGCGTAATAAGTTGTTTTCTTTAAATCGATGAGATCATTTATTGGACTCGATCCCCTTTCAGGATCGTAGTAACTTATTCCGTTCGTCATTCCCACTGCCAATGAAATATCATCGGTCACTTGATAGCCTATTTCTTCACCATGCATTACGTTCGGATCAAACGTATTACCGTTATAATCCCAAGACTGCCTAGGCATTACATACATGTTGAAATAGAAATCGTCAGCAAAAGCGTAATCAATTGAAAACTGGTTACTCAATCGATATTCAATTAATTGATAACCACCTGCTGTCTTATACTCGTGAAAATTCTTTCTAAGTAGCAAGGTATTACTGAGTGTTAATCCGTCTAACCAATTATCAAACGGGGCACTCCAGTGTAATTTCAATCGTGTCCCTAGCTTTAAATCATTCCTCCTTGACGCTTTTGAGGTAGGTAGAATCATCCTGACCTCTCCACTGATTGACGACCCTTCAGTCGGTTTAAACAACCCATTGCGAGCATATGAGATTGAAGTGTCATTCCAGAACTGGCCTTGTGTGCCATAAACATCACCATCTTGCTGATGATAACCAGACACCACTAACTGCAGGCGAGATTTATCTGTAAACGAATAGCGAACAACGCCCGTCGCCGAAGCTGAGCGATTCGCATTCGAAGCACTGTCCTTGTAACCGTTACGTGAGTAATCTGCACTCACATAACCCGACCAAGGACTGTCTTGATTTTCATCCTTCCACTCCTCTTGCAGATTATTCGCAAAAACGAGCGAGGGGGTTACCAACAATAAAGCTGGTAATAAATAGTTATTGCTCATAATGTCCTTCTAGAATTTAGTTCCGTCTTACTTCCTTTAGTTTTGGTTTGCTAGTTTCCTTCTATTTAAATTATTTCGTTGAGATGGGTGTGTTATCGGTATTGCTGCCAATAACGTTTTTGTATATTCATCCTGAGGATTTGAATATATTTCCTTCGCTGTGCCCATCTCGACTATTTCGCCTTTTTTCATTACCGCGACTCTGTCTGAAATGTGTTTCACAACAGATAGGTCATGAGAAATAAAAATAATCGACAAATTCATTTCTTTTTGTATTTGAAGCAATAAGTTAAGAATTTGCGCTTGCACAGACACATCGAGTGCTGATACCGATTCATCACAAATTAATAATTTAGGCTTCAAGGCAATCGCTCTCGCAATGCCAATACGTTGCCTTTGACCACCAGAAAACTCATGCGGATACCGATTGACCGCAGAGTGAGGTAATCCAATTTTATCCAGCAGATCGAGAACCCATTGCTTACGTTCTTCACGGGTGCCGATACCATGGATTGCATAAGGTTCTTCGAGAATATTACCGACTGTATGACGCTGATTAAGCGATTCCAGCGGGTCTTGAAAAACAATTTGCATCTCTTTGCGCAGTGGGCGCATTTCTTTGCTCGACAATTTGGTGATGTCGCGCCCTTCGAAATAGATGCGCCCTTCTGTTGGCTCAAACAACTTAAGAATGGTGCGTCCTAGTGTGCTTTTACCACAACCTGACTCCCCCACCAATCCCAAGGTTTCTCCTTGAGCAACCGAAAACGACACGCCGTTGACCGCTTTAATGACATACCCTTTCTTAAACAGCCCTTTACCTGAGTAGTAGTACTGTTTCAGATTGTCGATTCTTAATACTTCCGACATCGTTAAGCCCCTCGATACTCAGGAAACTCAGTCAAATCAATCGGATTAATTTGAATGGTTTGTTTCGGCTCGACATCAATATCAGGAATCAATGCCAACAAGCGCTTGGTGTATGGGTGCTGTGGGTTATCGAAAATATCGAAAATACCGGCATTTTCTACAATCCGACCGTCATACATGACCGCAACTTCATCACAAATCTCAGCAACAACACCAAGATCATGGGTAATAAAGATCATCGCCATCCCCGTCTCTTCCTGGAGCTCGCGCATCAGCTCTAATATCGAAGCCTGTACTGTCACATCAAGCGCGGTGGTCGGTTCATCACAAATCAAAATATCTGGCTTACAAGCGAGTGCAATCGCGATCATGACACGCTGCCTCATGCCCCCAGACAGATTGTGTGGGTACTCAGCAAACCGCTTTTCAGGCATTGGAATTTTTACTTTCTCCAACAAGCCAATTGCGTAATTTATTTTTTCTTGTTTCGTCATCTGCTGATGATGCAACTCAAGCACTTCAATTAGCTGCTTACCTACCGTCTGTACTGGATTCAGCGCCGTCATTGGGTCTTGGAAAATGATCGAAATACGATTACCGCGCATTCGGTACATTTCAGCTTCTGGAAGCTGGGTAAGGTCGTCGTTACGATATAGGATTTGCCCTGCGGTTACCTTGCCGTAAGGCTTAGGCAGCAAGCCCATAATCGACATCGAGGTGACGCTTTTACCGCTACCAGACTCACCCACAAGGCCCAGTGTTTGTCCTGCTTTTACATCGAACGAGACGCCTTTGATGATCTTGACTGAGCCATCATCTGTGTCGAACTCGACTTCGAGATCGCGCACGCTGAGTACGGTTTCGTCTTGCATATACTTGATTTCCGAACTCATTGCAGCTTGTACCTGTCATCAATAATGGTCACGGGTTCAAAAGACTTGCCTTGTTTGTAGGCCTCTAACGTCTGTTTCTTAAGGTCAGTATCGATCCAGAAGTTACTGGTTCCCAAGATGTTAAATAACGCAGCCGTTTTTTTGGTCATTGGATTGGTTGGGAACTTCACCCATCGCCAATAAGCATCTCTTGTGTAAGGCACCATGTAGCCCGGTACAATGACAAACGCATCACTGATGTCTTTCTGAATATCACGTGATAATTGTTGTTTTTTCTCCACGTCAAATTCAGATTTAAACGCTTCGATTTTTTTATCTAGCTCAACGGTACTGTAGTTAGTGTGATTATTCGTTTGCGGCTTATTAGCATTACTAGAGTGGAAGTACTCTTTGTATGCCGGGATGTCACCGCCGCCCATGTTAAGAAACGCAAGCTGGTGTTTCTTTTCCAAGATGTATTTAAATGCCGCAGAGCCATCGACCAGATTTAGCTCAAACTCTAAACCTGCTTGCTTTGCCTGCTCTTTCAGGTAGGCAATACGTGGTGTCCAGAAGGTATAACCGTAAGTAATTTTGAAACTTAACCGCTCGCCCGCCGCGTTAACGCGGATACCGTCTGGACCGATTTTGTCAAAACCGGCTTGGTCGAAGTAGTTCGCCGCTCTTTGAGGATCAAACACTGGCGCTGTCGCCGACGCTAAGTCATAAGCACCGTGACCAAAACCCATGGCATGAGGTTTACGTGAATAGTCACCACGTAAAACATTCTTGATCATGCCGTCGAAATCAGTAGCGTAAGTGACCCCTTTACGAACATTGATATCATCTAACATTGGCATAGCCGTATTCATCCAAAGTCCACCAGCCCCTTGTGGCGTCTGATTGAAGCCCCAGAACTTATGAATAAAGCCATTTGTAAATGGTTCGGTATTCGATTTTTCATGCCATAGATGCGGCAGAATTACGCCAAAGGTGTCTAACTTACCTTTCTCAAAATGTTTACGCGCAATGTCATTATCGCGAATCACTTTGATGCGGAATTTGTCAACGTTGAATCGATGTTGATAGTACTTGTTTTCATAGCCCCACCAGTCGGCACCGACATGCTTAAAGGTGATGCTTTTGCCCTTTTTCACGCTATCGATATAGTACGGAGACGTCGTCGGTTCTACCTTGAAGTTGTACTTACGAACATAGTTGTCATCCATGCCATCGCCATTTTCATCTTTGATCTTGCTAAAGAAATGTTTTGGGCGCGGCTGAACACCGTTGCTTGGCATATTAAGCAGTGACATCAACTCATCGTTACTTTTTGGCTCTGCCATTTCAATCGCAATGGTGAAGTCATCAAACTTTGTCACTTTCGCAATACTGTTGCGGAAAAAGTCGTTGTACCAAGGATCAACAATGTCCTTAGAGCGGTAATAGGTGAGCATGAATAGGTAGTCTTCTGCGGTAACCGCTTCCCCGTCAGACCACTTCGCTGTTGGGTTTAGCTTAAAGTAAACCGTTTTTTGGTCATCGCCAAAAGCCCACTCGTTCGCGAGTTGTGGGATCCAATTGCCTGTGTTTGGATGGCGCTGGGCGAGTTTAGGTGTACCGTCCATCAGATAGTAGCGAATTCCGGAGTTAGCGTCTGGGCCGACAGAGCGCAGCGTTTGCGGAAAACTAACCATTGAGTTTCGCAGTGTGCCGCCTCTTTTCGCATCTGGAGAGGCAAAAATAGGGTCTTCCCAGTTCGTGTTCCAATTCAAGTTCTCGGGCAACGACTCTGCATGAGCAGAGGCGCTGATAAGCAATGCAATAAATCCTGTTCTCAACATCACTACTTCCTAATTATTATTTGTATAAAGTGTATTTTTTCGGATCGAATGCGGTGCGGATAGCCTCACCAATAAAGGTCACCATCACCAATACCGACACAATGGCGATAACAACCGACGATACAATCCAAGGGGAATCCAGGTTCGACTTTCCTTGCTGTAATAGCTCTCCCCAGCTTGGTGTTGGTGGGACAAGTCCCAGACCTAAGTAATCCAATGCCGTTAACGCTGTGATATTCGCCGCGATTGTAAAAGGCGCTAGCGTAACAATCATGACCATGGTGTTTGGCAGAATATGTCTGAAAATGATGCGCGTGGTTGAGGCTCCCAGCGCTTTTGCCGCCATGACATATTCTCTCGCTGACTCTTTATAAGTCATTGTGCGCATGTACCAAGTGATCCCCATCCAACCAAAGGTCACATTGATCAAAACGAACAACATAAAGGTTGGTTGAGCGATGGAGACCAGAATCATGATGACGTACAAGAATGGCACCATTGACCATGTCTCGATCACGCGCTGAACGATAAGGTCAAACTTGCCGCCAAAGAAACCCATAGCGCAGCCTATGGATACGCCGATCGCATATGAAATCGCCATTGTCAGCAAGGCAAAGCCCATCGCGGTTCGAAAGCCATAAACCAAACGAGCCAAGATATCTCGCCCAATCACGTCAGTACCTAAGTAATGCTTAGATTCCGCGCTTGGTGCATTAGGTGGATAATCGCCAGAAAAGTCCTGTTCATAAGGGTTCCAAGGCACCACAGGCAAAATGACAAAGTCGCCATTGTTGTTGTATTCAAACTCTTGTTGTAGTTCACGATAATTCGCTTCACTTGCGTAATCCATGCCGAACTTTGAACCGGAATAGACATCGGAAAATACTGGAAAGTAGTAGCTCCCTTGATAGCTAACCATCAGCGCTTTGCTGTTGATTAGCACTTCAGCGGCCAAGGACATAACCAACATGACAGAGAGCAGCATTAATGACCAATAGCCACGTTTGATCTCTTTAAAACGTTTGATCTGCTTGAGTGTTAAAGGATTAAGATTCAACATGTTAGGCACCAAACTTCACTCGAGGGTCAACAACAGCAACACAGACATCAGACAAAATGTTACCCAGTAACAAAATACAAGCGTTGATCGCGACGATGCCCATCACGACGGGGTAATCTCGCTCTACGATCGATTCGTAGCCAAGTAAACCAATACCATTGATGTCGAAAATAACTTCAATCAGGAAAGAGCCCGTCATAAAGAACAACAGTGAGTTGCCGAAATGGCTCGCAATAGGAATCAAACTATTCCGCAACGCGTGTTTACGAATCGCATCTTTGAAAGGAAGGCCTTTAGCAATCGCCGTACGGATGTAATCAGACGATAAGTTTTCCATCAGGTTGTTCTTCATGGTCATCGTCAGGGTCGCGAAATCACCAATCAAGTAACAAATCAGGGGCAGTACCGCGTGCCAGACGATATCGCTGACTTGCTCGTATAAAGTGGTGAAATCGTCAAAATCTTCATCAACGAATCCCCCCATTGGAAACCACTCCAGGTGGTAGCTAAAAAAGGTGATCAGCAAAACGCCGACCACATAACCAGGCAGGGCATAACCAACAAAAATCATGATAGAAGACGCAGAATCGAACACGCTACCGTGCTTTAGCGCCTTGTAGTAACCAAGAGGAATTGAAATGAAATAGCTGACGAAGAAGGTAACGCCACCATACAGCAATGAAACCGGCAAGCGCTCAAAGATCATATCTGTCACCGGCTCGTAATAACGCGTTGACTCACCGAGATCTAATTGCGCCAAACGAGTCAACCAATCAATGTAAGCTTCTGTGACTGGTTTATCGAGGCCATAGAACTTATTGAGGTCAGCCATCTGCTCTTCAGACAAAGCAGAGTTCTGTCCGACGATACTCGCCGAGCCCGTGCCCTCGCCCTGAGGCTGCATGTTCGCCAGCATTCTTTCTACCGGGCCGCCCGGTACAAAGCGCGTAATCGCGAAAATTAGAATGGTTATACCAAGAAACGTCGGTACCACTAACGCCAAACGTTTCAACAAATATGCAATCATTTGATCAGCCAAACTCCGTGTAAAGCAATAGCTGGTCAATATAATCGGAGATGGTACGTAGTCAAATGGTTACATTTATGTACATTTCCATACAATAACGCCACATTTTCCTAGCGAATCACGACAGTTCCCGTAATACGGGGCAGGCAATCGGTTACGTAATTATCACCAGCATGAATTACTATCGATAAAATAATTAAAAAAACTTCTTCCCTAACCAAGTAATTGCTCTAGGATTGGAGTTTCTGTGACTCGAATTGCATGTCTACTACTCGCAAAGAAAGATCACCGTCTAGCCCCTTAATCTAGGATACAAACAAGGAATAAATACCGATGAACGCCACGATTAATCGCTCTATGGATTCGAAGACTTGGGCAATGCTGCTGTTGCTTTCCATGCTTTGGGGTGGCTCATTCTTCTTTATCGGTGTCGCAGTAAACGATCTCCCGCCACTCACTATTGTGACATTAAGAGTGGCACTGGCAGCTTGCGCACTTTGGATGTTTGCCATCGCAACTGGAATTCGTCTGCCCAAATCGCGAGAAACCTGGTTTGCTTTTGTCGGCTTAGGGCTACTTAACAACGTAATACCGTTTTCTCTTATTGTTTGGGGCCAAACCCAAATTGCTTCCGGCTTGGCCTCTATCCTCAACGCTTCAACCCCTATTTTTGCGGTGTTTGTCGCTGGATTATTTTTGCCAGACGAAAAGCCTACGCCCCTGAAACTGTTGGGGGTAATGATTGGATTTATCGGTGTTGCCACCATGATTGGCTTACCCGCGCTCAACGGAGAAGGCAATCTTATGGCTCAACTCGCCATTGTGGGTGCCGCTTTTACATACGCCTTGGCGGGAGTTTATGGTCGTCGATTCAAAAAGCTGGGAATCAACCCTGTTGTTACCTCTGCGGGACAGGTCACCGCCTCTACCTTAATTCTGATTCCGGTTGCTATCTATATAGAAGGTCCGATAAATGTATCAGCCGTAAGCAGCCAAACTTGGCTAGCTATTTCAGCACTGGCGCTTATCTCTACAGCGTTTGCCTATGTGCTCTACTTTAAAATCCTCGAGCTAGCAGGTGCGACTAATGTTCTATTGGTGACGCTGCTAGCGCCAGTGTCCGCCGTCTTACTTGGAGCTCTGTTTCTCAACGAGTCGTTACAAATGATCCACTTTTTCGGTATGGCTCTGATCGCTATTGGTCTATCTGCAATTGATGGACGCCTTTGGGTTCGTCTAAAGCCATCCACCCATTGAGGTAAATATTTGGCTTGCTCATTCACTCTTTAGCAAGCCAAGTGACGATTCTTAACCTAACTTACGTAAAAGTCGGAAACCGAAGAGGAATCCGATGCAATCCATTAATATCGTTTGGCTAAAACGCGACCTAAGACTGACTGATCATCAGCCATTACAACATGCCCTTGAACAGGATTTGCCTGTGATATTGTTGTACGTATTTGAACCTTTGTTACTCAATGATCCCCATTACTCTGAACGTCATTGGCGCTTTGTATCGCACTCGTTGGTCGATATGAATCAACAATTGGCGCCGTATGGTGGCAAAGTTTCGATCTTACGTGGTGAGATTCTCAGTTGCTTTAAAGCGATCCAATCCCTCTACTCAATCGCCAACATCTACTCTCACCAAGAGATTGGCCTTAGTTGCACCTATCAGAGAGATAAACAGGTCGCCCACTGGACTCAAGCTCACAATATTCCCTGGATTGAGTCGCCACAAGGTGCAGTAATCCGCGGTGCCAAAAATAGAAAAGAGTGGGACAAACATTGGGATCGCATCATGCGTGCTCCCATTGCGCACCTCGATCTAAACGCGAACTGGCTTACCCTTGAGCACTTAAAAGACTACACGCTTACTCTTCCCAAGCACTGGCTCAAGAAAGCCAAAGGCCAACAAACAGGAGGGACGACACTAGCATGGAAAACACTCGATGACTTCTTCCAGCGTCGTGGCAAAGAATATTACCGCAGCATTTCCAGCCCCAGCGCTTCTCGTTATGCGTGTACCCGCCTTTCACCCTACCTCGCTTGGGGAAATATCTCCCTACGAGAGCTATACCAACAACTCCTTGGCCATTGGCAAGTCAAAGGGTTTAGACGCAGCTTAGTTGCGTTATCGTCTCGGCTTCACTGGCACTGTCACTTTATCCAAAAGTTCGAATCTGAGTCTGCTATGGAGTATCGCTGTGTCAATCAAGCATACGATGCGCTGCTTAGCCAATCTTGCCTAAGCGACCGCGACAAGCTTAACGCCTGGAAGCAAGGGCAAACCGGTATTCCTCTTATTGATGCCTGCATGCGCTGTCTTCATCATACTGGCTATATCAATTTTCGCATGCGCGCTATGTTGGTCAGTTTTCTCACTCATCATATGAATATGGACTGGCGCGAGGGCGTCACGCATCTCGCGCAACTGTTCCTCGATTTTGAACCCGGTATCCATTACCCACAGTTCCAAATGCAAGCTGGTGTCACGGGGACCAACACGATTCGAATATATAACCCGACTAAACAAGCTCAAGAGCACGATTCTGAAGGTGTTTTCATCAAACAATGGTTACCTGAGTTAAAACACGTCCCTACCCCATTGTTATTTGAGCCATGGAAGATGACCCAAATGGAAGCGGTCATGTACCAAATTGAATTGGATAGCTGTTACCTTTCTCCAATCATTGATTTAGCGACTCGAGCCAAGGAAGCGCGAGATAGGTTGTGGTCATGGCGGAAACTAGACCAAGTAAAACAAGAGAGCCAGCGTATTTTGCAACGTCACGTACGATTAGATGACCATAACTGATCTCCAACGCGCAACCCCGCGTACAACCGAAGACTTCAAACAGGGAGTGCGTTGTCCCCATCTTTCAAAGGAATACATCATGATGAAACATGTTTTGGTTATCACAACAGTTATGTTCGCGCTTTTTTCATTTCTAATGCCCGCACAGGCTCACGAGCATGGAATGAAAAAAGCCGACATTGTCGACGTAGCAGTCGAAAACGGCTCGTTTAACACCTTAGTAGCCGCTGTAAAAGCTGCAGGTTTGGTAGATACGCTGAAAGGCAAAGGTCCATTTACTGTCTTTGCTCCTACTGACGAGGCATTTGCCAAACTACCAGACGGCACCGTAGAGATGTTGCTCAAACCTGAGAACAAGGACAAACTCGTTGCGATTCTGACCTACCATGTTGTGGCGGGTAAAGTGATGGCAGCCGACGTAGTGAAACTGAACAGTGCGACAACCGTTCAAGGCCAAGATGTCATGATTAAAACAATGGGCAGTAAAGTCATGGTCGACAATGCGACGGTCGTCGCGGCTGACGTAAAAGCCAAGAACGGTGTTATCCATGTGATAGACACGGTTATCATGCCAAAATAATTGGAGGGCAGTGCTCGCTGCCCATTATATCTATGGATAATATTACGATAACTCAAAGCGACATCGCCGCAATGGAAAAGCATCAACGAACCAGGTTGATCAATTCTCTCTCCGGCTTCAAAAGTGCCAACCTGATTGGCACTTGCGACAAGTTAGGTCAAGAGAATCTCTCAGTGGTGAGCTCGGTCATTCATTTGGGCTCTCACCCGCCTTTGTTTGGCTTCATCACGAGGCCGAGGAAAGTCGAGCGTCACACCCTAGAAAACATTCTTGAAACCCAACATTTTACAATCAACTCGATTTCCACTGAATTTGCCAAGCAAGCGCACCAGTCTTCCGCTCGCTATCCGAAGTCGGTTTCAGAGTTTGATGCCGTTGGCTTAACGCCATACTATGAGAAACACTTTCCTGCTCCATTTGTGTTAGAAAGTCCCGTAAGAATCGGTCTAAAGCTCGTTGAGCACATCAAAATAGCAAGCAACGACACTGAAATGGTTGTGGGAGAAGTATTAAGCCTTTCATTTCCAGAAGGCGCGAAAATGCCCGATGGCTATCTTGACTTAGAATCGCTGGATGTCGTTACTATCTCTGGCTTAGACAGCTATCACGTTACGCAAAGGCTACATAGACTCAGCTACGCCAAACCAGACAAAGCGCTGTTTCCTCTAACGAGAGAAGGTGAGCCCTCCTCTTGGAAGGCACTCGAGCACGACTTAGATTGATGCTCATTCAGCCCTCATACCAGTGGGAGTCTGGGGGCTTATTGCAAAGCTTTAAGCAAAAACCTAATGTGTCGTTGGCTGTTTTAGGCGTAGCTAAGCCTTCACCATGCTAAGCATCTCCGCATATTCACTAGAGTGGTCACCGACAAAATTAGCCATGCTTGGTTTGGTTAATAACCCTCTAGAACCAGTAATATGGCTTTTAATAACCTTTTTCGGTTTTTCACTCCAAGTAAGATTAAACGCGGCCAATTTAGGAAAAAAATACATTTCCGAGTAGTCTGGCACGTTGTCATGAATCCACCAAGCTAACGCTTGCCAATGCCCTGTTTCCTCGTAATAAGGTATAAACGAATTAACAACAATACATGCACTTGCACCTAAGCAGCCTTCTTTGTCTCGATAGTCCCAGATATGCTTGCCAAAGTTCTTTTCATTACTCGCACAATTGTATTGGTTTCCATTTTCGGCGCCTTTGGCATTGACTATTGGAGAGCGGTAGCCTGATCGTATCGAAACTCGCCCCAACTCTTTGGCAATAGGCTCCAGCAATCGAGAGCAAAGGTTTCTTCCTGCCTCAATAGCGACATCGGGATAATCCGGGACATTTAGTATTTGCTCTATTTGAGATATTTCCGAATAGAGAAAATCGCGCATAAAGTAATTGGGTGACAACTGGACCCTGCCGAACTCTTCCAGCTTTTTAACTGACGTTGGTGATTTCATAATTGTCCCTTAAAACTAACAGTCTTAGAAAATGTACAATTAAAGCTGAGTGCAAAACTTATCAACGCTCTATCCATGACAATCCATAATAGACGCAAAGTAAAGCGTTGCACTAAATAGCCTTGTATAGTGACCGTCTCTCGCTGTTTGCCAAAATTGAAATTCCTTGCTTACGGCGGGCAACTGCCACCGCGTTGCTTTCTTGTGTGACAGTGGTATTCCCCTGTTTTTCTATTGTAGTGGCAGCCACATGCATCGGTACCACCACTGTGCGACAATTCGATCTGCTCTACGCTGATCAATGGCTGAGCGTTTATGCTTCCTGCGATAAACATCAGCAGCGCGATAAGAGTGCGTTTCATAACCTGAACATCCTTATTTCGTTTGAATACGTGCACAGTTTAAGGGTTGTTCAAGCCTAAACTGAGATATCCATCGCAATTAAATATGCAACCAGTATAACTTTAGTATGAGATACACAGATAAACTATCGATATCTCTGTTCGGTATACTTTGCTACACTCCGCCCTTTAATGAGTAAGGCCACTAAAATGATGACTGACGAAGAAAGAATCGAACTGCAACGAAACAACCCACTGCATGGGCTAAAACTAGAAACAATGTTGCAGGAGTTGGTGGATTTTTATGGCTGGGACATTCTCGATACTGCAATGCGATTTAACTGCTTTAACACCAAGCCGTCGATTGCGAGTAGCGTAAAGTATTTAAAGAAAACCGAATGGGCTCGAGAAAAGTTAGAGAACTTCTATCTTTACCGTTTCAAACGTATGCCGAGATCGAGTGCTGAAGAGTATAATTTACCACCGCGAGCTCGTACTTTCCCGCATGGCCTAGAGCCAAAAGAGCCAATGCAGCTCACCGTTGACTCAATTTTGAAGTCACAGGCCAAAGCCGCATCAGCATTTAAAAAGCGCTCACCTCGCGGTCGTCGATAATACGCAGTTAGAAAACAATAGAGCCCAGCTTGAATGATCACGCTGGGCTCTATTTTTATTTGAAAAGAACCGTTCGATTTACTTCAACGGTTCCCTAACATAAACAGATGAATATATTAGGTATTCTGCTGGTTACGCTTCTTCTTTTTCTTTCCCGTTCCTGCCGGTTTCGCTCTAGGCTTCATCGGTAAAAAGTACGCTTCACTCTGGTCGTCTTCGACTTCAAAACCTTCTACCTGTTCACGTTCAAGCTGGAATTTATTCTTCTTTTCAATCACTTTGAAGTGATGGAAATCATCATAATCGATGAGAGACAACCCCAGACCTACTTCCCCTGCACGTCCACTTCGACCTATTCGGTGCATATAATCAGCGGGGCTACGCGGAAGATCAAAGTTGATGACCACCGGAAGTTTTTCGATATCAAGGCCACGCGCCGCGATATCCGTAGCAATAAGAACCTGGATCTCGCCAGATTTAAACCCATCAAGAACTCGTGTACGCGCCCCTTGCCCTTTATCACCATGGAAAACCTCCGCAGTGATTCCACGCTTTGACAGCTTTTGCGCTAGGTGGTTACAGGCATTCTTAGCATTAACAAAAATCAACGTCTGACGCCATTTGTGTTGTTTGATGAGATGGGCCAGTACTGCTGTTTTTTGCCCCTTGTTTACACTAAACACGCGCTGTACCAAAGTGCTAGCCTCTGCGCTCTGCAGTTGAACCTCAACTGGATCGTTCAATAAGTGCTGAGCCAAGGTCGTGACTTTGTCAGGGAAGGTCGCCGAAAATAGCAGCGTCTGCTTCTTCTTAGGGAGCAACTCAAGAATCTTATTCAGTTCTTCGGTAAACCCTAAGCTCAACATACGGTCGGCTTCATCGAGAACAAGTGTTTTAACTTGGTCTAATTTAATGGCGTTACTTGAAACCAAATCAAGTAACCGACCCGGAGTAGCGACAATAATGTCACTGCCACCTCGAAGCGCCAGCATTTGAGGGTTTACGGAGACACCACCAAAAACAGCTACGGTTTTGATCTTATCTCTAAGATGGTACGAGTATGACTTTACGTTGTAAGCCACCTGCGATGCCAGCTCGCGAGTCGGAACCAGAATCAGATGAGAAACGTAGTTGCCACGACGATTTGATTCTTCTTGCTCTAGAATCTTTTGCAAAATAGGCAACGAGAAAGCAGCGGTTTTGCCAGACCCCGTATTAGCACCACCAACAATATCCTTTCCATCAAGTACGTCAGGAATAGTATGGGATTGAATCGGTGTCGGCTGACGATATTCTAACGCTTCTAGTCGTTCAACTAGAGTGGGAATAAGGCCAAGGTCGGCAAATGTCGCTTGCTGTGTTTTATCTGTCATTACGATAAGTGGCTCAGTGCTAAATTAAGGCCGTGTATCTTATGCTATTTGACGCGAGGATGTTAGCGATAATAAGCCAAATCGAAAATTGGCTCGTAAACGAAAATACTGGGCGACAAGGAGTGCACACTAACTGAGCATCGTACCGGCTCCGGGCTACCTTGGCTTATATTGTGAAACGCAGTAACCGCGACTCACATTCGGATTTCGCAGTTTGAGGTGCTTAGTGGTTCGGCCTGTGACGCGCTTCCTCCATAACTTAAAACTTCCTGGCTTGAGCTTGCGGCGCATGAGTTGTATCACCTGTGCTTCACCAATGCCAAATTGTGCTTCTATGGCTTCAAATGGGGTTCTGTCTTCCCACGCCATTTCGATAACGCGTGATAAATCTTCTTGTCTCAACTTTAAGTGCCTAACGTATTTAAAAATGCCATTTATACGTTGGGACTTTGGATTGGTTCATTCCAGTTTAACTCCACTGCCTGTCTATCTTGCCCTCGAGTGTAAACTCATTTCAGGTTGAAGCGACACAACGAAAAAAGCCTCTGCGATTGGCAGAGGCTTTTCACTAAGCAACACTGATTAGATGTTTGCTGCAGTCACGTAATCCGCTAGCTCTTGGTTTGCTACCGTAGTAACTAACTCATCATCTAAGTAGAAGGCAACACTTTCTGCTGACTTTTCACCACGGAGTACTTTTGTCGTGCCATCAATGTACGAGATGTCCATTTGCATCGTGTTTTCATCGATTTGCTGCATCGTCGCGTGGTCAATATCAGAATTATTTGACAGCGGTACTGTTGTCAGTGTGCTGTCTAGCTGATCGTTCACTTTGATGTAGTTCTTAGTCGGTGTATCAACGACCGCTGGCGACTTGCCAGAAATTGGGTTAGTACCTGTCCAGAACTCAATCGCGTTGAAGATGAACAGGTCCGCTGCACCCGCAATACCGTAAGCAGGTGAAAGAAGCAGGAACATACCTTCACGACCGTAACGGTTGTCTACGATTTCTAAGTTGAACTTAGAGACCAAACCAGTCGTCGCCATTTGACCCATACAACCAGTCAGAGAAGACAAACCAAGACCTGCAACAATAGCAAGTTTAAGCGCGTTAGATTTCATAATTACCACCACTTTTTTAGGATGGCGGCATCCTACTCTTGAAAAAAAAATTATCAATCTCACTCGTTCTATATTTGACACAAATTTTACTGTGTTAAGTTATTGCTTTTTATAGGTGTTTTCTTACTCAGTTCGCTATAGGTAGTAGTGCTCGTTAGCTTCAACAACTAGCAGTAGTGTTGGTGACATTTACCGCCTGCTATGAAATCAATTTTGTAATTGTCTAATACAAACCACTATTAAAGTCTCCAATCACCTTCGCAGTCTCTGTATGTTTATTGAACAGATAGTTTTATCATCTGAGCAAATGTAAAGAGGTTCACTTCAATCAAAAGCCAATAGTTCATGATCAATCACTACCTTTAAAAAGAAATGTAGAGAAAAAGTCCGAATTTACTCGATCTGGTTAGCGAATATCAGAACTGTTTTCTAAGTCATGTTTTCCGACAAAGATGTTGCGCTCTTATTTATAAAATGAATAATTCAGGTTGTTACCAATATGTAACAAAACACAACATCATATAAATATTATTCATATAAATTTTAATGCATAGGCAGGAAAAGCATGAAAAAGCGTATCTCGCTTGCCCTTTTGGCGAGCACTTTTGCAGGTAGCGCTGCTGCTTCCAACTTGGATGACAAGATAAACGAAGTCGTAGCACCCATCGTCAACCCCTTTGTAGGAATGATCTTCTCGACCATTCCTTTCCCTTTTACAGACGTACAGGTGCCGTGGATCGTTCTTTGGTTAGTAGTAGCCGCGAGTTTCTTCACCTTCTACCTTGGCTTTATCAACTTCCGCGGCTTTAAGCATGCGGTTCAGTTAGTATCAGGTAAGTTCTCTGATCCAAAAGCCAAAGAAGACGGTGAAGTCTCTCATTTCCAAGCTCTAACAACCGCACTGTCAGGCACGGTCGGTCTGGGTAACATCGCGGGTGTGGCCGTTGCGGTCTCAATTGGTGGTGCAGGTGCCACATTCTGGATGATCCTTGCTGGTTTGCTTGGTATGTCGAGTAAATTTGTAGAATGTGCACTGGGTGTGAAGTATCGCAATACCAACCCAGATGGCTCGGTTTCTGGTGGTCCTATGTACTACCTGAGCAAAGGTCTGGCAAATCGTGGTAATGCGGCATTTGGTCGTACGCTAGCGGTGCTATTCTCTGTATTCGCAATCGGTGGTTCTCTTGGTGGCGGTAACATGTTCCAAGCAAACCAAGCGTTCAAACAAGTGGTGGGCGTAACAGGTGGCGATGCTTCTTTCTTTGCTGACAAAGGCTGGTTGTTTGGTCTTATCCTAGCTGTGATTGTCGGCATCGTTATTATCGGTGGTATCAAATCCATTGCGAGAGTAACAGAGAAAGTTGTTCCTTTCATGGCGACAATTTATGTTGGTGCTGCGCTGGTTATCCTACTGATTAACTTTGACAAGATTGATGATGCATTTGGTGCAATCTTCCACGGCGCATTTACCGGTGAAGGCATTGCGGGTGGTGTCATTGGTGTTCTAATCCAAGGCTTCAAACGTGCGGCGTTCTCGAACGAAGCGGGTGTGGGTTCTGCAGCAATCGCTCACGCGGCGGTAAAAACAAAAGAGCCAATGTCTGAAGGTTTTGTATCGCTATTAGAACCATTCATCGATACTGTTGTTATCTGTACAATGACGGCTCTAGTCATCATCATTACTGGATATCTAGATACTGACCACGGCCTAGCAGGTGTAGAGTTGACTTCAGCAGCATTCGGCAGCGCTATCAGTTGGTTCCCATACGTACTTGCAATTGCCGTCGTTCTGTTCGCGTTCTCTACTATGATCTCTTGGTCATACTACGGCCTGAAAGCGTGGACTTACCTATTCGGTGAAAGCAAAATTGCAGAGCTTATCTTCAAAGTGAAATTCTGTATCTTTGTCGTCATCGGCGCAGCAATGAACCTAGGTCCGGTCATCGACTTCTCTGACGCTATGATCTTCGCAATGGCGCTGGTTAACATTGTTGGTCTGTACATCCTAGTTCCTGAAGTTAAGCGTGACCTAGCAGATTATCTAGAACGCTTTAACGCAGGCAAAGTGTACAAAGTTCAACAAAAAGAAAATCTAGCTCAGCAACCTGAGTAAGGTTTCCTTACAAAATTCCAAACGGCGAGCTTCGGCTTGCCGTTTTTGTATCATTTCGAACAAAACCTCTCACTGTCACGACTTCACCAGCTAATCTCTCTAGTTTTCAGCAACAAGATTACTCAAATTCCACACAATCCCCTGCTAGATTTTGCTATGTAAAGCCAGTTTTACTCACGGGTCGTTTCACACATTAAGCATTATTTAACATTTTGGTTACACTTACTTTAAACCGTGAATACCAAGATCCATTACTAGATTGTTGTGTATTAGCAGTTTAAAAATGCGCTAGCTAAAGCATCCTTAGTAATTTGTTTTGATGTTCTCGACTCTAAGCAGTCACTAGGTATCGACACAGACTCGATCCGAAACATGGTAATCGAGTCCGTTTTATCTTTCTTGAGTGCGATCCACTCCGAGGAAGAGACAAAAGGAGATTCCGATGAACGTACAAGCATTACCCATGCTTCGCTTCATTGATCACAATGGAGAGGCGGTAGAACAATTACCAAGCTGGGCTGACGGTACGACCTTGGTCAAGTTCTACCAAGACATGGTCATGAGCCGCACTTACGACAACAAAGCGGTCGCCTTACAACGAACAGGCAAACTAGGCACCTACCCTTCTCACTTAGGCGCGGAAGGGTATGGCGTCGCAATTGGACATGCGATGCACGCCAATGATGTCTTTATCCCGTACTACCGTGATATGCCCGCCATGTGGGTTCGCGGTATTCCTATGGAAAAAAACCTACAGTATTGGGGGGGTGATGAACGCGGCAGTGATTTCACCGCGCTTGATGGCACTCCAAGCCGAGATCTGCCTTTCTGCGTGCCCATCGCCACTCAATGCACTCACGCCGTTGGGGTTGCCTCTGCACTTAAAATCGAAGGCCAACATAAAGCCGCCCTCGTCACCTGTGGGGATGGCGCAACCTCTAAAGGCGACTTCCTAGAGTCAATTAACTGTGCAGGGGCGTGGAATCTGCCCCTTGTGTTTGTCGTCAATAATAATCAATGGGCAATCTCTGTTCCGCGCAACCTTCAGTGCGCGGCGGAGTTTCTCTCCGAAAAAGCCAAAGGAGCCGGCATTAAAGGGGTGACGGTAGATGGCAATGATATTGTTGCCATGCACGACGTCGTTCTTGCAGCATTAGACAGAGCAAGAAAAGGCAAAGGGCCCACCTTGATTGAAGCCGTCAGCTATCGCCTCAGTGATCACACGACTGCCGATGATGCAACACGCTATCGCAGCGACGATGAGTTAAAACAAGCATGGCGCTACGATCCTGTGTCACGAATGAAGCAATACCTGATCACGCAAGGTTTATGGAATGAGGAAAAAGACCAAGCCTGGGCTACTCGCGCCAAAAGCGACATCGAATCTGTCGTAGAGCATTACCTCAATCTTACGCCGCAAGCACCGGAAACTGCGTTCGACTATCTTTACGAATCCGCACCCAAAGAGCTCAACGCTCAACGTGATCAATTAATCCACAAAGTGATGCGTATGCAGGGAGGTAAACATGGCTGAAATAACACTTGTGGAGGCAGTAAACCTCGCGCTTCACTATGAGATGGAGCATGACACAAACGTTGTTGTGCTCGGTGAAGACGTCGGTGACAACGGCGGAGTTTTTCGCGCAACGGTTGGGCTTAAAGAGAAATTTGGCCTGCGCCGAGTCATAGATTCACCGCTGGCAGAGGCTCTGATTGGCGGGGTTGCCGTTGGCATGGCAAGTCAGGGTTTGAGACCCATCGCTGAGTTTCAATTTCAGGGTTTTGTCTTCCCGGCTATGGAACATTTAATGTGCCATGCGGCGAGAATGCGAAATCGCACCCGCGGCCGTCTCACCTGCCCTGCTGTATTTAGAGCGCCCTTTGGTGGTGGGATACACGCCCCAGAACACCACTCAGAAAGTGTCGAAGCTCTGTTTGCTCACATCCCTGGATTTAAAGTTGTAATCCCTTCTTCTCCTCAAAGAGCCTATGGATTGTTGCTTGCCGCAATACGCAGCAACGATCCTGTGATGTTCTTTGAGCCCAAACGCATCTATCGAACCGTTAAATCTAACGTTATCGACAACGGAGAAGCGCTACCGTTAGATACCTGCTTTACGCTACGGAAAGGTCGCGATATTACTCTTGTCACATGGGGGGCCTGTGTTGTGGAATCATTGCAAGCTGCCAATGCCCTTTCTTCACAGGGCATTGAAGTTGAAGTTATCGATGTTGCTTCAATCAAACCTCTCGATATGGACACCATATTAAAATCCCTTGATAAAACCGGTCGTTTGCTGGTTGTTCATGAAGCTAGCCGTAGTGGAGGCGTTGGCGCAGAAATTATGGCTCGTGTCGCGGAAACCGCCATGTGTACACTTAAAGCGCCACTAAAGCGCGTCACAGGTATGGATACGGTTATGCCTTATTACCGCAATGAAGATTACTTCATGATTCAGGAACAAGACATTATTCACGCTGCGCGCGAGCTAGTGGAGGGTTGGAAATGAAGAGCTTTCTATTACCAGATTTAGGAGAAGGACTCGCAGAGTCTGAAATTATCGAATGGCACGTCAGCGAAGGTGACTACGTAGAGGTAGACCAAACTGTGTTGACGGTAGAAACGGCCAAAGCCGTGGTCGAAGTGCCCGCTCCCTACAGTGGCATTGTCGTCAGACGCCATGGTAACGAGGGAGACGTGGTCAATATTGGTGCCCTACTACTTGAGATAAAAGAGCAAGGCGCAATGGCCGAACCCCAAACCGTTAGTGAAACAACCAGTGCAGACGCCGCAACCGTCGTAGGCAACGTATCTCAGCAAGCTCACTCAGTCGATGTGGATGACTTTTGGGTCGGCGCTGACAGCAATCACCACGAGCAATCGTCTATCACAGCGATGCCATCAGCGAGACTATTGGCCAATAAGCTTGGCGTTAATCTCGAAAAAGTCGAAGGTACTGGCTTACACGGACTGATTACCGACGACGACATTTATCATGAAGCAGGACGCCAACAACCTGGAACCGAAGTATTAAAAGGGGCGCGAAGAACCATGGTTTCAACCATGACAGAATCGCACCATAACGTCGCTTCAGTCACGATTACCGAGGAAGCGAGTCTTGCCAACTGGCCCAGCAAAGAAGACATATCGGCACGGTTAATTCAAGCAGTGGTCTACGCTTGTCAGAAAGAGCCTGCGCTGAATGCGTGGTTCGACGCCGACACCATGACACGTTGCGTTCACAGCACGGTAAATATCGGAATTGCCGTCGACAGTGCGCATGGGCTTTACGTGCCTGTACTGCGTCATGCAGATAAGTTCGACGATGAGGGTATTCGTGTCTGGTTAGACCAAACGGTACAAGGCATTCGCGAACGGAAAATTGGTCGCGAGCAGTTGCAACACGCGACCATTACCTTGTCTAATTTCGGTGCAATAGCTGGGATATACGCCACGCCCGTAGTGTCTCCGCCACAAGTCGCTATTGTTGGTGCTGGACGTATTATCGATAAATTGACCTTAGTCGACGGACAAGCCGTGATGACCAAAGCAATGCCATTGTCGATTACGTTCGATCACCGTGCCTGTACTGGTGGTGAGGCTGCGCGATTTACCAAGAAATTAGTCGAACACCTAGAAAAATAGCGAGGCATACCAAAACGCCGAACACGAAGTTCGGCGTTTTTTATAGAAAGTTGCTTGTTTGGATTAATACAGCTTAACCTTGCGTTAAATCAATCTAACTCAGCCAATAACTCAGGAAGAATCGTAAACAAATCCCCCACTAAGCCATAGTCTGCAATATCAAATATCGGCGCTTCAGGGTCGCTGTTTATCGCCACAATCACCTTTGACTCCTTCATCCCTGCCACATGTTGAATCGCACCTGATATGCCCACTGCAATGTAAAGATCTGGAGCCACAATCTTACCCGTTTGCCCGACCTGCATGTCGTTAGACACGTAACCAGCGTCGACAGCCGCGCGTGATGCACCTATCGCACCGCCAAGCTTATCGGCCAATTGCTCAATCAAAGCGAAATTCTCTTGGCTACCCACCCCCCTACCGCCAGAGATGACCACGCGCGCAGCACCAAGTTCAGGCCGCTCACTTTTAGTGACTTCTTGGCTGACAAATTCACAATAAGTGTTCATAGATAAAGGACTAATATCGACCCTTTCTGCACAATTCGAGCCTTGGCTAGTGAACGTATCAAAGGCAGATTCTCTTACTGTAATCACTTTAATTCTGTCACTCGACTGTACTTTTGCTAACGCGTTACCCGCATAAATAGGTCTAATCACCGTGTCATACGACACCACGGATGTAATATCGGATAGCTGGCCAACGTCAAGCAATGCAGCAACGCGAGGAAAAAGGTCCTTACCGGTGGTACTCGCCGCGGTCAATAAGTGTGAGTACTGTTCGGCAAGAGGTGCGATTTGTGTAGCTACAGCATCGCTAAGCCAATGTTCAAAATCCGTCTCATCAACGACCAATAATCGAGAAATACCATCAACAGTGCTAAGCGACTCAACCACGCCTTGAACCTGATGACCAATAATAAGCACGTCGATACTGCACGCTCCCGCGTGTTCAGCAAACTGACTCGCCGCGGTCAAAACCGGAAAATTGTTGGTTAAGCATGCACTATTGGTATGTTGAATCACGACCAGTATTCGCTGTTTTTGCTCGCTCATAATGTTCTCCTAGGGGATGACCTTGGCTTCTGCTTTTAGCTTATCGACAAGTTCTGCTGAACTCGAAACACGTATACCGGGCTTTCTGTCGGGTGGTGGCATAACTTGGAGGATCTGTTGGCTACTCGTAACCTCCACGCCCAATTCAGCTGCCGTCAGCTCATCCATCGGTTTTCGCTTGGCTTTCATGATATTGGGCAACGAGGCGTAACGCGGCTCATTAAGGCGAAGATCGGTGCTAACTATGGCAGGCAACATCAATTTGAGCCGCTCTAGGCCGCCATCAATTTCCCTCGTCACTACCAGTGAATCTCCATCAAAGTCGAGGCTGGACGCGAAAGTCGCTTGGGGCCTTTCAAGCAGAGCCGCTAACATTTGAGCGACTTGGTTGTTGTCGCTGTCAATCGACTGTTTACCTAGGATAACCAGCGAAACTTGTTCGCGCTCAAAAACGGCTTTCAGTATCTTAGCAACGCATAGTGGTTCGCAAACCTGGTCGGTATTGATGTGAACGGCTCTATCTGCGCCCAATGCTAGCGCAGCTCGCAGCTGTTCTTGACATCGCTCTTCACCGATGGAGGTCACGATAACCTCGTCAGCAACCCCTTGCTCTTTGAGACGGATGGCTTCTTCAACAGCAATTTCACAAAACGGATTAATAGTCATTTTGACATTGCCATCCTCAACTCCCGTTCCGTCCGCCTTCACTCTAATCTTGGTGTACGGGTCAATAACTCGCTTCACCGCAACAAGCACTTTCATAACGCCTCCTGACTAACGTGATAATTTGAGCTTAGTAAAGTTTACGTTAACGTCAACTGGAGGCTATAGTTATTGCATGAAGGCAATCTAATGCGGGAGATGCTATGGAAAGAGAGTCGATGGATTTTGACGTAGTGATTGTTGGCGCCGGGCCTGCGGGCTTGTCTGCGGCGTGCAAACTCGCGCAACTCAATCAAGATAATCAACTTAACCTAACGATCTGCGTGATCGAAAAAGGCGCTGAAGTCGGTGCGCATATTCTTTCTGGAGCTGTCTTTGAACCGCGCGCTTTGGATGAGCTTTTCCCAGACTGGCAGCAACAGCCGCCGGCCATGACGCCAGTCGATCAGGAACAGTTTTTGATGCTCACCACTGAGCATAATCATATCCGAATGCCTCATCTGCTCATCCCTAATCCTTTAAAAAGTAATCCAAGCCAATACGTAATCAGCTTGGGAAAACTTTGCCAATGGTTAGCAGACCAAGCAGAATCTCTAGGTGTTGAAATCTTTCCTGGGTTTAGTGCCAAGAGTATTTGCTTTAACGATAACCAGCGTGTTAGGGGTGTTATCACATCAGATATGGGCCTAGACAAGAACGGCCGACCGAAGAATGGTTTCCAAGCGGGCATAGAACTGCGCGCGAAGTACACCTTGTTCGCTGAAGGCGCACGTGGCCACCTTGGCAAAGAGCTGATTGCCAAGTACCAACTCGATGAGGGTAAACAGCCCCAACACTACGCTCTAGGTATAAAGGAATTATGGCAACTGCCAGAAGACGACCCGCGCCATAAGCCCGGCCTCGTAATCCATGGTTTTGGCTGGCCACTCAGCGAATCAGACAGTAACGGCGGTTGCTTTCTCTACCACTTAGACAAAGGTCAAATTGCAGTCGGTTTGATCACCGATCTTAACTACAGTAACCCCTATTTGAGCCCTTTTGATGAGTTCCAACGTTTGAAACATCACCCAGCTTTTGCCAAACATCTACTTGGAGCGGAACGAATCGGTTACGGTGCAAGAGCACTCGCCAAAGGCGGCCTGTTCTCCTTACCTAAACAACAGTTTCCAGGGGGCCTTTTAATTGGTTGCGATGCTGGAACATTGAACAGCGCAAAAATCAAAGGAAGCCACACCGCAATGAAGTCAGGAATCATTGCGGCGGAGGCCGTGTTTGCTGAATTGCAATCCGAACGAAGCGCCGACGTGGCCGACTACCAATCACGCTTTGAAGCGTCATGGCTCTATGACGAACTGCATCAATCACGTAATTTTACTGGTGCAATTCACAACTACGGCAGCGTATTAGGTGGAGTGGTTTCCACCTTAGAGCATAACATTTGGCCATCTTTGACCAGCAAACCCGTCCCGTGGAATATTCGTGATGAGCTGACTGATCATGCCTGTTTGAATAAGATTAAAAACTCTGACCCAATCCACTACCCAAAAGCAGACAAGAGACTCAGTTTTGACAAGCCATCTTCGCTATTTTTGTCCGGTACGCAACATGAAGAAGATCAACCCAACCACCTTCTCATCGCTAGCCAACATGTTGCAATAGACCAACATCTGCCACTGTTTAATGAAGCTAGCCAACGCTATTGCCCGGCGGGCGTGTATGAGGTTGTTGAAAAGAATGGCAGCAAATACCTGCACACCAATTCAACCAACTGTTTGCATTGCAAGACCTGCGACATTAAGGATCCATCGCTCAACATAGAGTGGAGCCCGCCAGAAGGAGGTGGTGGCCCAAGCTATCAGAATATGTAACCCAAGCCATAAGAATTCGATGAAATTACACTCCAATACCCTCCCTCTCAATCAATGGTAAACCGCTCAATCATTTCGTAGAGAGCGGTTTTTCCTCTCCTTAACGCTCGCTTTCTAAACACTTCATTAACAAATAGAAATAATTTTATGCTCTGAAGCAAAAAGAGATTCCAATCACATTTTATTTGGTTATAATTCGCGCCCATTACGGTTTGTGTTGATAAACGCAAACTTATTTTGAACAAATCGACTGTTAACCCACCCTCTTTTTGAGGGCAACCGAGAAGAAAAATGAGCAAGATTGATAAAGCTATGCGCATCCTGCTAGCAGGATTCTGTATCAACCTTTGTCTTGGCATCCTGTATGCTTGGAGTGTATTCAACAAAGCATTGGTGACTGAGTCAGGCTGGAGTGCGGCAGAGGCCTCTGCACCTTACGCAACAGCAACCATCACTTTCTCTATCTGTCTTCTTGTTGCTGGTATCTTGCAAGACCGCATGGGCCCACGCCTTATCCTGATCCTAGGTACGGTACTAACAGGTCTAGGCATGATCGCGTCAAGCTTCGTTGACTCTCCGCTAATGCTGAACATTACATTCGGTGTGATCACTGGTGCTGGTATCGGTTTTGGTTACGCGTGCCTTTCTCCTTCGGCAATGAAGTGGTTCCACGCATCTAAGAAAGGTATGGTTAACGGCATCATCGCCGCAGGTTTCGGTCTAGCCGCAATTTACTTAGCGCCTGTCACTTCTGCGCTGATTGATAGCATGGGCATCCAAACAAGCTTCCTAGTTCTAGGTGTTGGTATCCTTGCTATCGCTGTTCCTCTAGCGGCAACAATTAACAACCCACCAGCAGACTACACGCCAGCAGAGCCTAAAGTGAAAGCAGGTCAAGCGCCTAAGGTTGTGAAGAAGTCTGACGACCTAACGTGGAAAGCAATGCTGAAAACACCACAGTTTTACTCGCTATGGATCATGTACGCGTTCGCAGCATCTGTTGGCTTGATGATCATCGGTAACATTACAACTATCGCAAGTGTTCAGGCAAACCTGCCAAATGCAGTGTACCTAGCCTCTATCCTTGCGGTATTTAACTCAGGCGGTCGTGTTGCTGCGGGTATCCTTGCGGATAAAATTGGCGGCGTACGCACTCTTCTTCTTGCGTTCATTCTACAGGGCATCAACATGGTTCTGTTCGCAACGTTCAAAACTGAGTTCACGCTGATTATTGGTACTGCTATCGCGGCAGTCGGTTACGGCACGCTGCTAGCAGTATTCCCTACGCTAACGGCTGAGTTCTACGGTCTTAAGAACTACGGTACAAACTACGGCGTTCTCTACACTGCTTGGGGTATCGGTGGCGCTATCGGTGCAGCAGTAGTTGGCTACTCGATGACTAACGGTGAAGGTTACGGCCTAGCCTACACAATTTCAGCGGTTATGATGGCAGTGTGTATCGTACTAGCCTTCATTACCAAACCACTATCTGAAGCGAAAGTCGCAGAGCTTAAAAACGCTTAATTCATTGAATTACGACGAGAAAGGCTTAACCTTAGGGTTAAGCCTTTTTTATTGTCAGTTGGTTATGGAAAACACGGTCGAACTCGCACCAGATTATTATCTCGATAACTTTATCAAACTCACTCAACATGCAACCGTGTGGTACCATGATCTGCTCTCTTCTGCTGAGCATCAATGGCTTACATGCTTTGAAAGCTTGAGTAAACCTGCGAAATGCCTTTTGGTGCGCCTATACAGTCGCAAAGGCCGTTGGTTTCGAAGCGATAAACTCAACTACAAAGAAATAGAAGACGTCACAGCCGCATTAAATGAATTGGCGCATCAGAACTTCGTTACCCTTGCTCCAGCCCTAACCATTCATGAGTTAGCCACTCACCTTCTCACTAAACCTGAGATACTCGCGCTTTACCCTCAGCATCCAAAGTCGCTTAGAAAAGAAGCCCTCGTCGCACGTTTAGTTGAGGGTGATTTTGAACAGCATGAAGCACTACCATTCTCAGTGATTAAGCTTGAGTCTGCCCATATCATTGATGTGCTACTGACCCTCTTTTTCGCCAATACCCACCAAGATCTTAGTCAGTTTGTGTTAGATGATCTTGGTCTACATAGATTCGAGCAGTACCAGTTAAGTGAAGTAAGAAGGTTCTTTGACAGTCGCGAGCAAATCGACCGTCTCATCGAACTGAGTCAGATCTCGACCTTCTATTGGCAATGCGACCGAAAAGACAAAGCCAATCTCGATAGCTTAGTCGCTTCGCTTCCTGACGCAGTCGAGCACCGCTATGTCGATCGAAAACGTGAGCACATCATCAACGACATTGCCCGCGACTATGAACGAATCAATGAACTCGAACTGGCTCTTGCGCTTTTTAAGCAAACCAAACTGACACCGAGTCGTGAGCGCCAAGCCCGAATCTACGACAAACTCAATCGCAATCAAGAATTTAGTGACACCGTCACTGAGATACTTAATTCACCCGTTGACATCTCTGAGCTAGAAGTCGCAGAGAAACTCGCACAGCGAGTCAAACGCAAACAAGGGCTCAAAGTCTCTAGAAACAGTAAGCCAGTCTGTCGCGAATATCACATCGAGTTGGATCTGTCTCAGCAACGGGTAGAACTCGCGACTAAAGTACATTTCGAAAACTTGGGTTGGACGGTCTTTTACAGTGAGAACAGCCTGCTTAATGGCATACTCGGCTTAACCCTGTGGGATGCCCTATTCGCACCGATTGAAGGGGCGTTTATTAATGCCTATCAGCATCGTCCACTCGATCTTTACCATTCGGATTTCCGAATAAAACGACAAGATTTAATTCTCCAAGCGTTTGAACGTATCCATAAAGGAAACACAAGCTCGTTGATAGCGACATATCGAAACAAGTTTGGCATCAGTAATCCATTAGTAAATTGGGCACATTTAGAAGAGGGGTTATTAACCTTAGCGCTTCAGACCATACCCAATACTATGCTCGGTGACCTTCTTAATGTGCAGTTGAGTGATTTAAAACTTTACCGAAATGGCATGCCCGATTTAATTGCATTTAAAGACGGTCAATTCGAATGGATCGAAGTAAAAGGCCCCGGCGATAAACTGCAAGACAATCAATGGCGGTGGATAAAACAATTTAACCGCCTGAATGTGCCATTTGCGGTTTGTTATGTCGAGCACCGACAGTCCGCTGAATAAACTTATTTATCTCGATAATAACGCTTTGATTCTGCGATAAACTTATCCGGGTCGATAAAGTTTACAAAGCTTGGGTGCTGAGTGGTATAGCCTGTCATCCAGTTATTGTTTCCCGCTCGCGGAAAGTCATCTGGGCTACCTAACCGAATTGAAAAATGTAAGTGTGGCACAGCACCTATGCCATAACCTTCGCTCGTCTCAGCAATATAGCCAATCAATTGTCCTTTTTTAACGTTCGCGCCGCGTTCGATTAACCAGCGCTGAGCAGAAACATGCCCATAAAGCGAATACATACCTTTGTGATTAATGACAACCAGCCCCCCGTAGGCAGGCTCTGAGCCAGAAAAATAGACCAGCCCATCGGCGATAGCAAACACTTCGGTTCCCGGTAATGCGTAGTAGTCGTCAGCCGTGTGATAGCGGTTAGGAAAACGCAGCACTTTGCCGAATTCAGCGAAATCTTGGATGGACCCGGTTTTTTCCATGGGTAACTGGAACGCTTGTCCATTCTTCTCCATAAGCGGAGCTGCCTTATCTAAAACGATTTGCTGTTGTGTCTCAACCAATTCGCGTTGCACCTTGGCGTGCCATTTGGTCGCGGCTAAAACCACCAGCAGCGTGACAACAAATAAATAAAGCCACCTTTGACGCGTAAATATCATCCAATTTGCCTTCTATTTTATTAACGTGCTTGAGCTTAATACGTTGGATGAATTTTGCATTTATCCAGCTCTCAACCGAGAAATAATTAATCTACAATTAATGTTATGCCATTCTATTTGCGATCAAGCTCATCAAAGGTCAATGATTTAATGGCAGTTTTCTATTTGAATACTGGTGGTGTTTCTGCTGCAATTGAAAAATAACAATATTCGAGCAATCTATTCTATGAAATTACGAACAAGTCTCGTATTAGCGCTGGTCAGCGTATTTGCTGGCTGTGCGACCTATGCGGGTTTAAATTACGACCAGCTGTTTGGTGAAGCTAACGTTGTCGAACGTCGCGTGGCACTGCAATCCCAACCAAGCGACTTTTTCCTTGATGAAGTGAAACCGATTATTGATAACCGCTGCGTTGTTTGTCATGCCTGTTACGATGCTCCCTGCCAACTCAAAATGTCTTCCGTTGAAGGCATTGACCGCGGGGCAAGTAAAGAGCTGGTTTATCAAGGAACTCGCTTAACGGCAGCAACCCCTAGCCGCCTGTTCGAGGACGCACAAAGCACATCACAATGGCGAGATATGGGTTTTCACCCAGTATTGAATGAACGCATCCAGACCCCGACCGCCAATATTGAAGCTGGCTTAGTCGCCAAAATGCTGCAACAAAAGCAGAACCATCCACTACCAGAAGAGACTCAACTCACTGGCTTTGACTTCTCAGTTGATCGCACTCAAGTCTGTCCGACAATCGAAGAGTATCAGCAGTATGAGCAAGACTACCCGACATGGGGGATGCCTTATGGTATGCCTAACTTGAGCAACCGAGAGTACGCGACATTAATGAGCTGGCTGCAAGACGGTGCCAAGATGAACGCGCCGTTACCACTCACCCCAGAGCAACAAAACTTAGTGAACGAGTATGAGGACATGCTCAATAAAAGCGCGCGTAAAGTGCAGTTGTCTGCTCGCTACCTCTACGAACACCTTTTCCTATCTCACTTGTATTTCTCCGACCTCAACGAAGAAAGCCCGCGTTTCTTTACCTTAGTCCGTTCTACAACACCACCAGGTCAACCCGTCGAGCGCATTACAACGCGCCGCCCCTATGATGATCCACAAGTCGAGCGCGTTTATTACCGTTTGATTCCTGAGCAAGGCACCATTGTCGATAAAACCCATATGCCCTTCGCGCTCAATGAAAAACGAATGCAAGATTGGAAAACGTGGTTTATCGAAGCCGATTACGATGTCGCCAAACTACCAGGCTATGAACCGGAGATCGCAGCAAACCCGATGACTGCCTTTATTGACCTACCGGTTAAAGCACGCTTTAAGTTTATGCTCGATAATTCGCAGAACACCATTAACGCGTTCATCAAAGGCCCGGTTTGTCGTGGCCAGCTCGCGCTCAATGTTATAAATGATCGTTTCTGGGTATTTTTCCTTGATCCAGACAAAGCGGACATTCCGGAGGTTAACGACTTCTATCGTTCGCAAGCAGACAACTTAAAACTGCCTGGCGAGCTAGAAAGTAATACACTGCCTATTAGCAGTTGGGTTTCTTATTCACGCCAGCAAGCGCGTTACCTAAAAGCAAAATCAGAGTTCATCAATGGTTGGTTTGAAAACGGCCAGTATCTCACCACCGACGTACTTTGGACGGGTAATGGCACCAACCCCAATGCCGCATTAACCGTTTTTCGTCACTTTGACAGTGCTTCCGTCGTTCAAGGTCTAGTCGGCACTCCACCGAAGACCGCTTGGGTACTCGACTACGCGTTAATTGAGCGTATCCATTACTTGTTGGTTGCGGGTTTCGATGTTTACGGCAACTTCGGCCATCAGCTAATCACTCGGATGTTTATGGACTTTTTGCGCTTAGAGGGCGAAAGTAATTTCGTCGCACTGCTACCACGAGACGTTCGCCACAAAGAACAATCAAGTTGGTATCAAGACCAAAGCCCTCAGCTAAGCCAATTTTTGCAGCGTAATGTCGCGCCTTTCGATCAGCCGACACAAGTCCGCTATCAGACCGATAATCCAAAAGCTGAACTGTACGATATTTTAAAAACGCAGCTCGCCCCAGTCCTTAATCATCGCTATGACATTGAACAAACCGGGCTTAGCCTTGATAACGAATTTTTGCTCAATAGCATTAACCACATTAAAGGAGAAGGCTTGCTTTATCTGCCACAGATCACCATGTTGATGATTGAATCAAACAGCGGCGACGATCAGCTATTTACTTTATTGCACAACAATGCGCATACCAACATCTCAAGTTTGTTCGACGAAGAGAGCAATCGCGATCCAGAGAACGATGACTTAACCTTAGTGCGTGGAGTGATCGGCAGTTATCCTGCTGCGTATTTATCTCTCAAGGAATCTGAAATTCAGACCTTGGTTGATGGGCTAAAAAATATGCGCTCGGAGGAAGACTACGTTAAGTTATTGGATCGCTTTGCAATACGTCGCAGTTCTTCCCAGTTCTGGCCTTTTAGCGACCGTGTTCATCGCTGGTATCAACAAAATCAACCGATCGAATTTGGATTGCTGGACTATAATCGTTTTGAAAATAGGTAGAACCATCTAAGCAGGAAAACTGCTCACAGGAGGTTAATATGGGAATTCAAGATAGCATTAAAGTACTGGAGCAACAGATTTATGTCGCTTGTTCTGAGGGTGATTACGATACCGTGAAGATGCTTGAGCATCAGCTGGAAAGCTTAAGAACCAAATCAGAGCACCCCTTTGATGACGACCCCTACGCTCCGGAAGGAAGGCTATTTCCTGAAGATGATTGGTACTGATACAGCCGCCCCGCTATCACGCGGGGCGTTTTTTATCCATGAGATACGAGTTTCCCCCTTACTGTCACTTATCGACAAACCACACATTTATTCGACAGACAATTTCAGGTAAAGTTTACGACAAACTAAAACTATCGCTTTACAACCTACTTTTTAACGCTATTATTCTTCCGCAAACGTTTGCCTCACTTTTTGTGTGTCTATTTAGAGGGTTTTATGCTGTCCGATATTGAAATTTGTCGCGCGACTTCACTGCTGCCGATCTCACTGGTGGCTCAACAAGCGGGTTTGGAGCCGGGTGAGTTCCATAGCCAAGGCCAATACAAAGCAAAAGTCTCCCTAGCTAGCCTAAAGCGCCTTGAACATAAAACGACAGGTAAGCTAATTCTGGTCACCGCAATCACCCCAACACCATTGGGTGAAGGCAAAACCGTAACGACCATTGGTCTCGCCCAAGGTATCGCAAAGCTACAACACTCCGTCACGGCTTGTATTCGTCAGCCCTCTATGGGTCCTGTATTTGGTGTGAAAGGCGGAGCTGCTGGAGGTGGATTCTCGCAAGTCGCACCAATGGAAGAACTCAATTTGCACCTCACTGGTGATATACATGCGGTAACAGCTGCCCACAACCTCGCCGCCGCGGCCATTGACGCGCGTATTTATCACGAGCAGCGTAATGGTTATGACGACTTTGAAGCTCGCAGTGGCCTGGCTGCTCTTCGTATCGATCCCCAGCGAGTCGTATGGAAGCGTGTTATGGACCACAATGATCGCGCCCTGCGCATGGTCACTGTCGGTCGCAATGAAGCAGATAAAACCATCAATGGCTTCGAACGTGAAGACGGGTTTGATATCTCTGCCGCTTCTGAGCTGATGGCAGTGCTTGCGCTCGCCTCAGATCTCAAAGATTTACGCAATCGAATTGGTCGGATTGTCGTCGCTTACAATGTTGACGGTAACCCCATTACCACAGAAGACTTGCAAGTTGCTGGTGCGATGGCTGTTAGCATGAAAGAAGCCATTGAACCGACCTTAATGCAGACTTTAGAAGGTGTCCCAACCCTTATCCACGCAGGCCCATTTGCGAATATCGCCCACGGAAACTCTTCGATCATTGCCGACAACATCGCTACTAAATTGGGTGACTTCACCGTCACTGAAGGTGGCTTTGGCTCAGACATGGGATTTGAAAAAGCGTGCAACATCAAAGCGCAGATGTCAGGAAAAGCGCCAGATTGTGCGGTAATCGTTGCAACCCTGCGTGGCCTTAAGGCAAATTCCGGGCTGTACGATTTAAAGCCCGGACAAGCCATACCAGAAAGCCTGTTTAATCCAGATTCAGACGCACTGACCGCTGGGTTTGAAAATTTAAAATGGCACATCAATAATGTGAACAAATACGGCGTGCCCGCTGTTGTCGCCATTAACCGCTTCCCACAAGATAGCGAAGCCGAGCTTGAACAGCTTAAGTCCATGATAGAAGCGCTACCCAACAATGTTGAGGTCGCGATTAGTGAAGGATTTGCCAAAGGAGGCCTCGGAACGGTAGAGCTTGCGCACAAAGTGATCGCCCAAACCAAGAATGACCGCCAATTTAAACCGCTTTATCAGTTTGAACAGACTACGGAAGAAAAGCTTATGGCGGTTGCTGAGTCTGGCTATGGTGCTGCGAGCATCACCCTTAGTGATACTGCAAAGCAGCAACTGACCGAACTTAAAAAACACGGCTTCGATAACCTTGCCGTCTGCTTAGCGAAGACGCCGCTGTCTATTTCAACCGTAGGCTCGATTAAAGGTGCACCATCGCACTTTGACGTCCCAGTGCGCGAGTTGAGGCTTTGCGCTGGCGCTGGGTTTATCTATGCTCTGTGTGGCAACGTAATGACCATGCCCGGTCTGCCAGACAAACCCGCATTTATGAACTTAGACCTTGATGACGACGGCAACATCATAGGGTTAAGTTAATCAGCGAATAACATCGAATAAAGGCTTAGGAATTTTCCTAAGCCTTTATTTTTTAAGTGCGATAACAGAGATTCCACCCAAAACCGCTTGAGATCATGTACCATTGGATCATCAAGCAGCAAACACGGAACTCTCCATGGAAGCAGAACTACTGGAAATCAAAAACTTCCTCGCCCAGCATCCCCCTTTTGACGAGTTAGAAGACGAAGTACTGAACTTTGTCACCAAACACGTTGAGATTTCGTACTTTCGTGAAGACACTCCGGTGATCCACTTTGGCGATGAGATTCATGACTTGTACATGGTGAGAAGTGGCGTGGTCGAAGTGTACCGTCGTAAGGGTGAACTTTATAACCGCTTAGACGAAGGGGCTCTATTTGGACAAATGGGTCTGCTGACTAATAACAAAGTCCGCTTCCCTGCCAAAGCAACCAAAGACACACTACTCTATTGCATTCCGGAATCTGTTTTTCAGGAGCTCTACGATACTCAAGAAGTGTTTGCCGATTTTGTCGAAGTCGAAGACAACGCTCGCCTTCGTCAAGCCGTTTCAAGTACCAACGAACAAAACGACCTCACCACGTCCAAGGTCCGTACCCTTTTAACCGGTGAAGCGCCGTATATCGACCAATCTGAGTCTATTCAGAATGCGGCGATTAAAATGGCCGAAGAAAATGTCTCTTCCCTACTGATCATCAACCCAGATGTGCTCGAAGATGATGAAGATGATCATAGTCCGCTAGTCGGAATCATTACTGACCGAGACTTATGTACTCGCGTCCTCGCTCAAGGCTTAGATCCGAGCGATAACGTTTCATCGGTGATGACGACGGAAGTGATCTCTCTTGACCACAATGCTTACGTCTATGAAGCCATGTTAACCATGCTGCGCTACAACGTGCATCATCTCCCTGTACTCAAAGATAAGCAGCCAATAGGTATTATCGAAGCAACCGATATTGTTCGTTACGAATCGCAAAACTCGCTGTTATTGGTGAGCAGTATCTTCCAACAACAATCGATTGAAGAACTGGCGAGTTTGTCCGAGCAGGTAAAAGACAGCTTCGTTCGCTTAGTCAACGAAGACGCAAACTCACATATGGTCGGCAGCGCGATGTCCGTCATAGGCCGTAGCTTCAAACAACGCATCATTGAACTGGCGGAAGAAGAGCTCGGCGAGCCACCCGTGCCGTATTGTTTTGTCGCGCTTGGCTCAATGGGGCGAGATGAACAACTGTTAGTGACAGACCAAGACAATGCCATCATTCTCGATAACACCTATATAAAAGACGAGCATGACGCCTACTTTGCCGAGCTAGCAAAACGCGTCTGTGACGGCCTTGATAAGTGCGGCTACACCTACTGCACCGGCGACATAATGGCGACCAATCCTGAATGGCGAATGACACGCACAGAGTGGGAAGAATGTTTTGCCGATTGGATTGATAACCCAAATCCTAAGGCGCTGCTAAACGCTTCGATTTTCTTCGACTTAGATGGTGTTTATGGACGCTTAAAATGGGCAGAGCAGTTGAATGGCTTCATCATACGACGTGCACGCAAAAACAACCGCTTCCTCGCTTGTTTAGCTCGTAATGCGATGAATCGTACGCCGCCACTTGGCTTCTTCAAAGATTTCGTGATGGAGAAAGACGGCCAACACAAGAACTCGATTAACTTAAAACGTCGAGGTACCGCGCCGCTAGCAGATTTGATTCGCGTCCATGCACTCGCGGTGGGTTCCCGGTCGAAGAACTCATTTGAACGGTTAGACGACGTCCATGAAGCCGGAATTTTGCCTAAAGGTAAAGCGCGCGATCTCCGCGATGCATTAGAGTTCATCTCTATGGTTCGTATTCGCCATCAAGCTTACGATGTTGAAAACCAAACTGAACCAGATAACAACATTGAGCCAGAGAACTTATCTGACTTTGAGCGTCGCAACTTAAAGGATGCATTCCAGATCTTGAGCAACGCGCAAAACTTCCTCAAGTTCCGTTACCAAGCCAGCAATAATTTTAAATAGGAGGCTAGATGTTTAATAAAATCATGAGCCCTCCCAGCATTGACTGGTCTACCAAGTTTAAGCGTAAGCTAGAAAGTGCACGCAACGAACAACTTAAAGCGTACTATCAAGCGGGAATACCTGAGGCAGACACCCCGCTTGATGAAGTTACCTTTCTGGCGATGGACTTCGAAACCACTGGGCTCGACTCTGAACAAGATGACATCATCACCATTGGCACCGTGCCTTTCACGCTCAACCGGATTTTGGTTAATCAGGCCAAACATTGGACCGTGAGACCGAGAAAGCCACTGGCAGAAGAATCGGTCGTCATCCACGGCATCACCCATAGTGACGTATTGGATGCTCCTGATTTAACCGAAGTTTACCCGCAAGTGTTGGCTGAAATGAGTAACCGAATCATGGTTGTCCACTATCAACGCATTGAACGGGAGTTCTTTAATCGAGCGCTGCAAACCCGTATTCAAGAAGGCATCGAGTTTCCCGTGGTGGATACCATGAATATAGAAACGCTTTGGCAGCAAAAAGAAAACGGTGGCTTGTTAAACAAAATGAGAGGACGCAAACCTGAGTCAGTCAGGCTTGGGGCCAGTCGGAGCCGATATGGCCTTCCTCAGTATACGCCTCATCATGCGCTCACTGACGCGGTAGCAACTGCAGAATTGCTGCAAGCTCAAATTGCGTACCACTACGAGCGGAAGATGCCGATAAGCCAACTTTGGATATAAGCCAATAAAAAAGGTCTAGCAACCGCTAGACCTTTTTCCTTTACTGAAGTTTATTTTCGCAATGCGTTGAGCTTAGCCTGGGCGATACCGAAAATAGTATCGATTGGGTAACTACCTTCGTCACTTGCTTCACCCGCTGATTTTCCGGTAAACAACTCAATCGCTTCCGTGACATGATCGATAGCCCAGATGTGGAACTCTCCCCTCTCTACCGCTTTTACGACATCAGGGCGAAGCATCAGGTTATGCATATTAGAGCGAGGGATCACCACCCCTTGCTCGTTATGTCTTCCTTTAATTCCACACACATCGAAAAAGCCTTCAATCTTTTCATTCACACCGCCGATAGGTTGTGATTCACCAAACTGGTTCATCGAGCCCGTAATCGCGATGTCCTGTCTATTAGCCTGTTTGGAGAAAGCCGATACAACCGCGCAGAACTCGGCCATACTGGCACTATCACCATCGACACCACCATAAGATTGCTCAAAGGTAATCGTGGTATTAAGCGGAACCTTAGCAGTTTTACCAAATACCGAAGACATGTAAGCAGACAAGATCATCACCCCTTTCGAGTGAATGCTGCCACCTAGGTCGACACTACGCTCAATATCAATCACATCCCCTTCACCGTAACAAGTCGTTGCCGTAATACGGTTAGGAGCACCAAACATGTACTCACTGGTACTGAGCACCGAAAGTGCGTTGACCTGGCCGATGGCTGCCCCTTCCGTTTTTAGCAAAGTCGTGCCATTGATGAACCCTTCCATCACGCTGTCTTTTAACCGACTGACACGTAGCTCTTGATTGGCGAGCGCTTCTTCAACGTGGCTAGAACGAATCATATTCGAGTTCGCCTGCCTTGCCACATAATTAGACTCTCTCAATAGGTTCGCAATGTTGGCGGAGTGGAGTGATAGCTTAGTTTGGTCGCCAGCTAAGCGAGAACTGTGCTCAATGATGCGCGCAATGGCTTTCTTATCGCAGTGCAACATATTGTTGTCATTCACCACGCTGGAAATAAAGCGAGCGTATTGCAGCTCAGACTCAGGGCTGCGCGGCATTTCGTCTTCAAAATCCGCCGTCACTCGGAACAGCTCGCTAAACTCTGGATCGTAATGTTGAAGCAACTGATACGTTCGATAGTCGCCAAACAGAATAATCTTCACGTCCAATGGGATTGGTTCCGGGTCAAGCGATACTGCCCCTGTTAAGGTGACTTCTTTTTCAAGTGAAGTCAGGCTTAACTGACGAGCCCGTAAAGCTCGCTTGAGGCCATCCCACACATAAGGTTGCTCCAACACCTTCTGTGCATCCATCAGCAATACGCCACCATTGGCTTTGTGCAAACTGCCTGGGCGAATCAATGAGAAATCGGTAAACACGGTACCTTTAAAGGTGGCCGTCTCAACATAACCAAATAGTGAGTGATAGTTTGGGTTCTCTTCTACCACAATTGGAAACTCGCTCTCTTTACGGCTTACTAATACGTTAACCTTGTATCGACGAGGGAGTTTCTTATCCAACGATGCCGTAGCGACTTCACCTTGCTCGGCACTTTGCTCCAAGAAAATATCGGCGTTTTCGACGATATCTTGCTGCAGTTCAGTCAGATATGTTTTGATTTCTGGGTAGCCGGAATAGTCTTTCTTCAACTGCTTGATAAAGTGCGTGATGACGTCCAAGGTGACATCATCATTCAGTTTTTTAATTTTTTCGCTGTACGCTTCTTCCCATTCAGTTAACTGACGCACCATGTTACGCAATTGGACCTCTAAGTCATCAATCGTCGCGCCAAAGTATTCCTGCTCTTTCTTACTAAGGGCATCAAAGCTCTCTTCGCTATGGAGATCGTCACCATTCATTGCGACAAATTGATAGTCACCTTGTGTGGTGATGGTCAGGCTTATCCCTTTTGACTTGGCTTCCTTGGTGATGACAGATAACTCAGCTTCTTGCTTCTGAGCCAATTGGTTTTTGAGCCTGTCGGCACGGCTATAATAGAGTTCGTTATCAAAAGCCAGCGGCATCGCATTAAGCAATTTTGCCACCAGCTTTTCAATATCTTGCTTTAATTTACTTCCCACCCCACAAGGCAGTTTAAGTACTTTAGGCGTTCGAATGTCTTCGAAGTTAGCAACGTAACACCAATCGAACAGTTCATTTTCATCATGTTTATGGCGATTGAGATAACGCAAAATCATAGTGCGCTTACCCAGCCCATTTTGACCAATCGCGTAGATGTTATAGCCCTTTTCTTTAATGGACATAGCAAACTCTACCGCTTTTTGAGCACGTTCCTGCCCCACAATCTCATCAATTGGAGCCAACTCTTTGGTTGATTTGCTCGGCAGTATTTCCAACTCCGCAGCATGGTATAGCTGGCTCGCTTCTAGTCGTTGAATTGCCATATCATCTTTCCTTGTTGTAGTTCTTATTCGGTCTATCTTGCCTTAGTTTAGGCCATATTTAGTTATATTTTAGTGACTTAGGCAGAATTCAAGGTTAAGTGGTCAATTATTACTCAAATACTTACTGCAACACTGCAATTAAATGAGAATTATTTGCAATCGATAATGAATTACATTTAAATATGCTCTATCAAATTTTTGGTGGAGTTATCGAACATGGATCTACAACAGTGCTGGTCACATTATCTAAAAGCCGAGCAATTATTGGAACAAGGACACTGGCCAGAAGCCCACTACCTATACGATCAAGTTCTTAGCCATCTCCCAGGGCACATTCAATCTGCAATCAGCTGTGATGAGACGAAACCTTGTCAGTTCAGTTGCCTGCTTACTGGCTTGCGCGATGCAGCGGTATCTCAATCAGAAATCTTGAATAAGATAGGTCAACATCAACAGGCCTTTGATCTTCTGAATCAGAGTTATGCTCTGCTTCAGTTTATGTCTATCGAGACGTCGGACTTAGTGAAAGCGACTCACCATGTCCTAGAAAAAAATAGCGAAGAGCTTCTCCGTCATATGGGAGCGTTTTGCACAGCCCAACGCAACGCACAATGGATGCTTGAGTTCGAGCAAGTACAAAAAGCTCACCACCACTTTGCAACGTTGAAAAGCTACCACGGTGCAGCGGAGAGCCCTCGCGTAATAAATTAAAACTATAAAGGAACTAAAATGTCACAGACGCCAATACTAGAGGTGAAAAACCTTTCAGTTAGCTTTACCACCAACGATGGCATCGTTGACGCGGTTAAGGATGTGAACTTTGAGCTGTTTAAAAACGAAACTCTTGCCATTGTAGGCGAATCAGGGAGCGGAAAATCCGTTTCAACGAACGCCCTGATGCAACTGCTTCCTAACAATGGCATTGTTCATTCTCAATCAAAGATTATTTTTGAAGGTGAAGAGCTGCTCGACAAATCAGAGAAAGAGATGCAGTCGATCCGCGGTGATCGCATTGGCATGATTTTCCAAGAGCCAATGACCTCTCTGAACCCTTACATGCGCGTGGGTATTCAAGTCGCGGAAGCAATCATGTGTCACCGCCCGGTTTCACGCTCTCAAGCCAAAAACAAAGTACTTGAACTGTTCAACCTAGTGCATTTACCAAACCCAGAGCAGGCTTACATCAAGTATCCACATGAATTCTCTGGTGGTCAGTTGCAACGTATCATGATCGCCATGGCGCTGATCAACGAGCCTGATATTCTCATCGCCGACGAACCGACCACTGCACTTGACGTAACCGTTCAAGCCGAGGTTTTGAATCTGATAAAAGAGATTCAACAAAAGCTGGGGATGGCTATTTTGTTCATCACTCACGATCTCGGTGTCGTTAAGCACCTAGCCGATCGCGTCGTGGTCATGTGTAAAGGCGACGTTGTTGAAGAAGGTCAATGTCAGGAGCTATTTGCTAACCCGCAGCATGATTACACTAAGATGCTGATTAACTCAATTCCACGTGGTGGTAAAGACCCTATCGAAGAGCACGCTCCTGCGCTTTTAAAAGCCGATGACATTCGAGTTAAATTCCTTATTAAATCTCACTTTATTGCTAGCAAGAACGAATACTTTGAAGCGGTGAAAGGCATCTCCCTTGAGCTAAAGCAAGGCGAAACCCTCGGTATTGTTGGAGAGTCTGGATCTGGTAAATCAACGCTTGGACGTGCATTGATCGGCCTTTTACCATGCAGTGGTGACATTCACTTTAAAGGACAAGATATTAGTCAATTAAGTGATAAGGAACGTTTCGACCTTAAGAAAGATGTTCAAATGGTATTCCAAGACCCATATGGCTCTTTGTCACCGCGTATGACGATCGGTGAAATCATTACCGAAGGTTTAACGGTTCACCAACCTCATGTTACCAAAGCGGAAAGAATGCAGCGAGCTCGCCAAGCACTGGAAGAAGTGCGACTGGACCCACACTCGATCAACCGTTACCCGCATGAATTCTCTGGTGGTCAGCGTCAGCGCATTGCAATTGCTCGTGCCTTAATCCTTGAGCCTTCATTTATTCTACTTGATGAGCCAACATCCGCACTTGACCGCTCTGTTCAGTTAACGGTCATTGATTTGCTTAAAGACATCCAGAAGAAACACAACATCGGCTTCTTATTTATTAGCCATGACTTAAGTGTAGTTAAAGCATTGTCTGATCGAGTATTAGTCATGCAAAAAGGGGAAGTTATGGAGCAAGGCACTGCCGACGAGATTTTCCATAACCCACAGAACGATTACACCAAAAAACTGATTGCTGCGTCATTTGACTTGGACGAATCAGAAGAAGCCGCCTAAGCTTATAATATTCGGTTTGGCCGCCGACATAACGCCGACGCATGGATGCGTCGGCGTTTTTCTTTTTATCGGACCTTTCTATCGGCAAAGACAAGATTTAGAAGTAGTGGGAAATCGCCAGATAACGCGCGCGAATGTGTTCAATTAACAATTTTACCTTGTTGGGCGGTTGTCGAGTAAAAGGGTACACCGCATAAATGCCGAGTCGCTTACCGACCAGCTCTGGAAACAGATCCACCAACTGACCATTACGGATATCATGATAAACCAGACAGCGAGGTACATAAGCGATGCCATGCCCACCTAAGGCCGCTTTGCGCAAGGCCGTTGCATTGTCCGTAGAGAACGAACCCGACACTCTAACAATATAGTTGCCCTCTTTACCTTTAAACTCCCATTCACTCGCCCCTGTTGTCTGATAAGCATACTGTAGGCAGTTGTGCTGGGTTAAATCTTCCGGTTTTACCGGTTTTGCATTTCGAGCAATATAAGCAGGAGAAGCGCAAACCACCCACTGTGAGTCCAGAATATGACGAGCAATTAGGCTCGAGTCTTCTAAATACCCGGTGCGAATGACTAAGTCATAACCACCTTCAACTAAGTCAACAAATCGATTATCAAGGGACATATCGACACTTAAGCCTGGATGAGTGTTACAAAACTCGGCAACGGCATCGGCTAAAATTAAATCACCAGAAATGGTAGGCACTGACATTTTGATGTGACCGCTTATATTCTCACCAAAGCCCGAAACTGCATCCATAGCCTCTAAGGTGGCTTGCTTCACATTTTTCGCTCCGTGGGTCAGCGCCTTACCTGCTTCAGTGAGAGTCAATTTACGCGTTGTTCGATATAATAATTGCACGCCCAATTCTTCTTCTAAACGTGCGATTCTTTTGCTAACTACCGAATTTGTAAGGTTATTTATCTCTGCGACCTTACTAAAACTGCCCATTTCTACTACCTGTGAAAACAGGATTAAATCGTCTGCACGCATCTTATTATGTCATTTTTGGAATTAATTATTTTCATTATTTCCCTATATTCATAAAAAATAAAGGGGTAAATTCACCCCGAATTAACACAATTATCACAAATATAAAATCTAAGAGATTCTTCAGAATCCTGATTTGAGAAGTTATCCCTTTCAATAAAGTGATCGGGTCTGCCTGTACGAGGATGTACCAATGAGTGAAACTTTACTTGCCCTAGTGGCTTTCTCACCGATAGTGGTGGCTGCCATTTTACTAGTCGGCCTTAACTGGCCAGCCAAACGCGCAATGCCTGTTGCATTTGGCCTAACGGTTGTCATCGCCCTGTTTGGGTGGGACATGTCTACAACACGTGTATTAGCGTCTGTGTTCCAAGGTCTTGGCATTACTGTCTCTGTCCTTTGGATTGTCTTTGGCGCTATCTTCTTGCTTAACACGCTTAAGCACACCGGAGCCATCTCGACCATTCGTAACGGCTTCACCAATATTTCTCCTGACCGCCGTGTACAAGCCATCATCATTGCATGGTGTTTTGGTTCTTTCATCGAAGGCGCATCTGGCTTTGGTACCCCGGCGGCAATCGCAGCACCGTTACTTGTAGCGATTGGCTTCCCTGCGCTCGCTGCGGTATTGATGGGGATGATGATCCAATCAACGCCGGTTTCTTTCGGTGCGGTGGGTACGCCTATCATAGTGGGTGTAAACAAAGGTTTAGACACGCACAATATCTCAGAAGCCCTGATTGCCAACGGCTCTACTTGGGATGCCTACTTGCAACAAATCACGTCAAGCGTTGCCATGATCCACGCGACAGTGGGTACACTAATCCCGGTTCTAATGGCGATGATGTTAACCCGCTTCTTCGGCAAAAATAAGAGCTGGACAGAAGGCCTAGACATTCTGCCTTTCGCTATCTTCGCTGGCCTAGCATTTACCATCCCTTATGCTTTGACAGGCGTTTTCCTAGGTGCCGAGTTCCCATCGCTGATTGGTGGTCTTGTTGGCCTATCTATCGTCGTTTCTGCAGCAAAACGTGGTTTCCTTGTTCCAAAAACAACGTGGGACTTTGAATCTGAAGACAAGTGGCCTTCTGAGTGGTTAGGTTCACTGAAGATTGATTTAGCGGATGATAAGACTAAACCGATGAGCATGGTAATGGCTTGGTTCCCTTACGTACTGCTGGCCATCGTGTTAGTTGCTAGTCGCGTAAGCGCTGATTTCAAAGCCATGCTGACAGGTGTGAGCCTTTCCTTTGCTAACATCCTTGGTGAAACAGGTATTAGTACGGCGATTCAGCCTCTTTACCTCCCAGGTGGCATCTTAGTGTTTGTCGCTCTCGTCGCTGTACTTCTGCAAGCTCGTAGCGCGACGCCTCTAGTCAAAGCGCTTGGTGAATCAAGCAAAACACTGATCGGTGCTGGTTTCGTGCTTGTGTTTACCATTCCTATGGTTCGTATCTTTATTAACTCAGGTATTAATGGCGCAGACCTCGCGAGCATGCCAGTGACCACAGCAAACTTTGCTGCTGGCCTTGTCGGTGATGCCTTCCCTGCTTTGAGTGCGACGGTTGGTGCGCTGGGTGCGTTTATCGCGGGTTCAAACACAGTATCTAACATGATGTTTAGCCAGTTCCAGTTTGAAGTTGCCCAAACGCTGTCGATTTCTAGCGCCGTCGTTGTCGCTCTTCAAGCAGTAGGTGCTGCCGCAGGTAACATGATTGCAATTCACAACGTCGTTGCCGCTTCTGCAACTGTAGGTCTTCTTGGACGTGAAGGGGCAACACTGCGCAAAACCATTATCCCAACCTTCTACTACTTAGTCGTCACTGGCGTTATCGGTTTGATAGCCATTTACGGCTTCCACGTGACCGATGCGTTATTGAAATAACCGCACTGAAAACTTGGCGTTAATACTCATCCCCTGACAAGAACGGCACTAGTGTCACTCCAAGCGGGTATTAACGCCACCTTAACCAGTTAATGATCTAGTCTTCATAGAAAGACAAAACCACCATTGTAGGATTGAATTATGATTATCTCTGCTTCAACTGACTACCGCAAAGCGGCAAAATCTAAGCTACCACCATTCCTGTTCCACTATATTGATGGTGGGTCGTACGGTGAGCATACGCTGAGACGCAACACCGAAGATTTAGCAGAGATCGCGCTTAAGCAGCGTGTTCTGAATGACATGTCTGAACTGAGTCTAGATACCGAGATTTTTGGTGAGAAGATGGCGCTACCCATCGCCCTTTCTCCAGTCGGCCTTACCGGTATGTACGCTCGACGCGGCGAAGTTCAAGCCGCAAAAGCCGCCGAAAACAAAGGCATCCCTTTTACCATGTCTACCGTATCGGTGTGTCCGATCGAAGAAGTGACCCCTGCCATTGAACGTCCTATGTGGTTCCAGCTGTATGTTCTTAAAGACCGTGGCTTTATGAAAAATGTATTAGAGCGTGCAAAGGCTGCTGGCGTAACAACTCTCGTCTTCACTGTTGATATGCCGGTACCAGGGGCTCGCTACCGTGACATGCACTCCGGTATGAGTGGTCCGAATGCAGCCGCTCGTCGCGTTTTCCAAGCCATGCGTCACCCTCAATGGGCATTCGATGTCGGCTTGTTTGGTAAACCACACGATCTTGGCAACATCTCGACTTATCGCGGCGAACCAACCAAGCTTGAAGACTACATTGGCTGGTTAGGTGATAACTTCGATCCTTCCATTAGCTGGAAAGACCTTGAGTGGATTCGTGATTTCTGGGACGGTCCTATGGTCATCAAAGGCATTCTTGATGTAGAAGATGCAAAAGACGCAGTACGTTTTGGTGCCGACGGCATTGTGGTATCCAACCACGGCGGTCGCCAACTCGATGGTGTCATGTCTTCAGCAAAAGCGCTGCCTTCCATCGCTGACGCGGTAAAAGGCGATATGAAGATCTTCGTTGATTCGGGTATTCGTACTGGTCTAGACGTTGTTCGCATGCTCGCCATGGGGGCGGACTGCGCCATGCTTGGACGTTCTTACATCTACGCGTTGGCCGCTCAAGGTCAAGCAGGTGTGGAAAACCTACTCGATCTATACGAAAAAGAGATGCGCGTGGCAATGACACTAACGGGAGCCAAGAGCATTCAAGATCTAAACCGCGATTCTCTGGTCAACATCGACTAGCCTAATCACACTACGACCTAGTAAACGCCACCGTTTAGTTCTTAAACCGTGGCGTTTTTTCTTTACCTACCCTGCTCGTTTGTCTTTAGCAAATGGTTATCCATTCGTTAATTCAAATTAAATATCATAACGGCGACCAATCTTTCCCAATAAAGCCTATCGCGACACGTGAGACTGCGATCACTGGATTACATTTGGATACAAACCAACGATTCGCGCTGATAATCTGCTGACCTTAGCTACCTAGTTTGGTTTCTAACTTTCCGACTTTGGAGCTATACCATGAACAAAACAATCAAGTATGCGTTACTTGCTGGCCTATGTGCCCCTCTCTTAACAGGCTGTGTGACACCAGGAGAAGACGACCCTAACGCAATGACAAAACAAGGTGCAGCAGGAGGCGCATTACTAGGCTTAACTCTCGGAGCACTGACCGGCGAACCTGAGTTAGCGGTAAAGGGCGCAATCGCTGGTGGTGTGACTGGTGGTGTCGCTGGCGCACAAGCCGATGTGCAAGACAATAGAGAGGGTATGCGCGCAAACTCACGTGACGATGCTATTGCCTCGATAGGCAACCATGCAAACCAGCCTAACACTCAACAAAGCTGGCAAGAGTTAAACCACTTCGTTGGCAACTGGAACGTGTCTATTCAAAACCACGACAATTCTTTAAACGATCTCGATCCGATTGATGCCAGTGGTACGCTCGCCAGTACGACACAGGCAAACATTGCCGTCAGCAACCGTCAAGGTATAGATTTGACCGCCGCATTCTCATTCACTCCTGAGAGTGGCTACCAGTTGAACGTCACCAATAATGCGACTCAAGTTGAAGTCCGTTTTGCTGGTGAATTTCAACCAAATACCAACCGTTATGTATTTTATCCAACGAATGTCAGTGATGTTATTTATCAAGGCATCAACACCGCAGACATTCACGTCGAGCTTGGTTTTGCGGGACAAAATGTATGGAGCTTATCGAGCTTCGCCTTTATGGATAACAAGCAAAACCAGCTACAAACATTCCGCTTCACCAAAGCCTCATAGTCAAAATACACATCAGCCGGCCTAGTTCACTATGTCGGCTGTCGCTTTTCCTAGAATAATTGCACTATTAGGAAGCTTTTTAGTAGAAATAAGGCAGACAAAAGCTTTATTGTAACGACATAGCGTTGTGAGGAGCATTTATGAAAATCATCATTCTACATGGACTGTATATGCATGGCATGGTGATGCAACCTTTGAGCCGTAAGCTTAGAAACTTAGGCTATCGAACCAAGGTCTTGACATACAACAGTGTTGCCATTAATCAACAACGTTTGTTCTCCAAAATTGATAAGGCGCTAAGCGATACCATGCCGAATATATTGGTTGGTCATAGCTTGGGGGGGATAGTGATTAAGCAGTATCTCCAAGCGCGCCAAAGCCGCGCGTCTTCCATCTCTCATGTCGTGGCTATAGGCTCACCGCTACAAGGCGCTTCAATTGTCACTCGCATTCAAAATCTTGGCATGGGAACCTTACTTGGCAACTCTCCCCACTTTGGACTTAAAGAGCATCAAGACGAGTGGCAGTTTCCGCAAAAACTCGGCAGCATTGCAGGCACTATGCCCATTGGCGCCCGAGCGCTGTTTATGATGGATAGAGGCTTACCATCCGATGGAACTGTGACGGTCGAAGAGACCAAAATCACAGGAATGACGGATCACATAGAGACGCCTTACAGCCACACCAGCCTGATTTATAGTGCCTATGTCGCCAAGCAAATTGATCACTTTGTTCGTTACGATACGTTCAAGCATTAACAAATAACTACTCATTTGAGGAATAGTGTAAACACCGAATTCAAGATAAAATAGCGTTTTCAGTTATCTTCTCTTGCTTATGAACCGCGCAAATTTAGTTGGGTTATTGTTTACGTTCGCAAGCTTAGCAGGTGCTATTTTCCTGCTCGCTGCGGATTCTCATTTTGCTGTTATTCAATGGCCCTATGAAGCATTTCAAGGATTGGTCTTTTCGATAGTCTGGGGATTTGGCGTGAGTGCCACGATTGGCTATGTCTATGCCATTCTTATCACCTCAACTATTGCTATCGTCAGCTACGCCATCGGCCATAAGGTTGGCAGACTGGGTAGCCAATCATAAAAAAAGCCGCGTCTCAACGCGGCTTTTTGGTCAGTGAATGGTTCGTTACTTACCACTCGCCGGAGTTAAAGTATATTTGCTTCGATTAGCAGCACCGCCAAAAGACTCATCTATGCGCTGTTTTAGCTCCTGCACGGTTATGGAATCAATCATCGCGTTGACATCCTTCAGAGAACCAATGCCGTACCCATGCATCCAGTATCGAGCGTAGAACCAAGTTCGATCAATCGGTTTATCTTGCAGTGGTGTTAACGCTGTCGATAACTGTTTTGCGACGGTTTCAAAATCTTTAGCGCTCACATCAGAAACAATATCCGCCATAACCTTATCAACCGCGACCTCGATCTTAGTGACATCTTGCGGAGCCACTTGCGCTTCAATTAGCCAATCTGTGCTTGGCTCTTGATCCAATGACGCTGAGTAGGCATCTGGCGCATAATCTAGCCCCAGTTCTTCACGAACGTAACTGGTTAACTTCTTGGCAAGAAGTCGTTGGATCATATCGTCCATAAAGGCTGTTTTTGCACTGGTGCTCTGCGCTGATGGGTTGGTCACTCTTAGCAAATAAATGCTGTTTTGTTCATTGTGCTCGGCCAAATCTACACGTGCTTGAGGCGCCGCCTTATAGGCAACTTTGTAGTTTGGAGCCGATGCTTTGTCCAGTGGAATCGACGCAACGTAGAATTGTAATAACGGCGTGAGCTCTTCCGGTGTAATGTTGGCGACAATAACCAACTTATTGCCTCGATTCTTGGCAAACAACTCCTGATGAACTTGACGAATCTGCGGCTCATTCACCATCGCATAATCTGGCGCACTCAGCGAATAATGGCTGCTGGACTTTTCGTAGCTATTACGATTGATTGCTCTTTCCCACTTTCCGTAAGGGGTCGCTAAATAACGCTGTTGATTTGCGTACGTCTCTTGCTGCACCGCTTCAATTTGACGAGGATCGACATTGATATTCGTCGAGATGTTGTAAATAACTTTAAGCGCATCGGCCAACTTAGCTTTGGTCGCTCCAATTTCTAGACCATGATGGGTAAAATTAATAAATGGGAACACCTCAATATTGTTCTTAGCTAAATAAGAATCAAATTGGGTCCCATTGAAATCACCGACACCACTGCGTATTACCACGGGGATCGCCATTTCAGACGCGGCATACAACTCTGGCTCCAATGCGGCTTTACCCCCTTGGCTTCCATATACAATGTTAACCGTATCTATCGTAGTAAAGTCCGTTTCAAGCATGACCTCAATGCCATTCGATAAGGTCCAAATGTGATGACCATATTTATCGATAGTCTGATTGACGATCGAACCTGATTGCTGAGGCTTAGCAAGCTCTGCTGCCGTTGGAATCAAAGCGGCAGGCGCAACGCCTTTCTGTGCGATATCACTACGTATTGGAGAGAGACGACTTTGCAGTTGTTGTATGTCTTCCGCTTTATCTGCACCGATCACAACGACATAGTCATCTGCAAGAAGGTGGTTGATTTGTTGGTTAATCCGTTCGAGGTTCGTCGTGTTAACCAGCTCTTCTAAGCTCTGTTTATAATCTAATTTTGACTGACTGGTTTGTCCGACAGAAATTGCCCATGCTCGCTCTTCAGCAAACGTTACGGCATCACGCTGCCCCCAGTTGTAGTCTAGATCAGTGATTAACTGCTGATAATAAGCGAGTGACGTCTCGAGCTCGTTCTGAGTTGCGCCGAAATCACGTAGTGACGTTAATGAGTCAACAAATATCGTTTGTGCCTTTTGGCGGTTTTCCTTTTCAAATGCCACGGATAGCAATGCATTACGCTGATAATTCATATAGTACGGCGTGATCGCCAAGCTTTGTAATGGCAGTGCTTTACTCTGGTACTCAGCTTCTAACCGCTGACGAATGATTTGTAATGAAATTTCATCCAGCCATGAGTCTAATAGCTGTTTACGCTGTTCAATCTTTGATGGCGCGCGATTAATCAATAAGCTGAGGCTTGGCGCATCAAATTCGCCAATCGTATCGACATAATCTGCCAAGGCAAAGGTGACCTTTTCAACCGAGTTGTTACCTGCACTAGGAGAGGCTTTCCAATCGGCAAAGTGCTTGTTGATTAAAGCCACAGCTTCATCAGAGTCTATGTCACCAGTAATGACCACTTCGCTGTATTGCGGCTGATACCACTTAGTATAAAAGGCTCTGAGTGACTCAGAGCTGACTCCGTTGACAGAATCAACATTGCCCACTGGGTCAAGCCCTTCAACCGCCGTGTCTTTAATCAGAAAATCGTAATACTTTTCGGACAAGCTTTTGTGCTCTGGACGAGTTCGGCGAATCTCTCCTTGAATGACCCCTTTTTCTTTTTCAATTTCGTTGGCAGACAAGGTAAGGCCGTCACCAATGTCTCGCAGCCACATCACACCATCATCAAGTTTCTTGTTATCTGGCAAGTCGAGCTTGTAGACCGTTTCGTAATAGCTGGTGTAAGCGTTGATATCAGCCCCGAAGGTTAAGCCGTTCGATTCAAACATATCGACAATGTCATTGGAAGAAAAATGGCGACTGCCATTGAAAGCCATATGCTCTAAAAAGTGCGCGTACCCTTTCTGTTGGTCAGTTTCTTGCGCTGAACCTACATGAACGTATAAGCGTAAGGAGACCGGGTTACCGTCGGTAGGGTATATATGATATTTAACGCCGTTCTCCAACTGACCTTGAGTCCAGTTAGTGTCGGGCTCAATGGGTTTTAGCACCTGAGGCTGTGTACACCCAACCAAGATAAGTGAGATAAATAATAATAGTATTCTCATAGCCATACTTCTGTTGTTAGATTAAGGGCAATATAGCTCAAATATATGTTTTTGTTTATAAAATTGACGTAGTTTATAAAGTCAAATCTCATATTTGCAGTGGAATAGTTTTCGATCTACAATGCATCGCAATTCGACGATTAACTATATACACTATGTCAAATCAATGTACGTTTGCTAATCAGCAGGCACTAAGCTCGACAGAAGAGCAGCTAGAACAAGAAGCCGTGTTGGCTCAGCAAGCTAAAGCTTTGTCACATCCGGCTCGTGTGAGGATCCTTAAAATCCTTTTCACCTTAGATAAGCTAGGTGGTTGTTTGAACAGTGACTTGGTTTCTGAACTTGGTCTGGCACAGTCAACAGTGTCCGAGCACTTACGTATTTTGAAACAAGCGAATTTAATTCACGCAGAGCCTAACCCGCCAAAGGTATGCTACCGAGTAAATCGCGAAACACTGAATAATTTTAATCAGTTGTTTTCTTCAATTTTTAACTAAATTGCCATCTTGGCTTGTTATAACAGGTCGAGAATTTTTATAAGCAAATACATCGCCTTTCGACGATAAACGAACGAGAAATGCTATGACAACTCAAACCTTAAGCTCCAATGCCGCCACCAATATGAGCTTTCTAGACCGCTATTTAACCGTTTGGATCTTTGTAGCAATGGCAGTCGGTGTTGCAATAGGCGCCATGTTTCCACAAATTGCTGAGTGGAATGACTCCTTGTCTGTAGGCAGCACAAACATCCCGCTCGCTATCGGGTTGATTTTGATGATGTATCCCCCACTCGCCAAGGTCGACTACACCCTGTTAGGCAAAGTCAAACAAGATAAGAAAGCCATTACCCTGTCACTTATCATGAACTGGGTCGTGGGTCCTACTTTGATGTTTGTCCTCGCACTGACTTTCTTAGGCGATCACCCTGGCTATATGGTTGGCATTATCCTTATTGGCCTTGCTCGCTGTATCGCTATGGTGTTGGTATGGAATGATATTGGTGGAGGCAACAAAGAGTACGGTGCTGCACTGGTAGCGATAAATAGCGCTTTTCAAATCGTCACTTATAGCTTTATGGCTTGGTTGTTTATCACTGTATTACCACCGTTTTTCGGCCATCAAGGTTTTGCTGTTGATATCTCAATGCTAGATATTGCAGAAAGCGTGCTGATTTACCTTGGCATCCCATTTCTTGCTGGCTTTCTAAGCCGCTATTACTTAGTTAAGGCGAAAGGCGAGCAGTGGTATAACGACGTGTTCATACCACGGATCTCCCCTATCACACTGATCGCTTTGCTTGCCACTATAGTGCTGATGTTCAGTCTCAAAGGAGAGATGATTCTTGAGCTACCGATGGATGTCGTGAGAGTGGCAATCCCCCTTGGCATTTACTTCGTTGTTATGTTCTTTGTGAGCTTCTTTGTCGGTAAAAAGCTCGGTATCGATTATGACAAGAATGCCTCCATCGCCTTCACCGCGACCGGAAATAACTTTGAGCTTGCCATCGCGGTATCCATTGCAGTATTCGGCTTAAACTCCGATCAGGCTTTTGCTGGTGTGATTGGCCCACTTATTGAGGTGCCAGTGCTGATCGCCTTGGTGAATGTCGCGCTTCGTATGAAGGAAAAATATCAGGCCAAACGATAAACAGAACAACAATGAAAAGAGGAGCATCGCGCTCCTCTTTTCTTATCTAACACAGTGAGAATTCAACTCAACGGCTTGTACAAAACTCAACCTGTTCAAACACATCGTTAAAAGACATCGGTTTGTAGAACAAATAGCCTTGCACTAGATGAATGTTCTGTAGATTGACAAACGCCAATTGCTCTTCACTTTCCACCCCCTCAACAACGATTGCAGCCCCCATAGTCCTCACTAGTTCGCTGGTTAGGCGAAACATTTCTCGCCCATTCTTCTGCGTTAGATTGAGCAGCAAAGAGCGATCGATTTTGACCTTGTCAAAATCAAACTTGTTCAAGTAGCCAATAGAAGAGTAACCAGAGCCAAAATCATCAAGGGCAATCTGTATCCCCACACTACGAAGTTGCTGGAGCACATTCCAAGTTGTCGTTTCATCTTGAATGAGTAACTCTTCGGTTATCTCAAGCTCAACTTGGTGGAAATCTAGAGCGCTGCTTTCAATCATATTCATCACGGTTTGAGCAAAACCAGGAATCAGTACAGTATCAGGAGAGACATTGATAGAGACCTTGAAAAGCTGATTGTGCGCCAATGGCGAAACTTCAAGGAGAGCCTGCTTGATCACCCAAAGATCCAATTCCGCAGTTAACCCTAACTGACCAAAATGAGTTAAAAACGTTGGCGGCGTTACTACGCCTTGGTGGCTACGATGCCTTATCAATACTTCAAGCGAGCTCACACACCCACAAGCCGTGTCATATTGCGGTTGGTAAAAAAGAACAAAATCCCCACTGCGTTGCAGCTCACTGATTGCTTTTTGCGCTGCTAGGTTACTACTCATATGAGGGAACAACCCAGTAATGTTGCGGTTGATTCCAACCTCTTCATAATTAAAAAACTCATCCGATGGCCCTTTAGAGAAAACGTCATAGCTACCCACTACTTGGTCCATTTGGCGAAAGAAAGGCATATAGACGAACACTCCGGCAGTCACAATAACTAATTGAAGCAACGAAGCATTTATATCTCCACCGGTAGCTAAATAACCACTAAAAAACGCTGGGGTCATCCAACTGATGAACTGGGAAACTGGCTCGACCAATCCCAAAGAAATTGCCCAGTAAGCCAACAGAATTCCGAGTATCGGAACTAGGATAAACGGCAGCAATAAAACAGGGTTAAAGATAACCGGTAAGCCAAACAATATTGGCTCGTTGATGTTAAAAACACTCAGAGTCAGCGCCGCTAGCGCGAGAGTCCGATAACCTTTATTACGGGCAAAAATAAGCATGCAAATTACGAGGCTTAGCGTGTTACCCGCCCCGCCTATACCAGCATAAATATCATAAAAGTTACTGGTTAATATGGGGATTGGCGAACCAAGCTGTTCATGCATTTCAAAGCTGGATTGAGTTAATGCGTACAGCTCAGCTTTATATGGTGAAAAAATGATATGCCCGTTGATACCAATCGACCAAAACAAGTTTCGCACCAACTCATACCAAACCGCGTCGGCTAAAGAGCCAGTGTCGAGCGTTGGCAGAAAACCTTGAACAAAGCTCGATGTTTGTACCCAATACCCCAATAGGTAACCTGCCGCCACGTAAACCAAAACAAGTAATAAGGTACCAATGACCAGGTTAAGAGATTGGTCAACGACGTTTGGTAACTCAGACTGAATAATCCAACGCCGTTGCAACAAATTCCTCACCGTATGAGCGATGACGAACGGCGTTAAAATGGCTAACGGGTAATTAGAAGGTAATATAGATCCTGGGTGCAACAATCCCCATTCATTACATAAAATAACGTAAATCAGTAACGATGGAGTGATGATCGTCGTAAGAGAGAGTTTGTGTAAACGACCTAAAAACTGAGCAAAGTATATCAGCAGCAAAATGGGGAACATTTTCCACACCAGTGTACTGACAAACAAAATTCGCTCGGCAATCTCTTGATAACCAAGCAAGCTAACACCGTTACCCACTAACATGCTAAACGCAGATAAGAGCGATACTGGTAGTAGCATCACAAAGACATTACATAAGCCATTAAGATATGCGTTTTGCGATACTCTAGCAAAAAACGCATAGACCAACCGATTATTTAACAAGGACTTCATTGACCGAGCCTAACGCTTCTTTTCGTCTACAAATGCCGCTGTCTTCATCTTTAAATTTAGGTGAATAGAGTACGACACGGATAAGTCGCTTGATATCAAGCAACCAGGCTTAATCTTGGTCTCGCAAGTCCTTGATAACGTTTTAATTTCCTGACGCGATTAAATGTGGTGCGCCGTGCGTTGAACCGAGATAAGCAACTCGGCGCACCATACTTGAAATTAAACTGGAGATCGAATCACACTGTTTGTCGTCATGATAACGGATACTTTTGGTGGTGAGGTTAACGATCTGCGGGGTGGTTGACTCCATCATTGGTCACGACTTCGCCAATATCAAACGGATTCACCCCTTCTAAGCAACCTAGGTTGTAACCGTATTCATCAGGTGCCGATCGTCTTTGGTGATGAGTATAGATCCCGCAGTTTGAGCAGAAGTAGTGCTTGGCGGTGTGAGTGTTGAATTGGTAGAGCTTGAGCACATCCTCGCCTTTTACGATGCGAATGCCATCAAGCTTCACCGACGCAACGATTGCGCCCCGACGTCGGCATATTGAACAATCGCAGCGTCGCGGCTTCTCGATACCATTGGGCAACGACAGTTCTAATTCGACGCTGCCACAATGACAAGTGAGCGTGTGTTTTTCCTTAATCACTGTTGGGCCGACTTGTTTGATCATCCATGAACTCCTTGTGTTTTACTCAGAGCTTTCTTTGGGAAATGTTTCCTCATAAAGCTGCATAAAATCAGCTCGGATTTCTTGCTCCAAGTGCGTGGCTTTATCTGTAGGGCAGAAAAGCATGAAGTGAACAACTTGCTCCCCTGTCGCGCCACTGGTTATATGTATATGCGGCTCTGAGCCAGGTAAATCGACACCTGCGTGTTTCTCGATAACGGCGTTGTAACGCTTAGCGACATCGCTGAAATAGCTAATATGGCTGTCGATTTTTTCGAGCATAACAGGCACTAACGGATATAAGTTAACAAACTTCGGTACTATGATGGCAAAATCGTGATACACATACCGTTTCATAAAGTTAAGGTTCTTAACCGGATAGGTGAAGAACATGCTGTTCGGTAGCGTTGCTGTTTTCCCCGTATAATCATACTGACCGTGGTGCAGATCTATCTCTTGTATCACGGTGGCCATCATATTGTGCTCTATAACTTCACCGCAGATTTTGCCAACTTCAATCCAATCACCAATCCGAAACGAGCGCGAACTTGCACGTTGAATGGAGCCGGTAAAACAAAGAATGATTTCCTTCGATGCGACAACAATCGCAACGGCAATCGCGGTAACCGATAACGCAAACTCGTTTATTTCGGACTGCCATAGAATAAACAAAAGTAATACGGTAAGCGCAAATGACCCATTCTTGGTGCGAGACATCCAGTTGCGCTGCTCTTCCGATACAAATGCCACATCACCCCGGATCTTCCAAAGTATCAACCGGCGAATAAGTATGATGAACATGATAATAATTGCCGTAAACAGCAATTTTTGAGTCAGAAGAAAATCAATAGCTGCGTGTACTTTCTCCATGCTCGCTCCCCTAAGTCATAAAAGAAAGGGGCCATAGCCCCTTTAATAATAATCGTGTTTTTGTGATTGGTTTCGAACGCTAACTTCCCATACAACTCTGGCCAAATCCAGTTGGAGATGCCAAGAATGCAAACTAGATTCAACCAAAATGATGTGAGAGGAGTTAGGCTTATTTAAATCTTGCGGACGTGATGAACTCGCCAAAGGTTTCGCACCAAACGATCGCCGTATTGTAGTTAGCAATATCGATCTGTTCAGGGATGCTCAGAGAAAAGCGATCAAACGTTTTCACATCGCCAATCTGAACCATAGCGGCCTTATTAGCATTAAAGTCGGCTTCAGTCTCGATAAACTTGGGCGATAGATACAACTTGTAATCTGGCCCCGGAGCTAACTCACCAACAAAGGCAATGTGTGAGTCGCTGATAGATAATGAACCCTCTCCCCAATGGAGGAAGTCACTATCTTGGCGATCTCGCTGAAAAGCCCCCGTGAAAAGCGCTTGATTCGTCACGCTCTCTACGGCTTGCATAGACGGGGATGCTGGCTGGGTAAGAATAGGCAGTGCATAGATGCCTAACGCAAAGCCTACTCCACCAACAACAAGGTGACTCACAATCGATAAAGCCCATTTCATATCAATAACCTATTAATTCTGCATACATGAAATAAATGTACACTATTATCAAGAAGATATCAGGGCTTTAACAAAAGTTTACTTGTATTTTAACGCGGTTTTCTCTGCCAACGTCACGATCACTTTCACCGCCTGCTCCATGCCTTCAATCGAGATAAACTCATGAATGCCGTGGAAGTTGTAGCCACCGGTAAAGATGTTAGGACAAGGTAGCCCCATGAAAGAGAGTCTCGCACCGTCGGTACCACCGCGGATAGGCTTAATCATCGGCTCAACATCGCAGGTGATCATAGCTTGCTTCGCCAATTCAATAATATGAGGATGCGGCTCTACCATCTCTTTCATATTAAAGTAGCTGTCGGTTAACACCAGTTCTACACGCCCTTTGTCTAGCTGGTCATTTAACTCAGCCACTTTTTGTTGCATAAAGGCTTTACGGGCTTCTAGTCCTTCACGCTCGAAATCGCGGATGATGTAGCCAAGTTCACTTTTCGCCACCGACATGTTGGCCGATTTTAGGTGATAAAACCCTTCATAGCCTTCTGTGGTTTCTGGTGTCTCGTCTGCTGGCATCATTAGCTGGAACTTGGCTGCAATGTTCATTGCGTTAACCATTTTATCTTTCGCCGTGCCTGGATGAACATTCGTACCGTGACAAATCACATCAGCACTGGTTGCGTTGAAGTTCTCGTATTCCAGCTCACCAACCGGGCCACCATCAATTGTATAAGCCCATTGCGCGCCGAACTTCTCTACATCGAACAAATTGGCGCCACGACCAATTTCTTCGTCTGGCGTAAAGCCGATACAAATGTCGCCATGAGGAATTTCAGGATGAGCGATAAGCTCAGCTACAGCAGAGATGATTTCTGCGATACCCGCTTTGTTATCCGCCCCTAATAGTGTGGTTCCATCAGTTGTAATCAGGTTATGGCCGTGCAAACGGTGTAAATCTGGGTATTGGATTGGCGAGAGAACTTCGTCCCCTTTCCCAAGGGCGATATCACCACCTTGATAATCTTCGACAAGTTGTGGCTTAACGTCTTTGCCTGACGCATCAGGAGCGGTATCCATGTGAGCGATAAAACCGATCGCAGGCACATCGTACTCTAGGTTGCTCGGTAACTTGGCCATCAGGTAGCCATTGGAATCTAACGAGACATCGCTGAGCCCGAGCTCAATCAGCTCCGTCTTAAGAAACTCAGCAAAAGTAAACTGTCCCGGGCTACTTGGGCACGCTGAGTTGTGAGGGTTCGATTGAGTATCAAAAGTGACGTAGCGCAGAAAGCGTTGGACAAGTTCATTCATAGCGGTATCTCTTTTTATTTTATGATTCTTAACTAATTGGCGACCATCCTACGCCTTCTAGTCATCGAGATTTTGCTATAAATCAGGTTTTAGGCGATAAGCGCAATGCAATGCATAATCACAACGCCCGATGTCAGCCTTGCTCGAAGTGCTTTATACCCTGCCGGTTTTCGTTCTTTCTCTGCCACTCTTATCGCCCGCTCTGAAAACCAAACTAAACCGTATCCAATAGCCAGTAGCAGCAGCGCTAAGGCGGTATTTTCCCGAGCAAGCAGTAATACGGCCCACGTCATTACGGCGAAAAGGTTACTGAGCAGCAACGCATTGCGGCTGATTTTATCGATTGAATGGTCGATTCCATTCCCCCAAATCACGCCAGACAAGAAGCTAAGAATCACCACACTGTAGGAAACAAACATCTCCACACCCGTTAATCCTCTAACACTGATACCAGTAAAAATGCAGATTAGACTGAATACAAAAGGGATAAGGCCCAAATAGCCAAGGCGTAGCATAATCGAAACTGAGTCTTTATCGTTGTTCATCGTTCTTCCTCGAGTTTTCTTTGTTACTACGATCAAAAAGCCCGAATAGTTTCCTATTCGGGCTGATAAACACTCAGACTGGGTTAAAGCAAAATAAAGATACCTGCTAAACACGCGCTCATTAAGTTAGCCAAGGTACCCGCAAGTACAGCTTTGATACCTAAGTTCGCCACTTCAGCACGGCGGTCAGGAGCGATAACACCAATTGAACCAAGTTGAATCGCGATCGAACCGATATTGGCAAAGCCGCACAGTGCAAAGGTAACAATCACTTGTGTATGCTCAGATAACAGTGCCTTGTGTTCAACAAAGTCGATGAATGCAACAAACTCGTTCATCACGATCTTCTGACCAATGTAAGAACCCGCCATCAACACTTCATTACTTGGTACACCAATCACCCAAGCAAGAGGCGAAAACAGGTAACCAAACAAAGCTTGCAGTGTAATTCCTGTAAATCCAGCTACTTCTCCTAGGCTTTCTAAACCGGTATTAACCATTGCAATAACACTGACGAAGGCGATCAGCATGGTACCCACAGCAACCGCGACTTTCATACCGTTCATCGCGCCACTAGCAAGAGCATCAATCACATTGCTCTCTTCCGCCTGCCCCATCTCGATATCTGACTGATCAATTGGTGTGTCACGCTCTGGGACGATGATTTTCGCCATCATCAAACTACCCGGAGCGGCCATAAAGCTCGCTGCAATAAGGTATTTTAGCTCGACACCTAAACCAGCATAACCACCCAGTACAGAGCCAGCGACCGAAGCCATACCGCCAGCCATAACAGCAAACAGCTCAGAGCGAGTCATTCGAGATAAGAATGGGCGAACAAGAAGTGGAGACTCACCTTGAGAGAGGAAGATATTGCCAGTCGCAACCAATGATTCAGCTTTACTGGTGCCAAGGAATTTTTGAATGCCGCCACCAATAAACTCGATGACTTTTTGCATTATACCTAGGTAATAGAGAGCGGAGATTAAAGCACTAAAGAAGATAATGATAGGTAGGACACGAACCGCGAAGATGAAGCCTGTATTGGCAAGGTCACCAAACAAGAACGCGATACCTTCATCAGCAAAACCTAGGAGGCTTGAAACCCCACTACTTAAACTGGTTAGTGCCGCTTGGCCCCAAGGGAAATACAATACTAAGGCCGCAAAACCAACTTGAAGCATCAGTGCACGTGACACTGTTTTCCAATTGATCGATTTACGACTTTCAGACAGTAGAACTGCACACAACAACAGTGCTACAACACCGATTAAACCGAATAAAACATTCATTAAAGATCACCTCTACAAGCATTCAATAGGTAGCTGGTCCGGTCCGTGGGGTCATTCACCTTTCCGTGTGACGGCTTGTATTGGCAGAGCAGTTGCTCTCAACCGGGCGGAAAGTATAGCGAACAGTATGAGATATTCATCACATATTTTTACGCAAACGTTCAAGCGTTCACTCTATGTACGAAATGGGGAAAAAATGAGGTTCTCGATAAATCTTCTGTGCTGACCACCCACTACTTTTATGCACTTAAGTGCTATAAAACCATGAACAAAGATCACACTTTATGATATGTAATCGATATCATTTGGAAATAAAATTGGGCAAATACTCGAACACCATCTAGCTTTAATGGTGTGTCAACTAACGTACAAACAAAATCAATTCCTAACAACGTCAGCGGCTAAACAAACACAACAGACTTTGCCCTACCTTTTGGTAGGGCTTTTTTGTTATAACTTGCGAACTGCCCTTCTCGGTATACAATACGCGCAAATTTAATTTGTGAGAGACAACAATGGAACGTGATTACACCTTCGCTTCTTTATCCACGACTTCACGTGAAGAGCTGGAAGAACTGAGCATGCGTATGATTCAGCGACTGGTTCCGGAAGAATCCATGAACGAGTTGTTTACCTTCGATCAAGAAGAGACTGAATCTGAAGACAAAATGCTAGAAGCAAGGTTTGATGCCATGTTGCGCATGAGCGCTATTGCTTTAAGTGAAGTCCCAGCGCTATTTAGTGAGTCTGATAACCAAGCTCAAAATACTGTGCGCATGCAAAGACTATTGCTTTGGCATTTTTATGCCTCTTCTTTCCAACTCGATCGCGCAATCCCATTAGAAACTCATTGTAATCATGTGGAAGTGCTGCTTAAACAAGCCCCTAATAACGCCTTGGAATGGGTCACTACCCTCACTGATTTGTTAAGGCAATATGCTCAAATCGGTCAGTAAAGACAACGCCAGCGTAAATGCTGGCGTTTTTGTAACCGTTAGTTTTTCGCCACCTTTTATAACTGCGCTTACTTCAAAATCGCCCAATTACCTTTTCAGCCTCAATCGCCTCGCGCGACCAATTCCAGCATGATTAAGAATATTCGCTATCGACTTAATGATCTGTTTCTCGTGTGGCAAGCCCCACCCAATCTTAGGCGGGGCTTTTTGTTATTAGCTCTGCGTTACGATACGAGCATTCAAGCTTTGCAGTGGGCGATTGTTGTTACCCATGGCTTGATTGAACAATTTTACCTGCTCTGCAGACACCGTTTGTGGTGCCTTTAATACCAACCATCGTACGCCTTCAGAACACGGTGGCGTCGTCAACGAGCCATTGAATCGGTAATAGTCGTTCGTATTGGTAAGCAGAGCGTCAGCATCAAATGGGATTTTAATCGCCACATCACTGTTTGCGCTCGGCACTGTTGCGAGCAGCTGAGCCAGATCTGGGTTCGCCTTACCCAACTCGAAGAACACCGCGACCACTGCGAGATGCCCAGCTTTATCAGCATGAACAAAATGCGCTTCTAATGGATATTCTTTGCCATCAACATGGTTCTCTGACGGCGTATGGAAGTGGAACTGCTTAAGTGAAAACACCTTGCCATCAACCGTAAGTGTGTTGTTTCCCTCAAGGCTTGTTTGCAACGTGTGGCCATTATTCAGTAAGGAAATCACCTTACCTTGATAATCAAATTGCAATTTGGATAGACTTGCATCGGTTGCCGACTCAATATTGATCGGACTTTGATTGACACCACTCGCGCACTCAGAGGCGAAATCCCCCCAATGCTCTGGGCCATGTTCTCCTTTGTATCCCCAATCGGCCGCGTTAACACTGCTAGCAAGTGCCATTGTCAGCGTAAACGCCATGATGGTCCGTTTCATATATGCTCCTTTTTTCAATTAAATGAAACCGAGCACATAGTACGTTGAGCTATCGAACCTCAAACAGGGTGAAAACTATGATTGCACTTCCTTCTTGGAAGCAAATCCACAGCGAGCGTAACTGATTTGTCAGTAAGTAATGAAAGAGTACCAGGCGCAATATACGCCTATCTACTTACCACTTACTTTATTTAGCAAGCAGATATCGCGTACTTCGTCCGGCACCTGATTTGATTAAACATCCCTGCTCTAATAACGCGGTTAGGTGGCGAGTCGCGGTTGGTTTACTGACTTTCGCAACTTTGTGGTATTGGGAGGTATTAATACCGTCGACAAAGTCTCCATCAAGCATTCGATTTAGCACTTTCACTTGTTCTTGCACTAATTGGGTTTGATCGACATGTCGCCAAAAGTTGGTTTTAAACACGGTTCGTTCAATCTCTTTTAAGACGTCCCCAAACGTTTCATTCAGCACATCTAGAAACCATACTATCCACGACGTAATATCGACATCACCCTTCTGCGTACTTTCTAAGATTTCATAGTAGCTTTTGCGATTCGTTAATATGCCTACAGACATGGCATAGAAACGGACGGACTGCTTATCCGCTTGAGCCAATGCCAAATCCGTAAGAAGACGAGTAATTCGACCATTGCCATCATCTAGTGGGTGAAGGGTCACAAACCAAAGGTGTGTAATGGCTGCTCGAAGCAACGGATCTAAAGTCATGTCTTGCTTTGAATGATTAAACCATTCAACAAATTGAGCGAGTTCTGTATCAAGCCGCTCTCTTCCTGGCGCTTCAAAGTGAACAACAGGTCTATCAATTCGTCCGGAAACAACCTGCATAGGCGCAGCTCCTCTGAGCTGACCTCCAACAACAGGATTAAACAGAGTGTACCCTTCAGGAAAAAGCCTATCGTGCCAATGTAGGATTCTTTCTAGTGTAAGGGGAGCATCTAGATTGTCGACAGCATCGAGCATAATCTCAGCAAGTCCGTCGGTTTGTTCTGTCGTTGGAAAAGGATGATCTTCTGCCAAACCGAGTCTATTTGCTAGCGAGGAACGAACAGAAAAAGCATTGAGTTTTTCACCTTCGATGGCGCTGGAATGAACAATGTTGGCGAGCAAGGTATCAAGCAAGCTCTCATTGTGATCCTTAGGCTGGCTCGTCATCTTCCCAAGTAAGATACCTTGGTTCAATCGTGTTTGCCTAAGCAGCGGCTCAACGACCGTTTTATCCCAATTAAAGTGAGGCCAGCTCGGCTGTTCCCAGATCCACATCGCTATACCTTGATTTGAAAGTTAATACTATTCGAATCACATTATGAGTTGAATACTCAAGTTATTCAACTCAAAGTGTGATTTGATAATTAAGTGTATTCAAATCAAATCTCACGGCGGCCGACACCAACGTGATTCTCCTAGACCCAAACGCCACAAATTTAGTCGCTAAGCCCAAAACTTTGCCAAAAAGTCCTGAATGAAGGTCACACAGTTCTGCGAATTCTTTTGCCTCCAGCTTGTAATTACCACTCATCAAAACGTCTGGTACTAATGCCGCTGGCTTAATTTATTCACAGTACTGTCCCTCAAAACCCAGGGATGTAGAAGCAGTACCGCTGAGAATACGATTGAAAGCAAGGTATGCCATGACTCTGGCTTTAGTATTATAAGTCAGCGCTGTAATCGTCCGAGAAGTATTGATCCGGTCATCTACAGGTATGCCAACATAACCTTTGCATGCGACAACCTTTTCATAACCTTTAATTATATTGAACGCTGTTTTCTTGTTTTCATATGTTTTATCAGTGAAGTCATGGAATAACACTTCCTGTGCATTTCGTGCATCCTGCTTAATTGCCCTTCTCTCTGGTTCTGATATTTGAAGAGCATCAATGAAAGCTTCAATATCATCGCGAATACCATCCTCATTTACGTCGGCACCCACTAATGAGTCGCTGCGATCGAGCAATGGTTCGAACTTGTCATAGAGTATACCTAGCTGATCATCAATCGTAGGTTGAGATTTTAACTGCTCTATCAGCTGAGGTGTCAATTCCACATCATTAGTACTCGGTAAGACCGCTTCCGATGCACTGCTTCCTCCTCCGCTTAGGCTATTACATCCACAAAGAACAAGAATTAGAAGCAAAGACCTTTGTTTCATTACATACCACCGGATTGTTCACTGAAGATTAACGCGTAAAGTATAACCACAATATGCAACACAAATCTTAATTACTTGGCTGCCCAAGTGGGTAATTAGGGTGTCAGCATGGTTGCTAAGATATACGGGAAACAGCTAAAACAAGTGAACCAGACAAGTCGAAATGTGTCTAGAGAGCTAGATAAGGCTGAGAAAGGAGTAAATGATCTTACATAACGTTTATGAGCCATCAACCTATGCGTTTCACAAACTTAATACTAAAAGTGTCCCATAAATCTATGGGACACTTTTATTACAGCTAAGCTGTCTGCGGAGAAAGTAAGCGCATCTTTAGATGTAAATTGGGCCAACTTTTGCTAAGTACCTATTCTGCTAACCTGCAGAACAATAAACAACAATAAGCCTATTTTAACCTTGTGTTGCCCTACTCCCAATCAAGGATAACTTTGCCGGACTTACCGCTACGCATTGCATCGAAGCCAGCTTGGAAGTCATCAATCTTGTAGTGGTGAGTAATGATAGGCGATAGATCCAGACCCGATTGAATCAAGCTAGCCATCTTGTACCAAGTTTCGAACATTTCGCGTCCGTAGATACCTTTGATCACCAGACCTTTGAAGATAACCTGATTCCAATCGATACCCATGTCTGATGGTGGAATACCGAGTAATGCGATACGGCCACCATGGTTCATTGTTGCCAGCATAGAGCTAAACGCTGCTTGAACGCCTGACATTTCAAGGCCCACGTCGAAGCCTTCTGTCATGCCAAGTTCAGCCATTACGTCTTCCAGTTTTTCTTCCGCAACATTCACAGCACGTGTTACGCCCATCTTACGAGCAAGCTCTAAGCGGTACTCGTTCACATCTGTGATAACCACGTGACGCGCGCCAACGTGTTTTGCGACTGCCGCAGCCATGATACCAATTGGACCCGCACCCGTAATAAGCACATCTTCACCCACGAGATCGAAAGAAAGCGCGGTGTGCACTGCATTACCAAACGGGTCAAAGATTGAAGCAAGATCGTCAGAAATGCCTTCTGGGATTTTGAATGCGTTAAACGCTGGAATGACAAGGTATTCTGCAAACGCACCTTCACGGTTTACGCCAACACCGATAGTGTTGCGACATAGGTGTGTGCGGCCGCCGCGACAGTTACGACAGTGACCACAAGTGATGTGGCCTTCACCTGATACGCGGTCACCGATCTCAAAGCCACGAACTTCCTGACCGATTTCAACCACTTCACCAACGTACTCGTGACCTACCACCATAGGTACTGGAAACGTCTTTTGCGACCACTCGTCCCAATTGTAGATATGCACGTCAGTACCACAGATGGCCGTTTTCTTAATTTTAATTAAAATATCATTGTGGCCCACTTCAGGTTTCTCGACCTGAGTCATCCAAATACCTTCTTCAGGTTTTAGTTTTGATAGTGCTTTGATTTTCATAATCTTTACTCGGTATACCCCGCACAATGCGTGGCAAAAAATTCATCTTGATTCAAAGGCTAAAGGCCACCTCCGACTCTGGGCAGCCTTGGATTCGATGGGCTTAGATTAAGCCCATGTCTTTACCAACTTGAATAAATGCATCAATAGCGCGATCAAGTTGCTCGCGTGAGTGCGCGGCAGACATTTGAGTACGAATACGTGCTTGGCCTTTTGGTACAACTGGGAATGAGAAGCCGATAACGTAGATGCCTTTCTCAAGTGCGCGTTCAGCAAATTCAGCCGCTACTTTTGCATCACCTAGCATGATTGGGATGATAGCGTGGTCAGCGCCACCCATAGTGAAGCCCGCATCTTCCATACGAGTGCGGAAGTGCGTTGCGTTTTCCCATAGGCGGTCACGTAAGTCTCCACTCTCTTCAAGTAGGTCAAGAACGCGAATAGAAGCGTTAACAATCGCTGGCGCAACTGAGTTAGAGAATAGGTATGGGCGCGAACGTTGACGAAGCCAGTCAATCACTTCTGCCTTACCTGATGTATAGCCGCCTGAAGCGCCGCCCATCGCTTTACCTAACGTACCCGTAATGATATCGATACGGTCAACAACGTCATGGTATTCGTGAGTACCTGCGCCCGTTTTGCCCATGAAACCTACGGCGTGAGAATCATCAACCATCGTCAGTGCGCCGTACTTTTCCGCTAGATCACAGATAGCAGGTAGGTTGGCGACCACACCATCCATTGAGAACACACCGTCAGTAACGATAAGAATGTGGCGAGCGCCTGCTTCTTTTGCGGCGATAAGTTGCTGCTCTAGCTCTTCCATGTTGTTGTTCGCGTAACGGAAGCGCATTGCTTTACACAGGCGAACACCATCGATGATAGAAGCATGGTTTAAAGCGTCAGAGATGATCGCGTCTTCTTTGCCTAGAATGGTTTCAAATAAGCCTGCGTTTGCATCGAAACAAGAGGTGTAGAGAATTGTGTCTTCTTTACCTAGGAACTTAGAAAGCTTCTGCTCAAGCTCCTTGTGAATGTCTTGCGTACCACAGATAAAACGAACGGAAGCCATACCAAAACCGTGCTCATCCATACCAGCTTTACCGGCTTCGATAAGCTCTGGATGGTTAGCTAGACCAAGGTAGTTATTCGCACAGAAGTTAAGTACCTCTTCGCCAGTGGAGATCTTAACAGCCGCTTGCTGCTGCGAGGTAATTACACGCTCTGACTTGTAAAGACCTTCAGCCTTCACTTCTTCAATTTGCTGTTGAATCTGTTGGTAAAATGCAGAAGACATTTGCAATTCCTTCCTATTTATTTGTCGAGTTTTCACTCGTTATTGGATTAGGTTGAACCTATATGTGACGGGGGTCACAGCCTTAAGTTCATCAATTAAGTGTAGTGTAATTCAAGCGAGGAAAAACGATTATCCCTCAGGATGGAAAAGCATTAGTGAATTTGAGGAACAAATAAAACTAGACCGACAAAGCTTTCAATAAAAAGCGTTGTTGGTAAGAGGTTGCCGTAGCCGTTGTCTCTAGGTGACTATGGTGGAGCATTAATATCGATTGGACTATTTTCGTTCCAATACCCAGTGATCCGCTCGGTGCACTGGTCTCTATATGATTGACAAACGTAAACTGGATCGTCGATTTGTCGGCACTATAGTGAGCTTGGCATTCAACCTCTGCACCCACCGGGCTGTGACGCAGTGCATTCTCGAGCAAATTAAGCACCAAGCGTTCGAGCAGATCTCTATCACCGATCGTCTTTAACTCTTTGTCAGCCTCAATAGTCAGCACGACCTGTTTACGAGCAAACTGACCATGCATCGTCTCAGCGCATTCTTCTAGCAAAGGAGCAAGAGCGACAGGGTGATATTCATAACTTGGCGCAGGTGCTTCTTTGCGCGCTGCTCCCAGCAATGTATGCAGTTGGTCAGACAGCTTGCCACAGTTACGAAACGCCACTTCTATCAATGGGTCTTTTTCTGGGTTTTGCATACGCCAGGTTTCTAAATAACCCAACACGCTCGACAAAGGTGTTTTCAAATCGTGGCTTAGTTGAAGCAAACTCTGACGACGATGAGACGATTGGTACTCGAGCTGCAAAAACTGCTGTTGAATATGTTTAGCCATCATCTGGTATGAATGAGCGATGGGCACCAGTTCTGGCACCTGCTGAGTGAAATCTGGTCGTAAGCGAAAATCATGCTCGGCTTGCTGCTGAAGTTGGTTGGTCACTCGCTCTATTGGGTTCAACAAACTTCGCCGAACCAACACATAAGCACCAAATGCAAAACCGATGATAGAGACCAATACTAAGCCTGCTAAAGCCAAGTATGGCGTATCAACTTGCGCATTGGCGATGGCAGAGTGGCGAGTGCTGCCAATTACGACGTATAAATAGCCTACGGTAGAGCCCAGCTCTTCAATTGCCGCAACCGAGAACACTTTATGCTCGTTAGGGTTGCGCGGGTCTTCACCGAGAATGGGAAACGGCTGATCGTTCAAAAACTGTGTAATTGGCGTGAGATCGACAGACCCCATCATTTCAGCACCTTCTGGCGCTGCATGCGTCGTGATGTTGCCCTGACTATCCAAAAAATAGATTTCAAAATCTGGGCCAATCAACATTAGGGTATGGAAGATCGATTTGAGTGCTTTGGGATTATAATCCGTGCCAATCATAAGCGGATTATCGTCACGCATGTGGTTGGCAAGTTCTTTATGCAGGCTCTGTTTGGTTCTCAGCTCAATCGTCTCTTTCTGCCAGTTGTATGTCAGGGCAATGGCAAACGCCGCGAGACAAAACCACAAACTCGTAAAGAGCACCAATCTCGATTTAAAGCTCATGATTTCGCTCCTTAAAAATTACGGTTACGGCTGTGGCTGGAATTTATAGCCCACGCCCCAAACAGTCTGAATAAAATGATGATCGGAGTCGCTGAGACATAACTTGCTACGCAAACGGTTAACAGTGCTACACACTGTATGGTGATATCCGCTATGGTTGGTATGCCACACGTGATCAAGCAGCTCGTCTTTGCTGTATACCCTGCCCGGCCTTGTAGCCAAAAACTGCAGAAGAGAAAACTCTGTCGCGGTCAGTGATACCTCTTTATTGTTTAAACAGACCTGATGTAAATCGGGCGCGATGATCAACGAGCCAAACCGCATATTTGCGTTCACATGCTCCGGTTCAACTACGCTTTCGGCTTTATGATTAAAACGGCGCAGTATATTTCGAACCCTAGCTTGAAACTCCAACACACTGAACGGCTTCGTAATGTAGTCATCCACACCTGCCTCTAATCCATCGACTTTATCCATTTCACTGTCACGAGCGGTCAGCATCAGAACGGGTAACCACTCTTGTTGCTGGCGTAGATAGTGGCAAAAATCGAGACCATCTCCATCCGGTAGACCGCGATCGAGCACCACTAAGTCGAGATTCTGATCTTTGTGTAACGCTTTAGCATCGGCTATTGAGGTCACTCTTGCTACCTGGTGCCCTTGAAACTTAAGGTGCATTTGTACTAAATCCGCAAGATCATCGTCATCTTCAACCAACAATATGCTTGCAACTAAGTTCACTGCCTGCTCTCTCATGGCCAGTTCCTTGCCTAGAAGTCAATTCACCCTGCACATGACCTGACCAGCACACATTTTCTTTCATCACCGAGACAAGCTATGCAGAAAAAGTCCGTTAATCAATCAACGGACTTTGAAACAGCAAAGGGGGTAGCTTGGATTACTCAATACGCGTAATTGTCACTTTAGCTCCAGGGTTTAAGAATCTGTGGTTGGCAGATAGCGCAGACGTTACCAACCCATCATCTTGACTGATCACTCCAGCATGAAATGAAACTGCATCATTGCTATCGTTACGCGTGGCGTTAAAGCCTTCACCACCACCAGCTGGTCCAGGTATGGTGGCAGCAAGCTCATCGTTAAGCTCAGTGCCCGAATCCCAAACGTTCATATTCATCTCAAACGACTCACCCACCGAGAGAGTTTTTAATGACAGCCCGGTCTCACCGATAAAGGCATCATTGGTGTTAACCAACATAGATGCGACAGAGAGATACCCGTAATCACTTGGGTCAAGCGTAATCGTCACCTCATCCGAATTGCCCGGCAGCAACAAACCATTGCCCGATATCCCTTGGTCGATGTCATCATTACTGCCTGCAAGGGCGATTAACTCAGCATTACTGCCCCCCTCAGCCAAATATTCGAGTTCAACCGAGGCGCTTTGTCCCACTTCAAACAGTTGATAATCACTGTTGTGCACTAACACTGCCAGAGGCGACATGGGCTGATTGGCCGTTTGATTGGCGACATTAACCGTATAACGATACGACTTAGTTTTGTCGTCATCGTCACTGCTTGGACAACCTGCAAGTAACCCGACTGATGCCGCGACTAATAACAATCTATATTTCATACATCCCCCTTACTTCACAACGATGGTGATAGTGGCGACAGGGTTAAGCCAGCGGTGACTGCTACTATCAAGGTCGCTTAGCCCACCCGCAGCATCACTGTCACCCAGATTACCGGGGTGCACATGCACTTTGTCATTCGTCACAGCCGCTTCGACTCCAGTACCACCAGCACCAAACACAATGAAAGGAGGGTTTGGCATACTTCCAGCCAACTCATCGTTTGCTTCTGTACCCGCGTCGTACCCTCTTAAGGTCGTTTTGTAGGTACCCGGTTCGGAAGGGATTTTCCAGCTATCGAGCCCAACAAAGCCATCATTCGTTGGTAACAACATGGCACTGAGCGACAGGTATTGATGGCTTCCAGTATCGATACTGAATGTCGTCGCAACACCCGGATTTAAAATACCCGCAGCCGGGTTTTCAACCACAACGCCACCCGCATTACCAATCACTGTCGACAACCCTGAGATGTCACCGCCTTCCGCCATCGACTCTAGTTCAGCGGAAGCTGCTTGGCCGGTACGAAACATAACCAAATCCGATCCATGCCCTGCAACTATCAGTGGTGTGAAATAAATGCCCTTGGTTGCGTTAGTGATCGTAATGTCGAGTTCGGCTGCATTTACTGACGCTGAGCCCATTGCTAACGCGACTGAAGTAATTAAGAGTCCAAGTTGGGTTTGCTTTTTCATTTTGATTCCATCCTTAACTGAAAGATCGTTACCCAAGTTGCGCTGACACTGAGCAATAACTTGAGTGGTTTAAACGTGACATCTCATACGTTTGTGTTCTTGCTATTAAGAATGACGGCCAAATCTAGCAACACCTTCATCGAAATCTCATAAAACTCTCACAACTTTTTGTCGAGTTTATACGCGATGGTTTTATTGCTTGCACCAAGCTGGTCGGTGGCTGACAATAATGGCAACTGTCTTGTCGTGCTGAATCCTTATGGTCAACCCAAAACTCATTGCTTTGTTACCCGATCTCGCCTCTTTTATCTTAGTGGTTAACGAAGGCAGCTTTACCGCTGCGGCCAAGCAATTGGGCGTAACACCTTCCGCATTAAGCAAATTAATCACACGCCTAGAGCAGGCGCTTTCGGTCAAACTGTTCGAACGAACCACGCGCAAGCTGATCATTACTCAAGCTGGCCAAAAAGTTTACGACCAGAGCATTGCGATGGTGAATGCCGCTCAGCAAGCTGTTGAACTCTCGACCGAAGATCATACTGAACCGACGGGAGCGCTTACGGTTGCCGCTCCAGAAGCTTTTCTCAATTCAGTTCTTCAACCCTTCGTGCTGCCCTTTTTGCAACGCTACCCAAATATTCAGCTAAAACTTCGCGCCGCCGACGGTGAGATAGACTTGTTTCGCCAAGGCATCGACGTCGCTTTTAAGCTAACCGACAAACCCGATGAAAATCTGGTGCTAAAAGAAATCAGTAAGACCAACCTAGTTCTTTGTGCGTCGCCCGCTTATATCTCACAGCGAGGCATGCCGCAGCACCCTACTGACCTCGACACACACGACTGCATCTATCTGGCGGAAAATGATAAAGACAATATTTGGTCATTTTTCAAAGACGAGGCGTTTTATTCCATTGCCGTCTCAGGCCGTTATGCGATTAACCACTCACAAATGCGTTTAAATGGGGTAATGGCGGATCTAGGAATTGGTATTTTCCATGATTTCGTCGTCAAAGAGTCATTAGAGCGAGGTGACGTGGTGGAAGTACTTCCAGACTGGATGATTAAAAGTAACTATCATGGCGCCATCGCCATGCAGTATCCGCAAACCAAATACATGCCAGCTCGATTGAGGGTATTTATCGACTTCGTCAACGAACATTTGATTGCAAAAGATGAACACTAATAAAGCGATGAGCCAAAGGTGGCTGGCTCATCGCCCGATTAAACCTAGTTAACCGCTGCCTTGAGTTTCTCTACTCGATTGAAAACCAACCAGTCCATCCCTAAAGCCAATGCGATAGCCAACCCTGCCAAGGGAAACGCGATACAAATCAACAATAGAGTCATGAGTCCTGTTTTCCACACGCCCGAATGTTCAAATCGAGGTGGAGCACCAAGCGCCGCGCCGCGACTAGGCCGACGAACCCACCACATGACGACACCCGTAATGCAGATAGTGACAAACGCCAAACAAAACACAACATTCAGCACTTTGTTTAGGGAGCTTAAATCACCCTGGTGTAAAGAAACCCCTGCAGCCATAAACTTGGCAAACACGCTATAGTCTTGCCACGTTACCTCAACCAGTAATCGCCCCGAATATTGATCGAAATGAGAAGTTCGATCCTCTCTTGGGTCAATCACATCGCCCGCCATTGAGTTCGCAGCCACGGTATACACACCCGTTTCTGAGCGAGGCAAGAAAATCTTGTAGTGGGTAAAACCTAACGCCTGCGCTTTAGACGCTATTTCATCAATTGATATAGCGTTATGACTCACTGTAAAAGAGGCCTCTTGCATGTTGGCATGATCATGAGCGGGAGCATCTTGTGACTGAGGCACTGGAGCCAGTTCAAGATTCCACGGTACCTCTTCAGAAGCACCATGGTTGAGATCCTTATGCAGCATGGTGGATTCGGGTTTCTCCCCCCAAGTGTAATAAGTCGGAAAGGTATTCCAGCCTTGAATCATTTTAGCGCCCCAAATTCCGGCCCAAGCCAGTCCTGAGATTAAAAAGAACAACAAGACGAGTGAAAGAATACCTCCCAAGTTGGCATGGAGATCGCGCATAAATACGCGCTTTCCTTGCGTCAGACGCAACTTTAAAAAACCAGCACGACTGGCGCCGTCTTTCGGCCACCATAAATAGAGCCCACTTACCAGCAGCAAAATACTCAAGCTTGCTGCGATTTCGATCAAACGATCGCCAAGTTCACCTATCAACAAAGTACCATGAATCGAATTCATCAGTTCATAAACACTGTCGCTCCGATCAATAGCTCCTTGCACCTCAGCCGTATAAGGATTAACGGCAATCACTAACGCTTCGCCTTGATCATTTCTGATTGAAAAGCGGTTGGCTATTTCAGCAGTTTTTGCTGGCGCGTATTGGGTAACCTGATATTCAGGAAAGGCGTGTTTCACCGCGCTTAGTTGATCCGAGATAGGCAGTGTTTGAGGTTGGGGAGAAACGTTTAGAATGGTTTCATAGCGGGCCAACTCAATCTCATCGTCGAACAACATGACAAGACCAGTGATGGATAGCATGAGCATAAAAGGGATGACGAATAATCCTGCATAAAAGTGCCATCGCCACGTCATGAAATAAAGAGACTTTGAACGCGAGACTTCCCTAGGTTGAGGCTTTGTCGAGTTTCTCAACATGTGTATTTTCCTTTTGCATGATTCAACTGCCAAACACACAAACACCCCACATTGCATAAAATGCGGCGCGTTTTGAGGCTTGCAGTGATTGCTGCCCGACGGACAGCTTAGTTTGACTTTACTTGTGTTTGTTATAGTTATGCGAAAAGGGTAAAAGGTGGTGCACGAGGGATGGGTGTTTCATAGCGCCCACTTAGAGCCAAATAAGTGTAACGTTCTGAAGCCACCACACTCTTTCTTGAAAGCCTAGGTGTCGTTGGAATCGCGTCATGATGAAAGGTCGAAAAATGGCTGAAAGGACAAGGTTTGCCCTTATGGGTGACAGAATTATCACCCTCTTCGACCTGTACCAATTCAAATCCGTTAAGCGTACATAGTGTCGCCCACACGCCCATACTGTTACCATGAGCATTGATAACAGGCATTAAAGTCACCAGCACCCAACTTAGGGCACTCGCAACAAGCATTGAACGATAATATGGAATTAATCTACGCATAACGATGACTTAACAAATTTGCCACAGCGTAGCGGATTCTGATGCGCAACTCAAAAGCCGATCGAATAACTGATTGTTGCTTCACAGCTTTATGAGGAAGCAATAAAAAACCCGCCAGTCAGCGGGTTTCTCTTTGTCTTGGGACAAGGTCAATTTGTCACTTAACTAGCCAAACAGCTTGCTCCAAATACTTGGATTACGCTTGTCGTGGTACTCTTCACGCAATGCGTCGACATTTCTTAGCTCAGATTTAGCGCCTTCAAGGTCCCCTTGCTCTAGCTTAGCGTCGACCATATCCAATGCTTTAGATAGCTTGGTAAACCCTTCGAAGTAAATATCAAACTTCTCTGGAGGGTAATCACCTCGCTTAGATTGCTCGACTAATTCCGACAGATTGTCGATAGCAGACTGCATTCCTGCGACTTCTGTGGCTTCAGCCGCTTGTTTAAACTCGACCTTCATCTGCTTCATGGTTGCTTTTAAATCAAAATCTGCTGCAAAGGTTGTTGCAGAAAACAGAATCGCCAGCACTGGTAGGAACTTTCTCATTGTTATTCTTCTTTCATGTTTGTGGTGGCCAAAGTGTACTGAAAAATACCGTACAACCAAGTCCTAAATTTGTTTCCACTTATAAATGACTGAACTCTTCGATCGCCCCGCGACCACGAAGAGCCAAGAAATCGAGAAACTGACGTGGACTATGAGTAATAACTTGCTCAGCAGGGACTTGGACTTTATCAAGAAGATCAGACACCAAGCCTAGATTACCCATATCGTCACTAAAGTGCGCATCGCTTCCCGTGGTAAAGAACACCCCTATCTCTTTGCCCAATTGAGCGATTTCATAGCAGCGTTCGACACTGCCCACTCGGCTATTACCTTTCAACGTTGTGTTGTTTATTTCTATCGCAACATTATGCTGCTTAGCACACTGGAGAACGGCTTTAAAATCAAAATCATAATTTGGGTTACCCAAATGGCCTAGAGCATCAACCCGCCCACTTTTTATGACATTTAACAGCGCCTGAGTATGCGATTCTTTGCTTGCTGGACGAAACACGGCTTCATGAAAACTCGCAATCGCCCAATCTAAATGCCGGTCGGTCGTAGGATGGATGTCTACCTCTCCTTCTTCATTGAGAATGTTTGATTCCACACCTCGAATAACCCCAACACCCTCGATAAAACGCGGCAGAATGCGTTGATTAGTGAAAAACCAGTAATGAGGAGCGCCGGGCATTGATTCAGCATGATCTGTGGTACAGAACAATGCCAGTCCGTTTTGCTTTGCCGCGCGCGCATTTTCAATCAAGGTGCTGTAAGCATGTCCACTGGCATAGGTATGAGTGTGCGTGTCAATCAGTAACTTCATAGGATTTCTGGCTTAAGAGTATTGGCAGATTATGTTACCAGCCTTTGCGCTGGTTTTCTTGTCTTGGTATGAGAAACGCCGTTAATGAAAAACCACGCAGGCAAGATCAATAGTTTTGGCTAATACTTAATAAGTTATTAATAAAAGGTGACGTATGAGAAAACGCCGCTACTCGCTGAGCATTCATATTACGAGCTTGTTTTTGATATTGACGACATTGGTTGGCTCTATACTTATCGCCATCAGTTATCGTCATGCTCAAGAATTGCTTGCGGGTAGCGCAAAGGAGCTCAGTGAAGAGAACAGTCGCCAACTTGAATCAACTTTCCAGCTAAAAACCGGTCCTGTGCTAACCACGCTCGACTTTCTTGCGGTCAGTCAGGTTGTCGAGGACAACACCCCGCCACAGAAAGCAAAACGCCTTCTCTCATCCGTGAGTCTGATTTTTGAGCGCAACCCAGGGCTAGTGGCTCTTTACTACGCCAACCAAAATGGGGATTTAACCCTGTTTAGAGCCATGCGCTCGAACAACGACCGAAACCAGTTCTCTGCGCCTGACAAAGCCAGCTTGATGATCAACCAAACCCGAGTCGATGGTAGCAACGACTTTTACTTTCTCGATGGCAGCTTTCGGCTGTTGGCGACTCGCAACGAAGGCAATAATGAATTTGATCCTAGGGTGAGGCCTTGGTTTATCAACGCAGACCTTGACGGAGAGATTCGCTTAACAGAACCATATTTTTTTTACTTTCTTAAAACCAATGGCGTGACTTTTTCTCGCCGTTCTGCCGATGGTAACTCCGTCATTGGGGCTGATTTTACGCTCGATTCTTTGTCAGAGCAGATCGGCCAGCTTGGCTATTCTGAAAACAGCAAATTGGTGTTGTTTGATAACCAATTTCGGGTTCTCGCCCATCATCAAGGCGGCGTAACGCTGAATGCTCAACAGGACGAAACCAGACAGGCATTAGAGCTGGGGATTTTTGATGTCATTCTAGACAGAAGCTCCAGTCAGATTCTCTATGAAAAAGCCCATTTTGATGGCATAGATTGGTCAATTACCCTGACGCCAGTTAGCCTCAACAAACACACTCGCATTCTGTTAGCGGAGGCCACGCCTCAACAAGACTTGCTGCAAAATCTTCTCTCACTTCGAGATAAGCAGGTAAAAGTAGCTTTATCCCTACTAGTGATGAGTTTTGTCGTTGTGTGGTTTGTCGCCCAACGATTGGCTCAGCCATTGCAACAGTTAATGCAGCAAACCGATAGCATTGCCCGTTTTGATTTTAAGAAGACCCGTTATTCCAAAAGTTTAATCAAGGAAGTGGCAAACTTGACCACCTCTATCGAGTTGATGGAGCACACGTTGCATGACCTATTACGACTATTGAGAGACACCGCCAGTAATCAGGATTTTTCTGTACTCGCTAGAACCATTACCCACCAAAGCTACTTAGTCACTAAAGCAGAGACGATTGTCCTTTATACCCGTGATTCACTCGACAGCGACTACGACGTTGCCGCTAACCATGCCATTATCCCTTTTAAGATCGATATCAATCAGTTCCTTGAATCCACAGCATGGATACAAAAAGACCTATCTAAAGGCGACGTATTACACTTTAATCGCAATGACAATGGCGTCGCCAAATACCGCGAGATCCTTTACAACTCCGACTTTTACCTATTCCCGCTACTCAACCGCCGACATGAGTTGGTGGGCATACTTTTGCTCGGTTATGAGCGCGCTATTACGCCTGAACAAAGCGACAAACATGCGTTCCTCAAAGAGCTGTTGAGCTTTGCTGAAATCGCAAAAGAGAACATCGACAAGGTCCGCCAACAAAAAGAAATGCTCAACGCATTTGTGGAGTTAATAGCATCGGCAATCGACACCAAGTCCCCTTATACTGGCAGCCATTGCCAACGAGTCCCCAAGTTATCTGAAATGTTAACAGAGGCCGCTCACAAGGATATTGACCACTTTGCTCTGTTTACCATGCAAGAAGCGGATTGGGAGTCCTTATATCTCGCCTCTTGGCTGCATGATTGTGGCAAAGTGACCACGCCAGAGTACGTGATCGACAAAGCGACCAAGCTAGAAACGATTTATGATCGTATCCATGAAGTACGAATGCGCTTCGAATTGTTAAAATCCCAAGCAGAAGTGGAATACTGGCAAAAGTTAAGCCGCAACGAAGGCAACCCAGACGAATTGAAAAAACAACTTGAACAGCGCTGCGCCAAGCTCGATGACGATTTTGCTTTTGTCGCGGAGTGTAACCTCGGCAGCGAAGAAATGAGTGATGAGGCAGTCGAAAGACTCGAAAAAATCGCCCAATACCAATGGAAGCGAACTTTGGACGATCAATTGGGTGTGTCTTGGATAGAAAAACAACGCGGCGACGCGCCCGTTTCACTTCCGGTCATGGAGTCATTGTTAGCAGACAAAGCAGTGCACCAAATTGCTTGGCCAGAAGGCGTCAATCCACAAGATGTTTGGCAAGAGAAATTCATCCTGCAACCCGGTGAGCTCAAATACAATCGAGGCGAGCTTTACAACTTGTCGATTAAGCGTGGCACGTTAAACGCTGAAGAGCGCTTCATCATTAACGATCATATTATCCAAACCATTACCATGCTCAACCGTCTACCCTACCCTGACCATTTAAAACAAGTACCAGAAATTGCCTGTGGTCACCATGAAAGAGTCGATGGTCAAGGGTATCCTAAGGGGTTGACTGAAGAGCAACTTTCGATTCCGGCGCGCGTCATGGCCATTGCAGACGTGTTTGAAGCATTGACCTCTAGTGACAGACCATACAAGAAAGCCAAGTCTCTCACCGAATCGATCACCATCATGACAGACATGGCAACGACCGGTCATATAGACCCTTATCTGTACTTACTCTTTCTAGACAAACAGCTTGACCAAGAATACGCGGCACTGTTTTTGAGCGAAGAACAAATCACCCCATTCGACCGACAGGCACACATTCACAAAGTCCGTGAATATCTCAAGACCAAGTTTTAAACTTCCTTATCGACCCGTCGATTTAGAATATCAGCTCTATTTTTCAACAAATTCGCAACACGCGCACTTTCCCTATATATCAATGAGATAGCGAAAAATAAGTCATTATTTAATCGATTGCCTTCTCAAAGGTTGATGTATATCAAATACTCATAGACAATACGCTGCCGAAATGAGTTTTGACTCAGCAAGTATGCGCACTCAGTTGCTCAACCTGCTTCCTGCTCGCGCAAGCTTGGTTTTACCTATCAAACTAATAGGCAGGACCGATTATAAAATTTGAAGTGTCACTGTTAGCTTTGGTTGCAAGTAAGCGGCCCAACAGGGCACAGAATAACTACCTCGTTTTTAAGGGAAAAGATGATGGTAATACCAGAAAACAGCAGCATCGTTATTTTTGGTGCTTCAGGTGATTTAACTTATCGTAAGTTGATCCCTGCGTTATACCACCTTTATGCGAGTAAGCAGCTTCCGGAAAACTTCGCCATTTTGGGTGTAAGTCGTACTGAATACAGCGATGAGTCTTACCGTGAAAAACTAAAGAATTCGCTTCAGGAGATGGAAAAGACTGAGCCACATACGCTCGATGCCTTCATTAACCACCTCCACTACCAAGCAATCAACACTTCTGATACTGCAGATTACGCTAAACTGGTTACCCGTCTTGACCAAATGTCGGACCAATACGGTTTTGAGCAACGCAATACCCTCTTTTATCTTGCGACTCCCCCTAGTCTCTACAGTGTTATCCCAGCTAGCCTAGCGGCGCATGGATTAAACAGCGAAGACGATGGTTGGAAACGATTGATCATTGAAAAGCCGTTTGGCTACGATCTTGAGTCTGCGCAAAAACTAGATAAAGAGATTCACGAGCACTTCCAAGAGCACCAAATTTATCGCATCGACCACTATCTGGGTAAAGAAACGGTACAGAACCTATTGGTGTTCCGTTTCTCTAACGCGATGTTTGAGCCTCTTTGGAACCGTAACTTCATCGATTATGTTGAAATCACGGGTGCAGAATTCTTGGGTGTGGAAGAACGAGGCGGTTACTACGATGGCTCTGGCGCGGTGCGCGACATGTTCCAAAACCACCTACTTCAGGTTCTTGCCATGGTGGGCATGGAACCACCAGCACAAATCAATGCTGACTCTATGCGTGACGAAGTAGTGAAAGTACTTCAGTGCCTTAAGCCGCTTGAAGAAGACGATCTGCGCAACGATTTGGTTCTAGGCCAATACACAGCGTCAGACGTGCGCGGCCAGCACCTTCTTGGCTACCGAGAAGAGAATGGCGTTGCGGACGACTCTCGCACTGAAACCTACATTGGTTTGAAAGCGCACATCAATAACTGGCGCTGGAACGGCGTGCCATTTTATGTGCGTACTGGTAAACGCCTGCCAACTCGCGTTACAGAAGTAGTTATCCACTTCAAACAAACACCGCACCCAGTATTTGGTCAAAATGCCCCTGAGAACAAGCTGATCATTCGTATTCAGCCAGACGAAGGCATCCAGATGAGCTTCGGCCTTAAAGAGCCGGGCGCTGGCTTCAAAGCTAAAGAAGTGAAAATGAACTTCCACTATGCCGATCTGCAAGAGACTCAGATGCTTACTGCTTACGAGCGCCTATTACTTGACGCGCTTAACGGTGATGCAACTCTGTTTGCTCGCAGCGACGCGGTTGAAGCGTGTTGGAAGTATGTTCAACCGATTCTAGACTTCAAACAAGACCCTCAAGCTCTGTTTGGCTACGCTTGTGGTACTTGGGGCCCGAAAGAAGCAGACGACCTGTTGCAACGTGATAACCGCGCTTGGCGTTTCCCTTGTAAAAACTTAACTGACACGGATTACTGCGAACTATGATCAACCACAAGATTTTTCAAACGGCTGAGCAAGTCGTCGAAAGCCTAGCGAATGACATGAAAGCATTCAGCGAACTTGGCCGCCCGGTGCATATCTCGCTATCTGGTGGTAGCACACCGAAGATGCTTTTCAAACTTTTAGCACAAGCACCATACGCTGAAGGCATTCAGTGGAATAACCTACACTTCTGGTGGGGTGATGAGCGTTGCGTTGCGCCTGACGATGCTGAAAGCAACTACGGCGAAGCAAACGCACTGCTGTTTACAAAAGTAAACCTACCCGCCGAGAACATCCACCGTATTCGTGGTGAAGACGAGCCTAAAGTTGAAGCAGAACGTTTTGCCAAAGAAATGGCTGACGTAATCCCTTCTGAAAACGGTACGCCTGTATTTGATTGGATTCTGTTAGGGGTTGGCGCTGATGGGCATACTGCATCGCTATTCCCGGGTCAAACGAACTATCAAGATGAGAACCTATCCGTGTTGGCCTCTCACCCTGAGTCAGGCCAAATCCGCGTTTCTAAAACCGCGAAAGTGTTAGAAGCCGCCAAACGAATCAGCTACCTAGTGCTTGGTGCCGGAAAAGTTGACATCGTAAATGAAATTCATACCACTCCAGCAAGTGAGTTGCCTTACCCGGCAGCGAAAATCCAGTCTAAAGCTGGTGAAACGGAGTGGTACTTAGATTCAGACGCAGCAGCAAAAATCGCGTAATGCGAGCGTCCAAATAGGAAAATTGGAGAGAAACAATGAAAGGTGATATCGGTGTAATTGGCCTAGCAGTTATGGGTCAAAACCTTATCCTAAACATGAACGACAACGGCTTTAAAGTTGTTGCTCACAACCGTACTGCTGCGAAAGTAGACGAGTTTCTAGAAGGTCCAGCGAAAGGTACAAACATCGTTGGCGCATACTCTCTAGAAGAACTCGTTGAAAAGCTAGAAGCACCACGCAAAGTCATGCTAATGGTACGTGCGGGCGCAGTTGTTGATACATTTATCGACAACCTAATCCCTCTTCTAGACGAAGGTGACATCATTATTGATGGTGGTAACACTAACTACCCTGATACCAACCGTCGCGTTGCACACTGCCGCGAAAAAGGCATCCACTTCATCGGTACTGGTGTTTCTGGTGGTGAAGAAGGTGCACGTTTTGGTCCTTCAATCATGCCAGGTGGCGCAGCTGAGGCTTGGGAAGCGGTTAAGCCAATCTTCCAAGGTATTTCTGCAAAAACTGACGCTGGTGAGCCATGTTGTGACTGGGTTGGTAACGATGGTGCTGGTCACTTCGTTAAGATGGTCCACAACGGCATCGAATACGGCGACATGCAGCTGATCACTGAAGCTTACCAGTTCATGAAAGACGGTCTTGGCATGTCTGCAGACGAGATGCAAGCCGTATTCGCTGACTGGAACAAAACTGAGCTAGACAGCTACCTTGTTGAAATCACTGCTGACATTCTTGGCTACAAAGATGAAGACGGTGAGCCTCTAGTAGAGAAGATCCTAGACACTGCCGGTCAAAAAGGTACGGGTAAATGGACGGGTATCAACGCACTAGACCTAGGTATTCCTCTAACGCTTATCTCAGAGTCTGTATTCTCTCGTTGTCTGTCTGCGCTTAAAGATCAACGTGTTGAAGCGGAATCTCTATTCGGTAAGACAATCACTCCAGTTGAAGGCGACAAGCAAGAGTGGGTTGATGCACTACGTCAAGCTCTACTAGCGTCTAAGATCATCTCTTACGCTCAAGGCTTCATGCTAATGCGCGAAGCATCTAACGAGAACGGTTGGGATCTAAACTACGGTAACGTAGCACTAATGTGGCGTGGTGGTTGTATCATCCGCAGCGCATTCCTAGGTAACATCCGTGATGCATACGAAGCAAACCCAGACATCGCATTCCTAGGTTCTGACGAGTACTTCAAAAACATCCTGCAAAGCAGCCTAGCGGCATGGCGTAAAGTGGCAGCGAAATCGCTAGAGTCTGGCATCCCAATGCCATGTACGATTTCTGCGCTGTCTTTCCTAGACGGTTACACAACTGCTCGTCTACCAGCTAACCTGCTTCAAGCTCAGCGTGACTACTTCGGTGCGCACACTTATGAGCGTACTGATCGTCCTCGTGGTGAGTTCTTCCACACAAACTGGACAGGTACCGGCGGCGACACAGCGTCTACGACTTACGACGTGTAAGAAATCGATTAAAGGAGGAGTACGGTATTTATTAATCCTACCTACTCCTACTATAATTAAGTTGCATATGGAGGATGCTAACCTAGTTAGCATCCTTTATTTTTTGAAACCTAACAAGGAACCGGACGCGATGGCGACGGAAATTGGTGACTAACCTAACCGGGACGGTTAAACACATTGAATTGAGGTTCTTAAGATGACTATTAACAAGTACTTTGTTTTTGTTCCAAATGCCAAAGAGCATAGCACTTCAAAGGACAATAAAGTGGTAACAAATAAGGAAGCTCAACGTCAGGCTTTAGTAAAGCGGGCCCAGCAACAAGGCGGCTTGTGATTGGCTAGGTTTCAAAACAAAAATTAAGCCGGCAGTTGCCGGCTTATTGTTTTTTACGTTATTGATCAGTGAGAGACAACGAAATGGTAACTTCTACCGGCCAATTTACTGCTATCAATGACAAAGAATCCATCCTGCCATTTAACCAGGCTATCACTGTCTGATTGGATAGTCGTCCCTTGGTACTGTGGAAATTGCACCGCTATCGAGTCTTCATCTCAGGCGCTGTGACTTCTTCACTTGCCCACAACAGATTATCAGATAAGTGGCTTTATCAGGTTTAATGAACGATCAACTCAAACGCCTTGCCCAAGCTTCTGTCGCTTTGTGAATACTCTGATATGCAAGCTGGAAAGCACGTTTTTCTTTCTGGTAAGGGTCATCAATTTCACCTTCCCCGCTCCACTGACCCAGCAACAACGTTTTGCTTCGCGATGTTGGGCTTATGCTTGCGACTCGCTCTATCTGATCCTGATCCATCACCAGTATAAGATCGGCATCAACGCACATCTCTTGGGTTAATTGACGCGCTCGATGCTCAGTAATGTCGATGTCGTGCTCTGCGGCAACCTCTATTGAATATATCGCAGCCTTTGAGCCACTTAGCTTGCTCTTTTCTACAACAATACCCGCTGAGTTAACACTTCTAGTAGGTAACAAATTTGAAAGCATGGCTTCTGCAACTGGCGAGCGGCAGATATTCCCCATGCATACGACCAAAATATTGTTAAACAACTGCAGCCTCCTTTGGTCGGTTGACAACTTTGATACTTGCTGAACATCCGACTAACACAAGAACTAGAATGAAGGTGATTGAGTTTGCAGGCGCTTGAAGATTAAAGTCCACTGAGATGTGGATGAGCATACCTATTAACCCGATAAGCCCACCTAAGGCGGTTCCCTTAAGCGTTTTGCTGTTTCTTTGTCGCATCGATTTCACTGCAATGAACATCGCCCACAGCCAGCAAAAGCCCAGTAGTAAAGTGGCTGGGATTCCAACCTCGACCACAAACTGAAGATAATCATTATGAGCATGGTCATAGAATCCAATATTGTACTGGCTATACATAGGAAACACGGTATAGAACGTGCCTGCTCCGGTGCCTGTTACCGCATAATCTCGTACAATTGGTAACGACCATTGAACGACCTCATCTCGCGTTTCTTGTAGCGCAGATGTTTGCTCCAGTCGCTCTTTTACTTTGTCTAAACCGAACACACTACCGACAACGGCGGTATCAACGATAATCAAACTCACGATCAACATCATCAAAGCACGTGGTTTTTGACGATAGAATAACAGCGCGGCAAAAGCGCCAACTGTTGTTGCCAGAAAGAAAGCCGTATTGCCCATCCTAGAACGGGTCATAACAAGTGCAATAACCATTATCACCAGCGCCAAGCGAACAAACATCTTTCTTGATATTAACCCATCGCTCCACCTTTTTAGCCTCTCAGACCAATTGCCCGATGCACTGACATGAAGTTGGGAAACGATCAGACCAATTCCCAGCGCTAGACACAACATCAGGTAATTGGCTAGATGATTCTTATAAACAAAAGAACCCGTCGCAACCCCAGACTCCTTAAAGCCAAACACCAGTGAATGCTCCCAATTTAACAGCACAGCCATGGCGCCGTAGAAGGCTTGAAACGCGCCGCTGAATACGATGACATACAGCACTTGCCTTAGGCGGTGCGTTGTATAAATTAATACCGCCGCATTAAATGCAAATAATGTGTAACTCAAGCCTTTAACCCAAGCCGTTTTGGTCGCATGTGTATCTAGTGAAATCGCCCCAGTACTACTTCCAACCTGCAAATAGAGTTCAGCTGCACTTGGTGAAATCTGCTCTAACGTGGGGATACTTAATGGGATGAGCTGGAATCCTACCCAGATTTGGAATACGCCCAATGGGATCAATAGCCACGAAAACCGCCACACCCTAGCGAAAGGGAAAGGTGTCTTTGTTATAACGTAGCTAGCGATAAGCAATAATGATTGAATGGCTATCCAAGCTTCAGCGATCGACCATGCCCAAACTCGATTGGATGCAAGTGGTATAGGTAACCAAATGATCAGGCCCAGCAACAAATAAAAACTCAATTTTTCCAAACGAGCCATAATACTTCCATGAAAAAAGCCCAGTTAAGGGCTTATATCTTAGTGTGGTTACGTCAGACAGTTAGCTGCCAGAAACAGCCCTTGGCTGCGGAGCAGGTACATCAGGAATTGAAGGAATACCTGCCGCCGTTGCTTGCGCTATTTGAGTCGGGTCCGCACCCGCCTGAATTGCTGCCGCTGTAATAATTTCATTAGAAATGTTTGCAGCCTGAGCAACTTGTACAACCTCAGCAGTTGCACTTGGTGCAGCCGCCATCGCAGAGCTCACTACCACATCCGCAGACGCTGGAGCCGCTTTAATTGCAGCGCTCACTACATCAGCAGCCGCTTCTGGGTTCGCTTTGACAACCGCTTCAACAACACTCGCGACCATTTCTGGATACTGAGCAATCAGTTGAGCAACGAGCTCTTCCGCTGAGAGATTAGAACTCGCAATAACTTCTGCTAATTGCGAAGCACTAATTTCTTGCGCTAAAGTGACCGGGCTAGTTACAACAGATAAGCCCAGAGCAGCACTTAACGCTAATGCCTTTAACTTCATAAACATCCTTATATAGTTTTGAGTTTAAGGGGAAGCAGTCCAGATAAATAATCCAGACCAATGAAATGCTAACAAATAAACCGTTTGCATGATAATTATTTTTATTCTGTCTCAATTTAGATACAATTAACACCTTATCTCGTAAGCAAGCCTTTCTTATTTACAATAACGATTATTGACATTATTAAAATTTAAAAGACTACACGCTCTCGTCTTCTTTTCTTGATCACGAAATAGGTACTTCCACTCATAGGTAATTTGATAATTTTGTGAATTCAACAAATACCGAGTCGCCTGGATCTTTTCATCGAGTGACAGCTCTGGCCAGTAGGATAAATAGTAGTCAAGACTGTAGAGTGCAATACGTGTATCGAATGGTGCAAGCTGTTGAGCTTTAGACAAATTACTTCTAACAGCACCATTTCCATCCCCTTCTAGCCAAGACTCCCTGGCAAGCTGAGCAAACTGGTGAGCCGATGTCGGGCGTATCGCGTTAGCTCGATGTAATCGTTGCTCAATCAAATTTTGGTTCACGTGATAGCCATCATAATTTCCCATCCAACGTTCAGTTTGAGCCAGATAAAGTAAATATTGAGGATTATCTATAGACCATTTTTCGACACCGGAAACTTGATCCTGAAGAGCATTTACCGCGTCCTGTGTAATGTTATCTTGATGCTTAGCGACCAATTGTTCTAAGGAAACAAAATATAAGTTGCCCATCGCATTTTTAAATGCAAAGGAAATAACAAAAACTGAGCTTACAGCAATGAGCATCAATAAGGTGCTTGAAGTAACTTTGTTAAGAAGACTTAAATGCATCACGTTTCTTTGTCTTTTCTTGTAGTAACAGCCATGCGTAACTGGTATTTGTTGTCGCATAACGCTTCCACATGCGGCCGGGTTCCTGTACGACTCGGTAAAACCACTCTAAACCGGAGTTCTGCATCCAAACTGGAGCACGTTCCACCTTCCCCGCCACCACATCAAAAGTGCCTCCTACTCCCATGACAAAATTCACACCTAATTGAGATTTCCAGCGATTAATAAAATTCTCTTTCTTTGGTGAAGTAATCGCGACAAATAGCATCTTGGCACCTGATTCACGGATTTTATCCACCACCGACTGTTCATCATCCCAAAAATATCCATGATGAGCCCCAACAATGTTTAGGTCAGGGTGCAAGCTTTGCATCTTTGCCGCGGTTTCAGCCACCACTTCTTCGGTCGCTCCTAGGTAAAACACAGGTAATGCTTCTTGCTCAGCCATTTTGTTTAGTTCCATAAACAAATCTACGCCAGCCACACGTTCAGAAACGTCATGACCGACAAAGCGAGCTCCCCACACAACACCCATTCCATCAATATTGATAATGTCACACTCTGTAACTGACTGCGCCAGTTCAGGGTCTTTCTTCATATTGACTAACTTAGCAACATTAACGACGACATGCTGGGTAAACTTTCCGTCTAAAATACGATTTTTGATATAATCCACGGTTTCACCCATAGATGCGATATCCATTGGTGAATCAAGAAATTTAATTCTATTCATCATTTTCCCTATTTAATGAATACAAACTTAACGAGTAATACATCCAGGCTTGAGTCCAGCGCATGTAATTAATCGAGTTAGTGTGTGATTTCGTTTTTTGGTAAACAAACTGGCCTTTAACTTCTAGATAGAGCTCTGATATCGCTTTATTGATCACATTCTCCAACAACTCTTTGTCGGTAAGACTCTCGCCTAATTTGCTTATCGTTATTATCGCTTGTGAAACGGAGTGCGGGTCCAATGGGTATTTATTATTATGGTAATACTTTGCTGTGCCATCCGCTTCGAACAGGTTCTGTTTGTAGAATTCGTAACCTGAAGAAATTGAAGAATCAAACTCGCTAATTCCTAAACTTTCTCGAATTAAGTTCAAAGCTTCTAAGTTATAGCCAGTATGAAACCCATCGATAAACTGATGATGACTTCTTGTACCATAAACCCAAGAACCGTCGTTGTTCTGCGCGTCAACTGATTGTCTAGCAACCTTAATTGCTAGCTCAGCATATTTCTTGTTGTTCTTTTCTGCTGCAACAACAGAGACCCAAGCCGCAGCCCATAAACTAGCATTATGTACAAAAGCTTTCTCACCGGGAATGTATGCAAAAAACTCGTTTTTCTCATCCTTTGTATACAAAGTTTCCACGATAAAGTCGGCTGAATTGAACGCAGCCTCCTTGTACTTTTCTGCTTTTTCAAAATCCAGCCCTTCTAACAGCCCAGACAACTGATATAAAGCTTGCGCAACGTATATAGTAGAGATCACATTAGGCTTACCTTTTGGCACAAAAAAAGCTCGTGCCTTCCAGTCAAAGTGATACCCCCAACAACTGTGGTTCCACATTTTCTTTTCGCACTGATTGTCAATGAGCCAATCTGCGAGAGCGACCGCTTCTTCAATAGAATGATTGGTTCCCTTCAATTTGAACTCTTGTATTAGGCCCAATATAAATAACGCGATCCCTTTAGGGTTGCGTTTTTTAGGAACTCCAAAGAATGGTCGAAAATTTAAGCGAGAACGCTTAAAAAACTGAGTCCACGCGAGACCAAACAGCCCGTTTTTTAAAAAAGGGAAAAAATCAAAAACTTTACTATTTAACCCATCAAATGGATCTTCTCCTGCAAAGTTTTCTGCTTTCGATTTAAGGTAAATCTGTTCCGTAACCTTAGATACAGGACTCATATATTCTAGCCATCCTTTTTGCTCTCACATTCCAGTCATACATTGACTCAGCGCGTTTTCTTGCACCTATACTCAACGTTTCAATGAGATTAGAATCCAAATAAAACCTTTGTATGGTATCAGCTAAATCTTCGACCAAAGATTCAGGATTACTGACATCAACTAAACGACCACAACTATTGTTAACGCTCTCGGCTGGGCCACCTACATTTGCAGCTATTATAGGTAAGCCTTTAGATAGAGCCTCGACAACCACAGTCCCTCCGGCTTCAGCCAAACTAGGGAAACAAAACACATGAGAGCTCTCGTAAAGTTTATTCACTTCATTCTTGGAAACAAAGCCTTTAAATATTACCGATTCTGTTAAATTATTGGCAGCGACAAAGCGATAGCAGTCTTTCTCGTACTGAGTTTCCCCTCTATCTCCAGCTACAACCAATTCGATATCTTTCTTAACATTTTTATCCAGCTTAGATATCGCTTTAAGCAAGTAAATTAGACCTTTATAAGGAACGACTCTACCAACATAAATAAGTCGAAGCTTACTATCCCCACGAGACCTTTTTACAAACTGAAAAGTATTAATGTCTACGCCAACGTCTAGAAAAGGCTGAAACTTATGATGAAATCGTTCTGGTAAAATGTTTTCTAAATAGCTACCAGCGACCAAGATTTTAGAAGCCCTTTCGTAAGTATTTACCAAAGATTTGTCATGTTTTAGCCTCAATGCGTCTATACTTCTCATTTTGAGGAACAGCTCTTCGCTACCTTCTACTTCATTTCTAAAAGCCATGGGAACTCTTAGCCCTCCAGCAATAGGACCCAATACAAAGTTGTTGGCATACTTACTGAGCGAAACTGGATAACGAGGTGCGACTGGTGAGACATGATGAAGAACATCGTAGTTGCGCACAATGTTTCTTAGCTCTACAGAGCTTTTATAGTTGTAGTAAAAGTAATCAAGCTTAACCGCCTGATTTATTCTCTGTAAAACACCTCTTTTAAGATTAAACCTCCTAGAAGGTTGATAAGTAATTGAACCCTCGTTTTTGTCTGATGAAACAACATCGACATCACAATACTCCGAAAGTGATTGGTGCCACTTAGCGGCCAAATAACCTTCCGAAACACCATTCAAGTCGAACTGAAATGCGTTTAAAAGCACCTTCATGATAACTTCCACAGTGAAATAAATGTTTTCTCCATTGCACCTCTTGAATATCGCAATGAATTTGTAAATGATGATCTGGAAAGCTCGGGATAAAGATGGCTTTCAGAAACAAGTGCTCTCATTACTTTCGAGATACTGTGAGAGTCCTGAGGTTCAATTAGAAAACCATTGCTGCCATCTGAAATTATTTTTTCCAGAGAACCAACTTTTGTTGCTACTACAGGCAACCCAAAAGACTGAGCTTCCAAAACAGAGTATGGGAAAGCTTCTTCGTACGAAGGAAGGATAAAGAAATCTGCTGATCTATATACCGCTGTCTTATCATCGCCTTGCACGAAACCGGTAAACTCGACGCGCTCATCTAAACCTAGTTTAAGAACCCTTGATCTAACATCGTTTAAATCCGGACCAGACCCAGCGATTAAAAGTTTAATATTTATATCTGATAAACTGTGAACAGCATCGAGCAGTTCGTAGATACCCTTCTTCTTATCCACTCTTGCTAGAAATAAAAATGTAGGGACAGTATTAATATTTTTATCTTCAACTTCTGGCTCGTAATCCAGAAAATTCGATACCAGTTCTGACTCACAGCCAATATATCTCTTGACAGAATTCATTTGGTTGTCTGTCAATACTAAAAGCTTGCTAGATTCCGAGAGCAACTTCTTCATAAGAGAATTAAACAATCTAAACTTTAATATAGAAGCACGTTCTGGTTCTCCACCATGAAACTGCACGAAGTATTTCTTTCCCTTTAGAATCAAAATGGAAATAAAAATTCCATCTCTAACAAGGCTACGGTTATCGAATGTAGAGTTAATATGAAAAACATCATACTCCTTACAGTTTACAAACAGCCATACTGCGACTCTAATCAATCGAAAAACTTTCTTATAAAAATATTCATTATCATGATTACCACCCGAACTAGCCAAGCTTGACACGGATACTTTCTCATGTTCACCAAATAAATTAACAATATTCTTTACGTGAGTAACTTGTCCACCACACAGAGATTCATCGTTAATATCTGGACCGAAAAACAATACATTTATCATATTAAATCTCATTAAGAAAATTATATAACCTTATTCCTAAAAACCGATAATCCCTAGTTTCTTTGGCTTTCTTTATTGTAGATTCTTCTAAGACTTCATTTCTATTAACTATTTCTAGTATTTTATTTGAAAATTCTTCTTTGTCATTTCTACAGATGAACTTCTCCAGCCCTATTTGCTCAGAGAATAACTTTTGATCGGGGATATCACTAGCAACAACTGGCACTCCCAAAGCTATGGATTCAACGAACTTTGTTGGTGAACTTACATCAAAAAAGCTGTTTCTTGGCACATAAGAAATAGAGATGCTACTGCTAGACAACAGTTCCCAGGCTTTTTCTCTATCTATGTGACCTGTCAAGATAATGCTTGAAGTTAGCCCTTTTTGATCAATATACTCCTTTACTCGTTCTTCAGAATCCTTCCTAACACTTCCTCCAATCAAAAACAGCTTAGACGTTGGAATTTCCTCTTTAACTAGTGCAAAGGTATCGATAACAAAATCAATATTTCTACTCAAATCCATACTACCTATATATGAAATTGAATAAGGAACGCGTTTATTAGACTTGAATCTTTCAGCATTTATGAAGTCAGCTCCCATAGGGATAGCAATTGACTTGAACTTTCTAGAATAGCGACTTTCAAAGTATTCCTGCATAGGCTCGCTTTGAAAGATAGCATTGCTAGCTTGCCTAAATACAAAAGTCTCAAGTGACAATGTCCAATACGCTAGCATCATTCTTATTCTGCTTTTTCTGCGCATTGCATCATCACGTAACATTTCGCCATTGAGAAACGAAACCCAGTAACAAAACTCAAACCCAAACAGCTTAGAAAGTAATATAACTACCATCGCAGAAAACGGGTCATCTCGCACAATTGCAATTGATGCTCGGTGCTTCACCATATAATTACAAAATTTAATCAATAATACCAACTGCGAAATTTTATTTAGTTTTCTTGCTAAGCTCCCCTTCCCGTAATCTTTTGTAAATTTATAATCGTTGTTTTTTTCAATACTTTTCTCATCAGTAACCTTACTTCGGGCAAAAAACTTGATATCACAATGGCTAGAGAGTTCTGATTCGATCAAAGTTGCAACATCCTCCCTATAACTAGGAAACTCTTCTCGAGATAAAAATGCTACTTCCATACTCTTCTCTCTACTTCGAAATTGTTAAGAACAATAAACAAAAACAACAACAATGCATGTGCTGCACTACTCGAATGAAAAACACTCGAGTAAAATGGATAAATGGTGAGGCTTAAGCACACTAACTTAGCTCCAGAACTAACAACGATCATTTCATAGTTGTTCGAAGGAACTGTTGTGAAGAACTTAATAGTCATCACCAATAAAAAAACAAAGGCTAAGATAGAACCTAATAAACCAACATCCCATAGGTAGGTCGTAATTTGATTGCTCGCAAAATTTATGAACGTAGCATAGGATACAGCTTCGATAACTTCTCTATTCGAATACTTTGACGATGTTAGACCATATCCAAATAGAAATTCATATTGTTCACCAAAATAGTAAACATCGTCTATCCATATCTTAATTGCATCAACACGACTAACTTCAGCAGTTTCAAAATTTACTACTTCTGTATCAAAATAATCAACGACCACTTTGTCTAAGTATTCTCCAGTAGACAAGCCTGATGATTCTCCATCGAACGATTTATTCTGATAAGAAAGAAGCCCTACACCAATAGCTGTTGTCATGAGTATAAGCGAGAGGCTCATAAATTTAGGGTTGAATATATCCTTTATTTTTAGTAAAGATAGAAACACTAACACTATCAATACAACAAGGATTTTGGCTTCTACAATTGCGATAGAAAAAATAATACAGCAGATTGCTAAAAAGTCGAACCTACTCACTCCATATAATCTATTCTTGGAAATAATCATAGCGAGTACTAAAAACTGAAAAAGTACAAAAGTTGAGCTATTGCCTCCCCCACCTTCAGGGTTAAAGCCAAATGTTCCAGAAATCATGTCCCAATCTAAAAGCCTATCAGTACTACCATTTCTGGATGATATGAAATATTGCTCTAAGACAAAGGGAATTTGAAGTATGGAAATCCATCTTAACTGAATATAGAGAGGTTCAATACTTATATATGAGACTGAAAAAACAGATAATACCAATAAAGACACCGATGGTATTACATAATCCTTAAAAGCTACTACCTTCAGTTCAGAACCAGGAGTATTAAAAATATAACTCAATAAAACAAAGATTGGAAATAGAGCTAACATCAGCTTTGAAGCGTTGAACGAAAATCGCCCTTTCATCGTCCAGTATGTAGAAATAAGGACTAAAGAAATAGGACCAAGCCAATAAACTTGACTAACACCAAAGTAACTACTCACTGTACCTATAGCTATAATATTCAAGAAGATAAAAATACCATATGGCGTATAATTGCCATTAATACCTAGAATATCTCGGCAAACATTAACCATTTAATAAATCTCTATTATTTAGAGAAACCTTGGAATTAAAATTGCCAAGTAACCCGTTAATTAATGAGGTTGGTAACATTGCAAGAAGTGACAGTACGCCCTTATAGGAACGAATATTTAAACCTTTCTTGTCAAACATCATTACCACCCCGCATAGCAATCACCAGACAAATTAAGAACGAAATAAATATCGACAGGCTGTAAACAATCGAAAAGCTCCATACGGCGAACTCGAAACTTTGTGCCAAACCCCAAAGTATTGCCAATGTTGTGACAAGCGTATTCATAATTTGCCAAGTTAGGTCAAGCCCTTGGCGATTCAGTACGATATAAACATGAGTGAGCGGGCTAAACACTAAAATAGTAAATAGCAGCGGAAGAAGCGCAATTGCGATATTGGCTGTTTGCTTCCACTCTTCTCCCATCGTCATTAGTACGATTTTCTCTGAAAACAAGATTGTGAACATAATGATCACTATCGCGACAATGGATGACAACGCACTTACTTTGAGAAAATCTTTCACGCCTTTTACAGGGTCGATAAGGATTTCTCTCTTGACGACATCAGAGTTTGCCGCTGTGAGTATGGAAGCAGGTGCAATCACAAATTTATATGCGAGCAAATACATCGCAATGAATGTTGAATTACCGCTTTGTAAGCCCGCTAGTACAACAAATGAATTACCAGAATATCGACTAAGAAGATGTGAAGGAGTCATGAACAATGCAGTTTTTCTTGCACGCTTCGCAAGCAAGAGAATATGCTTGTATCGGTATTTTTTTTCGAGCTTACATTCAGTTAATCCATTTGCTGATACTGTGGAGATAAGAGCAGCTAGCCCAAATGAAAGAACTATTATATAGCTGTCACTGCTACCAAAGACGTAAAACAAGATAAAAATTATTGGGTAAAGAAAGGACTTATAGATACGCTGAAGAGCATTGTTCTTAAATTGACCTTTCTTAATGTTGCTCTGAATATGGAGTTCGAAGACTGTCTCGCCAAACAGTAGCACAAAAATCGCAAGAAACTCTAGATATCCGCTAGCAGACGTAGGAAGGATATTGAGAGACATCAACACTGGCGTAAGAAACAAAGATGTCACAACCGCTAATCGCGAAATAATTGCTACCGCGTTGTTCGACGTTACACCTTTAAGTACGAACAATGACAGCTCAGTCTTAAAGCTCACTAACACCATAGCGATTACTAAGTTCGAGTAAACAATTCCGAAGTTACCAAATTGCTCTGGACCAGCTAGATTAGCGATCAACGGAACTGACGCGAATGAAATGATCTGAGCAAGAGCTACTCCGACGCCTGTCGTCGCGTAGCTCTTGAAGTTAGGTATAGATTTGATCATCAGTAACAACGTGAAACTATAGGATACCACGTGTATCAATTACCACTTTTTGGGCAAGTTCAAGCTTATCCGCAGCTTTAAACTGTTTGTGGTCAACTAATACAACGATAACGTTAGCTTTTTCGATTGCCTGCTCATACGTCGTTAGGCTGATGCCTTTGTTTGCTAGAGACTTAGGCAGCTTTTGAATATTAGGCTCCACGCAAATAAGTTGCCCCACATCCAACTGTTCAAGCTCGTGAACAATTTGCAGCGCTGGACTTTCACGTAGATCATCGATATCCGCTTTAAACGCCAATCCCAAGCAAGCAACTACAGGTGACTTAAATTGGTCTGCTGCTTGACGAACCTGCTCAATCACATAACTAGGTTTTCTGTCATTCACTAAACGTGCTTGCTCTATCAGTTTTGCTTCGTCAGGGCAGCTATTTACGATAAACCACGGGTCTACAGCAATACAGTGACCACCTACCCCTGGACCTGGGTTAAGGATATTAACGCGAGGGTGGCGATTGGATAACTTGATCAACTCCCATACGTTGATTTTAAGTTTGTCACAGATAATGGAGAGCTCATTAGCGAACGCGATGTTTACGTCGCGGAAAGAGTTTTCCGTTAACTTTGCCATTTCAGCAGTGCGGGCATTAGTAACAATGCACTCACCACGAACAAACGTTTCATAAAGCTCTTGAGCTCGCTTTGCACAAGCGTTAGAGAGCCCGCCAATGACACGGTCATTTGAGATCAACTCTTGCATTACATATCCAGGAAGTACACGCTCAGGGCAATGCGCGATTTTGATGTCCGCGTTGTCTCCCGCAACTTGAGGAAAAGTAAGGTCTGCGCGAGCTTCACTTAACCAGTGGGCTAATCGCTCTGTCGCACCAACTGGAGACGTTGACTCTAAGATAACTAGATTCCCTTTTTCTAATACTGGAGCTATCGCTTTCGCTGCAGCCTCAATATAAGAAAGATCGGGTTCATGATTCTCACCTTTGAAAGGCGTCGGAACGGCAACCATAAAGGCATCTGCCGCTTCCGCCGTTGTCGTGGCTCTTAACTTACCGACGTTAACTGCGCTTCGTACTGCTATGTCTAAATCAGGCTCTACAATATGAATATCACCCGCATTGATCGTATCAACTGCATGTTGATTGACATCGACCCCTACAACATTAATCCCACGAGATGCAATCACCGCAGCAGTAGGTAAGCCAATATAACCTAAGCCTATTACAGACACTGTTTGAAATGACATGTTATTTATCCACTTATTATTTTGCTAATTCATCTAAAATTCTTTGGCACGCTCTACCATCCCCATAAGGGTTGTGAGCAAAACTCATTCTTTGATAAGCCTCAGAGTCATTTAAAAGCACTTCTAAACCCGTCGTAATTTTATCGACATCTGTACCAACGAGCTTAACGGTGCCAGCTTCAACCGCTTCAGGTCTTTCCGTAGTATCGCGCATAACTAAAACCGGCTTGCCCAACGAAGGCGCTTCTTCCTGAATGCCACCTGAATCAGTCAGAATGACGTGCGCTCGACTCATGAGATATATAAACGGCAAATACTCTTGAGGTTCTACCAAGTGTATGTTGTCGACATTTTGTAGAATTCGGTTTACTGGCTCGCGAACGTTTGGATTCAGATGTACGGGATAGACGATTTGCACATCAGGATATCGTAAGGCTACTTGAACTAAAGCTTGGCAAATTCTTTCAAAACCACCGCCGAAACTTTCACGTCTATGCCCAGTGACAAGCACCAGTTTTTTGTCTTGTTGTAAAAACGGGAAGTTAGAAGCTAATGAAATATTTAGATCGGTATCAGCGTCTATTTTTTCTTTAACCATCAACAAAGCATCAATTACCGTGTTCCCTGTAACAACAATCTGCTCGCTTGCAAAGTTTTCTCGGAGAAGATTATGCTTCGAGGTTTCAGTCGGAGCGAAATGGTAATGAGTGAGTGCACCCGTTAACTTTCTGTTCGCTTCTTCTGGCCACGGTGAATAGATATTGTTAGTGCGAAGCCCTGCTTCTACGTGACCAACTCGTATTTGTTCATAGTATGCAGCTAAGCTTGCGGCGAACGTCGTTGCAGTATCACCATGAACCAACACAACATCAGGTTTAAATTGCTCAAGAACAGGTTTTAGCTCAGTTAAAATACGTGAGGTAACTTGGTTTAACGTTTGACCTGATTTCATAATGTTCAAGTCATAATCGGGGTTAATATCGAACAGCGCCAGGACCTGATCTAGCATTTCTCGATGCTGTGCCGTAACACAGCAACTTGATTCAAAGCGATCATCGTTTTTTAAGGCATGTACAAGAGGCGCCATTTTAATCGCTTCTGGACGGGTTCCAAATACCGTCAGTATTCTTTTCTTTTCCATGATTTTTTAGCTCGGTTATACGAAAGTGAAAACTATGCTTGGCTGACTGTGTGGTTATCACCATAAGAGCCATAGGCCCCATATTTTCCATAGCTGCCGTAACCGTATTCTTCCTTTAACGTTTTCTGCGGCACTTGGTTAATGATCACACCATCAATTCCGATATCATGCGCTATATGTTTAGCGATCGTGTTTCTGATGTTGTTGACGTTAGTCGAGTTGGCTTTGATCACAATCGCGACACTGCCAACCAGTTTACTGAGGATCATTGAATCACTGACGACGAGAGTTGGTGGTGTGTCAATAATGATTCTATCGAATCGCTTACCTAGTTCTTTTATCAAGTTGGAAAACTTTTCAGAACTTAACAACTCCTGAGGATTAGGTGTCAACATACCAGCAGGAAGCAAAGTTAAGCCTGACTTTTCATCAACTATCAAACACTCTTCTAAACTTGTTCCCATCAGTAGATGATTGGTCAATCCTTGATGGTACTTCTTAAAGCCGAAACGCTCAGCGACCGCGGGCTTTCTCAGGTCACAGTCAATTAGTAGGGCATTTTCCATCTTGGCAAATGCCATAGCGAGGTTAATTGAGCACGTCGTCTTACCTTCACTTGGCAAAGATGACGTAATAGCCAAATGCTTTTGTTTTGAGCTCAACGTACTTAAGGACACAGCAGTTCGAATCGAACGAACGGATTCGCTAAACGGCAACATGCTTTCGTCATAAAATACGGAGTTGTCGAGATCTTTTCTCTTGAACTTTTTGTTGATGATTTGAGGTACGCTGCCTAACGGCACTAACCCGAAACGGTCTTCAAACTCTTTTGCCGATGCAATTGTATTTCTCAATGCATCTGTAACTAAAACCAAAATCATCGCAAAGACGATCGAACCTGCGAATGCAACTACTACGATCATCTTCTTGTTTGGTTTAACAGGAACCAGAGGGATTCGTGCATGATCGGTGAAACGAGCGTTAGCAGCTTGAAAATCACTAGTAGCTGTCGTTTCCTTTTGTCTCGTCAAGAATAGGCCGAGAACTTGTCGGTTAGTTTCTACCTCTCGCTTCAATGATTCGTAACGTTGTTTCTTGACTGACAATGACTGGAAGTTGTCTTTCTTATTCGCAAGCTCTTTACCTAATAGCTTCTCTTGAGCTTTTAGTGCAGCGAGCTCTTTAGCCATCCCTTTAATTAGCTGATTGATAAGATCCTTAGATTGGCTATCAATTGAGTCAAGTTGAGCGCGAGCCTGTAACATTTTTTCATGCTCCGGTCCGTAACGCAGTGAAAGCTCTTGAACGTTCTTTTCTACCTCCACTTTCAGCTTTCGAATTTCGACAACTTGAGGGTGAGTTGATATAGCAGGTATCGAAGCAATTGCCGCGACATCTAGGTTCTTTCCTCGTCTTAGTGAGCTATAAGCTGATTCTACTTCAATACGGTGATCGGTCACTTCGGCAAGACGATCACTCAGGTTACTGATCTCTGTACTCGCCAATGCATCAATCCCGCTATCATCAATCAACTGTTCACTAGTTAGATAATCTGTCAGGCGGCGCTCTGAACGTTCTAGTTCGCCTTCCAGTTCTTGTAGTCGATTGCTAATCCAGACAGAAGCGTTCTTCGTTGCTGCGAGTCTCGCTTCGACATTCATTTCTATGTATGCCTCACCAACCGCGTTGGCGACTTTTGCAGCGAGTTCCGGGCTTTCTGAAATAAAGCTAATCTTAACAAGTTGTGTTTTACGAATTGGCGAAACACGTAGTTTGCTTGCAAAAATAGCCAGTGCTTTTTGGCGTGTCGTCTCTCTGATCTTTTCTTCAGAAACTTTAACTTCACTTCGGTATGCTTGGAATAGCGGTAGTGACTTAATCTGAGCCATCAGGGATTTATCCGGGGAAAGCGCAGGGTTAAATTCTGCCAGTGACTCTAAACTTAATTGCTCAATCACTCTCTCTGCGACTTGAGAGGATTTTAAAATCTCAAACTGAGTTTGGTAGTACTCTTTCTTGTTTGAGTCTATACCCACGACCTCCTCAATCGAAACCGCATTGGTTGTTTCTGCTTCGATCATCAAAATAGAAGTTGCTTGGTATTTAGGAGTCAACGAAAACACGACTAAAATGGCGAGTGCTGTAACTAGAACTGAGAATAGCGCAATTTTAAACCAGTTGTTTTTTAGCAACAGAAGATACTTTGCTAAATCTAGCGTTTCTTCTGGTATGAGTTTTTTCTCGTTTGCTGACGTTTGCATGGAGATTATCTTCCGCCTATATTCTTTGGTTTAAAACAGTGAACTTACTACGTAAATAGTGTCGCCCGGACCGACAGATTCAGTGAGGGAAACTTCCTCTTGGTCTTTAAGAAACTCTTCAAGTTCATTTCCTTTAAGGCCTCTTAAATCGTTCTCTCGCGTCAGGTATATGTCTCGAGTTTTTTTGTATCTGGCGGTAAATCCGCCCGCTAGGGAAACCGCTTTTTCTACAGTGAGTCCTGGCCTCCATTCAAATGCGCCGGGATCATTCACCACTCCATTAACATAGATATTTCGATATCGTTCGATTGTTACCCCAACTTTAGGGTTAATAAGGACGCGACCTTTTAAACCTTTGATCACTTCTTCGCGGATCTGATTAAGGGTTTTGCTCTTAGTCGATAAATTGCCCAAATAAGGAAATTCGATGACTTCTCGGGTATCAATTTGCAGTTTATTAATCGATAAATCTTCTTCACCATAGACAATAATATTAATCACATCACCAGCAGATAGAACATATGCGTCGTTAACGCTCTCTCTCGACTGGGCTGAAAAACATACAAAAAGTGAAAGAAGTAATAAAAGTTTGTCCATAAAACACTCGTAAAATATACGTGATTAAGTTAGTAAGCTGTTTTGCCTACAAATCCTTTGAATACCGTTAAGAATATAATTTTAAGATCGAGAAGCAGGCTCCAGTTCTGAATGTACTTAAGGTCAAATTCGACACGTTTTTCCATTTTATCTAGTGTGTCGGTTTCTCCTCGGTAACCACTAACCTGCGCTAAGCCAGTAATACCTGGTTTAACTTTGTGTCGTAGCATGTATTTATCTACTATTTTTCTATATTCTTCATTGTGCGCGACGGCGTGAGGTCTTGGACCTACAATAGACATCCTTCCTTGCAAAACGTTAATGAACTGAGGAAGTTCATCCAGCGATGTTCGACGAATAAATGCGCCAAATTTGGTTATTCGTGGATCATTTTTTACCGCTTGTTTAACAACGGGGCCATTATCCATCGAAACCATGGAGCGAAACTTCCATACCTTAATAGCCTGACCATCAACTCCATAGCGGAGCTGTTTAAATATAATCGGTCCGGGTCCAGAAAGTTTGACTCCTGCGGCTACAAACAATAGTACCGGGCTGATAAGAACGAGGATCAACAAGGACAAAACAATGTCCTCCAACCTTTTGAGTACACTTGATAGACCATAGAAGGGGGTATCTTGAATGCTGATTGTTGGGCTGTTACCGATGGTTCTCCAACGAGCTTGCATTAGCTCATAAGTGTATAGGTCGGGGATAAGGTAAACTCTTGCAGTCGTGTCGGAAAACATGCTCACAACTTGTTTAACCCGTTTAATTTCACCCATTGGTAACGCGATGTAGATGTGCCTGACTTCGCGCTTTCTTGCTTTTTCGACCGATTCGGCAATGGTGCCAAGCACTTTTCTATTTTTCTCATCGACTGGGAGTCGACTGCTATCACGATCATCGAAAAAACCTACCAACTCCAAATGAGACGATTTATCCGCTTCGATATCTTTCGCAAGACGTAAACCTGCTTTTGAGACACCAACAATGATCGCTTTTTGCTTGTAGCTATGCTTTTTGTAATGAAGTTTTAGTAACTGATGACCAATAACGCGCGAAGATAAGATAAGTGCGGGAGCTGCTATAACCCAACTGGTGACAACAACCCTAGAATAGATTTCAGTCCATTTTGCAAAAAAGGCCACTAATAGCAGGATTAAAATAGTTTGAGCCCAAGATGAAGTAATGAGTTTTAAATCAACCCATTGCGCAAAATTGCTATGACTGCGATATAAACCAATTTGTTCTGCAATAAAGACAAACAATAGAGCAGAGACTAAACCGGTTAAACAATAAAACTTAGATAACTCCCCTATATATAGTAATGATATTACTAATAAGGTAGCCGTAATTACAATTCCATCAATAATACGATAGAGGGCACCAGACTCCTCTTCGCCAAATTTTATTCTACTGTACGTTGTCGTGTCCATTTTATACGCTACCGCCACTGAGTAATCTCTCAGTTATTATTTTTCCCAAGTTCTATGGGTGAATTAGACTAGCCGTGGGTAATCTTAATGGCGAGACACATAATGTAAAGTATTAATATTGATACGACAGATAAACTTTCGTTTATCCATGAAATAAAGGAATAGTCAATACGCCATTTGGCTGCATATCATTAAATATTTGTTAAGCAGATCGAATATATTGTAATTTCGGTTATTTTATAAACACTCAATAGGTGTTTCATTATTGATACACATGAAACATTAGTTCTTAAATATGAGATTTGTTATTTTATTCATCTTTGGTTATTTCAATTTACTGAGCTTTCTATAAATAGTATTCCTACTGACTCCTAATACCCTAGCGACCTTGCTGATATTTCCATTGTGTTTTTCGTAGACTTCCAGTAAAGCGCTGTTCACCACCGTTTTAATATCCTCTTCGGTGTCGACATTGCTGGTGCACGTTAGCTGCATACTGGCCTTCAGATGTTCTGGCACATGCTCCAAACACAGCTCTTGAGTTTCACTTGCAATAACAGTCGCCACCTTAAGGACATTATCTAACTCTCGTAAGTTGCCTGGCCAATGATAAGTGGTTAATAGCTGCATTAATGGCGCGGAGATGCTCTGTTTTCCATCACTGTATTTTTGATGGATTGAGTGAATAAGTTTGGATTTGTCTGTTCTGTCTCTAAGTGCAGGTAAAGACACCGTTAGCCCGTTAAGACGATAATACAAATCCTCTCGAAACAGGCCCTGTTGAACCAGTTTAGGTAAATCTTGATGAGTAGCCGCGATAACTTGGATGTCTACTTTGTGGGATTGCAGTGAGCCTACTGGCATAACAGTTTTGTCTTGTAGTACGGTCAACAAACGGCACTGCGCCTCAAGGGGCATTTCGCCTATTTCATCAAGAAATAAGGTACCTTTATCGGCCTGACGAATTTTGCCCATGTAACCTTTGCTGCTGGCCCCTGTAAACGCGCCAGGAGCGTAACCAAACAGTTCAGATTCAAGTAGATCTTTTGGCAGCGCGCCACAGTTTACTGAGACAAGGTTATGCTTACTGCGTTCACTGTGACCATGTAACGCCTTTACAAACTCGCCTTTACCGACACCTGTTTCCCCTAAAATAAGAAGGCTAATGTCTTTACCAACAACCTTATTCGCGTGCTGCCAAGCCTTTTCTACCGCTTGATCACGACTATGCTGCTTGCGATTGTTGGGGAAGTTCTTAACTTGCAGATTTTTCGTTCCCAAAGCATGCTTTTTAATGATCACACGCTTACACTCTCGGGCGAACTCTAATATATGTTCCAGTTGCTGGCCTTTTATCAATGCATCTGGGATCATTTGTGACGCCAGTTGATTGTGGCCAACGACCTTACCTTGCTCGTTAACAATCAAAATCCCCTGCCAGCCCGAAGACAGTACCGACTCATCAAGAGCAAAATCAATCCTTAAAGCGCCCCCCGGCATACTTGATAACAAGTCGTTTTCTATAGCCTGCACCATGTTTTGTACAAGTAACTGGACCATAGCATCGTGATGATGTTGTTCACTGGTGATGTCTAACACACCTAAGACTTTGCCATCATGACTTAACAGCGGGCTTGCAGAGCAACTTATAAAACGATGGTGTCGAATATAATGTTCATCTCCAATCACACTAACCGCTCTTTGTTCATGTAGTGCTGTTCCAATTGCATTGGTGCCCTTTAAACGCTCCTGCCAACAACTGCCCGAGCTAAGTGCAATCGAAGTTAACTTCTCTCGAAAACGTTCTTGTCCCCAACTGTTAAGAATCACACCTTCAGAGTCAGTGAGGATCAAACGACTGTCCGTGTGTGCCATCACTTGATTAAAAAGAGGCTTCGCACAGCGTTCAACCGCATCAATCAGTGATTTGCAATCATACTGACGCTGTTTTAATTGCGCGCTACTTACAATGATGTCTTCAGGCTTTTTAAGCTGTTTAAGTCCTGCATGAGTGCTGCGTTCCCACGAAGACGCTAGCCAAGAGTCCGTTTGATTAAGTTGCAGTTCCATATCTGCTCCATTTGTGAACATTTCGAGTGTGCCATTTTGGAACAGGTGAACAGCTTCAAAACACCTGACGCAAACGACTAACGTTTAAAACACCGCTCCGTAAGCCTTGATAACTCTAGCTCGTTAATTTTTTTACAACAAGTCATTAACATCTGGTCTGTGATTTGCGTTACTCAGAATGAGACAACTAAGCTGCACCAAAAGTGCACAACAACGAAATGAACGAGAAATTATAAGGATATTTATATGATCTACGCACAGCCGGGTACTCAAGATTCTGTTGTTAACTTCAAAGCACAATACGATAACTACATTGGGGGCGAGTGGGTAAAACCAACCAAGGGTGAGTACTTCGACAATACGTCGCCAGTAAATGGAAAAACCTATTGTCAGGTCGCACGCTCTACAGAAGAAGATATCAATCTGGCATTGGATGCTGCACACTCGGTACGAGCTTCTTGGGCCGCGACAAGCGTGACTGAGCGCGCTAACATTTTGCTCCGAATCGCCGATCGAATTGAAGAGAACCTGGAAGAACTCGCGGTGGCGGAAACATGGGAAAATGGGAAACCGGTAAGAGAAACGTTGGCAGCCGATCTCCCTCTCGTCGTTGATCATTTTCGTTACTTTGCTGGTTGTATACGCGCACAAGAGGGAAGCGCAGCCGAGCTCGATGTCAATACTGCTAGCTACCACTTCCCAGAGCCAATCGGTGTCGTAGGGCAAATTATTCCATGGAACTTTCCTATGCTAATGGCAGCATGGAAACTGGCCCCTGCCCTTGCTGCTGGTTGCTGTGTCGTTCTGAAGCCTGCCGAGCAAACTCCGACGTCGATCTTACTGCTGATGGAAAAAATTGGAGATTTGATCCCCGCAGGCGTGGTCAATGTGGTTAATGGCTACGGGAGTGAAGCGGGACAAGCGCTAGCCACCAGCAAGCGTATCGCTAAACTTGCTTTTACTGGCTCCACTGAAGTAGGCAATCACATCCTTAAATGCGCTGCGGATAATCTCATCCCTTCAACGGTCGAGTTAGGTGGTAAGTCGCCAAATATCTACTTCCCTGACGTGTTCGAACATGAAGATGAGTATCTTGAGAAATGTATTGAAGGTACGCTGCTCGCTTTCTTTAACCAAGGGGAAGTGTGTACCTGTCCATCACGTGTATTGGTACACGAGGCGGTTTACGACAAGTTCATTCAGAAGGTGGCCGAGCGAGCTCAATCAATCCAACAAGGCAACCCACTGGATACAGAAACTCAAGTTGGCGCACAAGCTTCACAAGAGCAATTTGATAAAATCCTAAGCTACTTAGAAATCGGCCGACAAGAAGGCGCCAATGTGGTGTTTGGCGGTGACATTGCCAAGCAAGAAGACCAGCTTGATTCTGGCTACTACATCCAGCCAACATTACTTGAAGGTAATAACAAGATGCGTGTGTTCCAAGAAGAGATTTTTGGCCCCGTCATTGCCGTTACTAAGTTCAAAGATGAAGCCGAGGCACTCGAAATCGCTAACGATACAGAATATGGTCTAGGCGCCGGCGTATGGACCAGAGATGCTAACCTCGCCTACCGAATGGGACGCCGTATCGAAGCTGGGCGTATTTGGATAAACTGTTATCACGCCTACCCAGCACACGCAGCATTTGGGGGATACAAGAAGTCAGGCATTGGTCGTGAAACACACAAAATGATGCTAGATCATTACCAAAACACGAAAAACTTACTCATCAGCTACGATGTAAATCCACTCGGTTTCTTCTAAACCCACGCACAAGAGAGCGCACAATGCGCTCTCTTTATTCATTTAAGCTTGTTTGCGCCGTTTATCGTAAAAATAGAGTGCAGCGCTGCACACCAGAGCAATAACCGAAATACTAAAAAGAGCAGGCATTTTTAGTATCCAAGCAAATGTAGCGGCAAGAAAAGCAATAAACGTCACCATTCTGCTACTCGACATAACACGGCCTAATTTTCTATCCATACAGCCTCCGAACTTTCACATTTAAGCAAGGTTAACTCGTTGTTTCCTAACGCTAGTATCATCTCAAATTCGGGTAAAAATTAACCTAAAATATCCTCAAAACTTATCTTGATGTGACTCGTATTCACCCTATAGGATGGCTAACTAGCCAACATGTTTTCACTCGCAGAAGAATCAACATATTTCGCTCGAATAGAGAGAAACTCTTCTAAGTTTTCAAGAAGTACCTCGACACAAAGCGGGTCAAACATCTTAGAGGTGTACTCGTGTATGTAGTCGATGACTTGGTTAATCGGCCAAGCAGGCTTGTACGCTCGGCGACTAAGTAATGCATCGAACACGTCAGCCAACGTAACGATCCTTGCTTCAAGAGGAATGTCCTCAAACGCAAGTGCATCAGGTAATCCAGAGCCGTCATAGTGCTCATGATGATGACGGACGATATTCTTAATAAACCTAATTTCCTCCTCCGACACAATATTAGCCCCAGAAAGGCTCACCACTTGTTCGATGATTTCTTCACCATATAGGGTATGACGATTCATAATTAAGCGTTCTTGTTCATTAAAGCGCTTATCGCTGTATAGAATCTCATCTGGGATCAAGTACTTACCGATATCATGGTATGGTGCGTAGAGACCGATACGGTGAATGAACTGGTGCGTTACTTCGCTACTTGATACCGACAAATACCGTGCGATCAGCTCACTGTACATCCCCATTCTTTTCAGGTGTTCGCTTGTTTCAGGATCGCGCGCATGACCCATTTTTAAGGCCACAGCAAGAGAAGTGCGAAAATGCTCCTGTTGCTGAAATAGCTGGACAAACAGATTGGCGACAGATTGGCAGAAAAATGCCATATCACCCACAACCTCTTTACGATCAAAGAACGCGGCTTGTTGTGCATTTAAAAAGACGAAACCGAGTGTTTTCCCTCGATGGGATATTGGGAAGGTGTAACTGCTTCGATGACCTATTCGAACTAGCTCTTTGATTCGTTTAGTTTGAACCATTTGCTGCATATCTCTAATGGTTCGAGTCTGCGCCGAAAAAGCAATAGCTGCCAACTGCGAACTGTCTTGAAGTTTGTCTTGTTTGAAGTCATATCGACCCTTATCAACAAGCGCATCGTGGACATAGTAGTTAGAGACGTGTTGCTCTCCTATAACAGCAACAGAAAAACGGGATAATTCAGGATACGTCGACATTGCTTCAGATTGGAGGTCATCCAGCTTATTGAAGAGTTTCCCTTCACGGCTGGCAATGTGGTTGATAGATGAATGATCAAGCATCCCCGTTTTCACTCCTTGTGCAATCAAGTTAGCTATGTTTCTAAAAAGTTAGAAACAAAATAGCAAACGATTAACAAAGTGATAACCAACTCAGCGTCAAAGTTAGAATTTCATCATATTTTATGTGGTTAATTTGCAAAGTCTATACGTCAATCAATTTGACAATAATATCAATGAATTACTGTATTACTCAGATAAGTATCGTAAAAAAAGTAGGCGGTCATCAAGGCGCTAGAAAACGCGACAAACATTTTTACGTGCTGCTGTGCAACGTTTCTCGACAACCTTGCTGCGGCATACCCTCCGATCAGGGTACCCAACATCACTACGGTGCCTCGTAGCCAATCTATAGACCCATCCATCACAAAAATAACAATAGCAACCAGTGAAACACTCGAAGAGACTAACAGCTTGAGGCCATTCATTTGGTTGATATCGGTGTAGCCGGCAAGGACAAGGTAACTTAAAACAATCACCCCTAACCCCGCGTTAAAGAAGCCACCGTAGGCAGAAACCAATACTAGGCAGATGGCCAAGGTTGTTGTGGCCCATATAGGGCTCAGCCCTTTTCTCTTGGCAAAGCTCGCAAACCATTGATTTAATTGCTGGCCATATAAAAACAACAAAGTCGCAAACAGTAATAACCATGGAATCGCTTCGACAAATACAGATTCATCGACACTTAGCAGCAAGTAGGCACCAAGCCCGCCACCGAGAAGACTCCATAGAATGATGGGGATAAGTTTGTCTGTATGTTGAACGATGTCTTTTTTAAACCCGTACGTTCCACTGATATAGCCAGCGCAAGCCGCAAAGGTGTTAGTGGCATTGGCAACCACCGGTGGTAAGCCGACAAACATCAACGCAGGAAAGGTAAAGAAACTCCCTCCGCCTGCAATACTATTAATGACGCCACCGACAATGCCGGCTCCAAGTAAAAGAATCCATTCCATACTTCAAGCTTATTTTTTGAACAATAAGTTACTGTAACCTACTCAATTCATTGAGTAAACGTTACATACAAAATGCGTTAACTACTGAACATCTAAGGCAATGTCTTTCCAGTCTTGAAGCTCGCTTTTGTAATACTTAGTTTGCTTAGCTGTAGCGGAGTTGATGATCTTGACCAAATAACGATTCGCGACTGCTCGATTGTGGTCAATCTTTTGCTCCAATTGAGGGGCATAGTAACTCGTTGAATCAAACATTAATGTTTCAAAGTGAGGGGCAAAGTATCTTTTATTAAGGCGATTAGAGAAGAGTGCATTAATCTCGACACGCATTTTGGTTTGGTGCTCTATCCAATCAAAAGAAGTGATATAAAGGTCCTGTGTCCAGTTGCGGATTATTTGCTGTTGCTCGTCAGTGACCGAGCCAAACCAGTCATTAATGTTTTCACTAATGCGCTCGGCGTACTTGTCTCGTACTTGCTCTGAACTTAAGTTTTGGTATTTGTTTTTATACTTAGTATGTCGAACACGAATACTGTTCATCAGCTCGTCAACTTGTTCATCCGTGAGTTGCTGTGCAAGCTGAGAGATTTCTGGCGCTACTCTGGCCACTATTCTTTGACTATGTCCTTGAATTTTCGTTTCTTGCGCCTGCAGGTCCTCTTCGCTGAACGTTTTCAGGTCGAGAGCCATTAATTCATCAAGGTGCTCAATGTAGTTAGGGATCTCTTCCCTACGATGCCATTCACTCAGTTGTTCCATCTTGTCACTAACATACTTCTCTTGCTCATCATCAAGCTCGACAAAATCTTCGACATACTCAATCAACAACCAATCCAAATTATTATAAACAAACTTTGAGCTACAACCTGCAATTGCAAAGCAAGCGATGAACAGCAATCCCCACTTCTTCATATTTCTTCCCTGACTATTAGCCACTGGTTCCTTTTCTTGTTCGAGAGTCTAACGCCCTCTATTAAGCAGCGTGCAAGTTACATGCTACTTTGACCTATCCATCTTGACACGGATTGTCATATCTCCGTGAGTTCCGACATAACAAGGCTGAGCCAAAAACAATGAATCTTGGCCAACAACGAACATCACGCTGACCTCATTGCAACTTACGTCGCGTTATGTCAGAAGGTTGTTACACCCACGTAACGAACGTCAAGATTCCCTTTACCTTCTCTAGGAAAAACCTTACACAAGCTGACTGACCCCTTACGTAACTGAAGATAGTATGGAACTCAACGGTTAGCCAAGAGGAGAGACCAATATGAAGAAAATCATTCTATTAGCATCAATTGTAATGAGCACATCGGTATTCGCCGCAACCAGCACCATGCAATCCGACAGAACGTTCTCTACAGATGGGTACGAAACAAAACAGCAAGCGTATCAAGCAGGCTTTGACCTCATGGATGAAATCAAACAAATGTCACAGACAGAGCTGAAAAACAAACTCGTTTCAAGCAATGACAATGTGATTAACCAAAGCCTAAAAGTCACGGATATGACGGTCGCAGTAGAAGAGTTTGGTAACAGCGAAGGCAATATCGAATACAAAGCCGTCTTAGATGTTGATTATCAATACAAGCACCGAGAGAGTAACCACAGCTAATTACCTGTTCCCCTGCCTTTGCCGCGAACGAATGATCGCGGCTTTTTTGCCTCAAAAATTGACACCTAACTAACACGGATACATTGAGAATCATTATCTTGGTGGCGGCTGTAATGCATTCAATAACCTATATTATTTGAACCACCCTTTTATCGCATTACCCCAGCAGGTGACATAATGAACAAAACAATCTTAACCTCGGCGTTTGTACTGGCTTCTCTGGTCGGGTGCTCACAACATACCGAGCCAGCGCCCGTTACCCAAAACGTTAAACCAATGTGCATCAGCAAATCGATGCCAGGGGGCTGGAGCCAATCTGAAATCACACCGGAAGTTGAACAAGCGGTTGTTACCGTTATATCTCAAATGAACAGTAGCTCAAAGCTCAAGCAAATCAACGATGTGAGAACACAAGTCGTCAACGGCGTGAACTACGCAATTGAGTTTACCTTAGAGAACGGCGAAGTTTGGAATACGGTTGTTTTTCGTAATCTACGTAATGACTACATGATCGAACAAATAGCCAAGCAAGGTCCTCTATGCCCTAAATAGGGGGTCAGTAAAATCAGTGTTAATAGCCGATTTGAGTTAAAACAAACTTATGATCAGAGCCGTTAGGTGTATCTAGACTTTGTCTCTGACAGATTTTTCTCTCCGTTGACTTCAACCATAAGTGGTCAATGGAGATCATCGTCCATGCCGGTGTTTTAACGTCAACTGACCATTTCGGCCAACTCGCGACCGGAGCAGACTGGAACTCAGGAAACAATTTCGAATAACGAAGACTGACGGATGACAGATTAAAATCACCGACGATCAACGTTTCGTCATTTGGATACTCAACCGTTAATGAAGCAATGGTGCGAATCAATGCATTACGCCTATACCAAAGCTCTTTACTTCTCGGTGAAGGTGGATGAGCAGTGATCAAGGTAAACGCCTGGTGCTTACTGGGTCGCCAATTTCCTTTGATAACCGCCTGTTGATCTGGTGTCATAAAAACGGACATATTCGTCAATTCAGTTTGACTCAATATCATTTGGCTGGATGGGTAACCAACACCGGTCTGACCTCCATACTGAAACGGGTAAACATCGCTTAGTGTTTTCAGTCTCTCACCAACTTCTGGTGCCACTTCCTGCAGTACAACCAAATCTAGCTCTTGGCTGAGAAGAAAATTCAGCACTTGATTAATGTCGCTGTTTCCGTAAAAAGTATTGAACTGACCGACCCGAATAGGATTCGCGCACTCGCTCGTCAGTTTTTGCTGCGAAACGGGTGTTAACAGCCAAAACACCACAGAGAACATCAAGCAAGAGATAGCGTGAGCCCACTGGCGAAATAGGCTAAACACCAATGCGAATACGAGATATGAAACGAGGAAAAGGCTTGGAAAGGCGACGATATTTTCCGTCCACCAGCTCACATCACGAAGCGCAAAGGCCAACCATATTAATGTTGGGCAAAATACTACTAGCCAATTAATCCAACGCAACAATGCCCCAGCCTCTTGAGAGAAAAATCAACTAAAGTATGAACGATAATTTCATACGTGTCGGTTATCCTTGCTTTTATTACCATTACACTTATCACTACATCCATCACAAGTTCAGCAAACTCTGTAACGTTTTGTAATACTTTTGCTAGTATTAAGTTGTTGTTTAAATAGGACTTGCGCGAGAATTTATGGCTGAAATTACAGACAGAAAACTGCTCAACCTCATCACCTATGCTCCCGCAACCATAGTTGGTGCCTTTACTCTCCTATGGGCCGTACTTGCCATCACTGACGTCTTGCTAAGTTCCGAAGAAAAGCTAGAAGCTTTCCAAGAAGATTATTATCAACGAGAAAACACCATTCTGACCAAACAAGTCGAGTACGTTGCGCAGCAAGTTAAATACGCTCGCGAACGAACCGAGCATCAACTAGAAACCACCATCAAAGAACGTATCTACGAAGCACATAATATCGCGACTCGACTTTATGAAAGTAATCAGCACCTCCCTGAAGCGCAAGTGACTAAACTGATCACAGATGCGCTAAGAGACATCCGCTTCAATAATGGCCGTGGGTATTTCTTTATCTACAAAACCGAAGGTCTTAACGTTATGCACCCACTGCTTCCTCGAGTTGAAGGAACCTCGTTGTGGGACTTTAAAGACGTGCGTGGTAGTTACATCGTGCGTGAAATGGGTGAACAAGTTAAGCGCAACGGCGAAGCCTTCTATCGTTGGTGGTTTGTGAAACCAGACAACAAGAACAAAGAGTTCGAGAAAATCGGTTTTGGTAAATATTTTGAGCCTTACGATTGGTTCATTGGCACTGGCGATTACGTGGTTGACGTTGAAAACGACATCAAGCAAACCGTGCTTGCGTGGATCAAAAACTTGCGCTTTGGAGAATTTGGCTATGTCTTCGTACTCGATAATGATGGTCAGATCCTATCCCACATAGATGAATCTCTCATCGGTCAAAATGCTTTATCACTTGGTGATCAAAAGCACATTGAGGGCGTTAAGCAGATTCTAAACACCAATCAAGACTTCATTACTTACCCTGCCATCTTTACTCCACCCGGTGTCACCATCGAAACAAAAACCAGCTACGTGTATAAAGAGCCTTCTTGGGGTTGGAGTATTGGCGCTGGCACCTATGACCAAACCAGCCAGCAATTTTTAATGGAAAGGCAGGAGCAAGTTGAGTTAGAACAGAAACAGGCATTGAGTCAGATGATTATCATCGGCTCAATCACAACCATCATCGTCGCCCTATTCTCACTCATAATGAGCCGTATGATTGCGCGCAGGTTTCAACTATTTCAAAGTAAGATTAATAACGATTTTAATCAGTTACAGCAAACTAAGGACAAACTAGAGCACATGGCTCTGCACGATGAGCTCACTGGGTTGCCGAACCGCTCCTTATTACACGAGCATATCGCTCAAGGTGTTAAGACCTCAAGTGATAACTGTCAGCAACTCGCGGTCATGTTTGTTGATTTAGACGACTTTAAAAAGGTCAACGACCTGTATGGTCATAGTGCAGGTGATAGATTGCTGAGCGAAATAGGTAAAAAGTTCGAAGCCTTCCTTGAACCCCACGAATTTGTCGCTCGCTTTGGCGGAGACGAGTTTATTTTCTGCTTCCCGTGTTTAAACAACCTTGCTGAAACAGAGAGCAAAGTCGACCAGATTAAGAACGTCTTTAAGCAACATTTTGTTATCGACAACAAAGTACTGTTTGCCAGTTGTTCAATTGGTGTATCAATGTTCCCAACTGACGGACATGAGCCAGAAGACTTAATTTCGAAAGCCGACATTGTGCTCTATAAGTCAAAAGCAAGGCAAAAAGGCGATGTGCTGTTTTTTGATAGTAAGATAAATCAGCAAGTTCAGTATGACTTTCTACTCGAACGGGAACTTCGCGGAGCCGTCGAACGTGGTGAACTTTCTGTCGTTTATCAACCTCAGATTGATGCGAAGAATGGCAAGCTGTATGGGGTCGAAAGCTTGCTACGCTGGCACAACCCGCAGTTAGGCCACGTCTCGCCTTTAGAGTTTATTTCCTTGGCAGAAGAAATCGGTTTAATCAACCAACTCGGCGAATTCGTACTAGAGCGTTCATGTGAAGAGATCAGTCAACACTTCCCTGACAGCGACTTAATGTTGTCTATCAACATTTCGCCCATGCAGCTGACGAATGAAATGTTTGTTCCTCAGCTCCTCGCCGCGATAGCCAGACATAACCTTACGAGCAAACGCATAACCCTAGAGATCACTGAAAATGTATTGATCAATGATCTGCCCAAAGTGACGCCGATCATCACCCAATTGAAAGAGCTTGGCTTTACAATCTCATTGGATGATTTTGGTACGGGCTACTCGTCGCTAAGCTACTTGAGCAACTTAAGCTTGGATGAGTTAAAAATTGACCGAGTCTTTATCGATAAAATGTTAACGTCTGAGCAAAGTGATTCACTTGTTAAAGCAATCATGGCGATTGCGCAATCTGCGAATATGCGCGTGGTAGCGGAAGGGGTCGAAACACTCGCTCAGAAAGAGGTACTGATCAATTACGGTTGCGATATTTTGCAGGGGTACCTTATCGAGAAACCCATCGCTGCGGAGCTATTAGTCGAAAAATACGGCTCTATGTAGCCCGGACTTTTCATTTATGAAATTTATATTTCCAGTTTTACTATTTAACCAGTCGTGACAAAAGTGTTACTTTAAACAGCATTGGTTACACTGATATAAAGCAATTCTAAAGACCGTAGAATCTTTGTAACAGTTTGGATATGGATATTGGACCAACAATCTCCAAAACAACAAATGAAAATTGTTGACCTTTTAGCCCGCATGGTTGCCCACTGTGCGGGCATTTTTCTGCCCGAAGCATTTTACTCGATCGACTTATCACTTTTGCAGTTAATTAATCACTTGTTTAAATAGTGATGAATTAATCACCTGTTCACCTTTATTTAACACTCTATAATTAATCGAGTGTTTAATTTTAGAGGGTTCGGTATGAGTGATACCTCACGCAAAGCGGGTCGCCCAAGTGAACAAATAGACGCGAGAGACAGCTTGATAGCGCAAGCCAGAGAACTGTTTACCGTGATGCCATATGACAAAGTATCGACTCGGCTGGTTGCCAATCGCGCTGGAGTTAATGTGGCGATGATTCGTTACTACTTCGGTAGCAAAGACGGGTTATTTGAAACCATGCTTCGTGAAACGATGGCCCCCATGCGCGAGCAAATGTTAAAGCTACAAACAGACAGCTCACAAGCCAACTTTCTCGATATTATGCGCACTTATTATCGCGAAATGAGTAAAGTCCCCCAGTTCCCGCGCTTGATACTGCAAGTCATGAACATGTCCCCTTCAGATACCCAGCGAAAGTTGATGGAAAAGGTCTTCTTCGATCTCACCCAACCAATGCAAGATCTGATGTTCAACAAAATGACCGACAGCGGAATCCTTAAACCCGGCGCCGACCCTCGCTTGTGTAAAGTCTCTTACATTAGCTTGATGGTTTTCCCATTTATTGCGCCTCCAGCCATGATGTCCATTCATGGCATCGAGCTCAATCATGAATTCTTAGACAAACTTCTCGAACACAATATCGAAATGATGAAACATGGATTCCTTAACACGCAAGGTGAAGTCGATGAAAATCAATAAGAAACTCCTATTCTTCCCTGCTCTTGCCGTAGGTGTGATCACTTTGGTTACTGCGGTGAAAATGAAGCCTGAACTCCCAGTTAAACCTGCAGGAGATCGTGCACGTATCGTTGAAACTCGCCCCCTAGAGTTGAAAGCAATTGCCCCGCTGGCTGTTGGGTTTGGCAAAATCGAACCTAAAGTCGAATGGAAAGCAATCGCAGAAGTCACGGGTAAAATCGTTTACCGAAACCCTCTACTACAAAAAGGAGAAATTCTCCCTGCAGGCAGTGAAATACTGAGAATCGATCCACTCGATTACGAGCTAAAACTGGTTCAAGCTCAAGCCGACTTAAAATCTTCGCAAACCTCTTTGGCTAAGCTTAACCAAGAAGAACAAAACTTACGTCAAACTCTGAAAATTGAGAAAAATCGATTAGTCATTGCCAATAAAGAGCTGGAACGAAAACAAAACCTGCGCAAGAAAGGCTTAACGTCTCAGTCTGACGTCGATCAACAGCAGCAAAATACCCTCTCCCAACAAAAATTGGTCCTCGATATCGAAAATCAAATTGGATTAATGCCTGATGAAAAGCGAGTTGCCGAGGCCTTAGTTAAGGTGAACGCATCCAAGGTAGAGGAAGCTCAACGTTCGTTAGAGAAAACCATTATTACCTTACCTTTCGATCTGCGCATTGCTGAAGTCGACGTCGAACAAGATCAAGTAGTGAACCTACAGCAAACCATGGTCACCGCGCATGGTATTAATGTTATGGAGGTGGAAGCTCAATTGTCTATCCACGACATGCGTACACTCGCTTCTAGCCTTGGCGCATTTACCAGAGATGAGTCAGGAATGCCAAAACCTGACATGAGCTTTATTCAGGCGAGCATTGAACTGAGTAGTGGCAATGTTTCTGCAACTTGGCCGGCAAAAGTAGCACGTGTCAGCGAAACCGTAGACCCTAATCAAGCTACCGCAGGGGTAATCTTGGAAATACAGCAAGATTACCGCCAATTGGCCCCAACCTCAGCACCGCCTCTAGTAAATGGCATGTTCGTTAAGGCGATGATTGAAGGACAGGAAAACCCAAGCTGGGTAATCCCTGAACGTGCACTCCATGGCGATAAAGTCTATTTAATGGACACCAACAACCAACTCGATATTCGTCAAATTCAAGTTCTATACCGCCGCGACAATCAAGTCATTATTGATGGTGAGCTAGAACATGGAGAAAAGCTGATTCTTAACGATCTTCTGCCCGCAATTCAAGGAATGGCGCTCAAGGAAGTGAATCAAGAGGAGTCTAATCAATGATTCGATTCTTCGCCAAACACCCAACTGCAGCAAACTTGCTGATGTTGACGCTATTGTTGCTCGGTATCACGTCTCTCCCACAGATTAAACGGGAAACGTTCCCCGAATTTGCACCTCCTTACATTACAGCAGGAGTTATCTACCCAGGTGCGTCTCCGTTAGAGGTTGAAGAGAGCCTGTGTGTTCGGATGGAAGATGCGGTAGATGGGTTAGCAAATATTGAAGAAACTCAGTGCGAGGCGGTTGAAGGCTCTGCTCGCCTGATCCTTAAGCTCAACGAGAAAGCCGATATCGGACGTATGTTGGTTGACGTACAGACTCAAATTAACGCGATCAACGACTTTCCGAAAGAGATTGAATCTCCCGTCGTTCAAGAGCTGGATTGGAACGAACCCGTTGTCGATATTGCGGTCACAGCCGATACTACATGGCCAGAGCTCAAAGCTTACGCCGAACAGCTTAAGAGGACGTTAAAACTTGACTACGACGTTTCTTTGGTGGATGTCGCCGGATTTTCAGACCACCAGTACCGAGTTGAACTCGATAACCAAGCAATCCGTCAATTAGGATTAAGTGTCGGAGATATTGCTGACCAAATCGGTCGACAAAATGTCAAACTGCCAAGCGGTAACATCGAAACCCCAGAAAAACACTTTCTTATTCGCTTTGATGAACGCCGAATCAATCCGCAAGAGCTTGAATCAATAGTCGTCGGCTCTGGACCCAATGGGTCATTGATCCGCCTGAAAGACATCGCAACCATCACTGATCGCTTTGAACTAGACGAGCAGAAAGTTCTTTTTGATGGTCATCCTTCCGCGCTACTTAAGGTCAGTAAAAACAAAGAAGATGATGCACTGCGCATTAAAGAACGTGTTGTTCAGTTTGTAGCAGAGCAACAGGCTGTCGCACCAGATGGCGTTAAGTTGGAGCTCACTAACGATACTTCATCTGTACTTTGGGATCGCTTAACCATGATGGTGAGCAATGGTTGGCAAGGTATCATCTTGGTTTTTGCGACCATGTGGTTATTCTTTAGCTTACGCTACTCATTCTGGGTCGCTGCAGGGCTACCAGTCGCCTTCCTTGGAGGCCTCTTTCTGATGGCACAATTAGGTTTGTCAATCAATCTAATGTCGCTGGTAGGTCTATTGATGGCAATCGGTATCATGATGGATGACGCGATTGTTATTGCAGAATCGATCGCCTCTCACCTAGACCGAGGTGATGAGATCGATGATGCCGTGGTAAAAGGGGTTAAGAAAGTCCTTCCCGGCGTATTTTCATCTTTCCTGACCACTGTGTGTATTTTCGGTGGATTACTGTTCCTTGAAGGGGAAATGGGGGCAGTATTAAAAGCCGTGCCTCAAGTCCTCATCTTAGTGCTGTCACTCAGTTTGGTGGAAGCTTTCTTGATTTTGCCAAACCACCTTTCTCACTCGCTACACAAAGAAAAACAAGAGAAAGCACCCGCTAAGTTTAAAAAGAAACTGCTCGATAGCTTCGAAAACTTCCGTAACACCACCTTGGTAAAAGCGGTCGATAAGGTCGTTCAATATCGTTATGGCTTTATTGGCGCGGTTATCACCCTGCTACTCATTTCCGCCGCAACACTGGCTGGAGGTTTACTCAAGTTTCAGCCATTCCCTGAGCTCGATGGTGATATCGCCGAAGCTCGCATTATCCTTCCTCCCGGTTCCTCGTTGTCGCAAACTGAAGCGGTTGTCGATCGCATCGTTGCGTCCGCTGAAAAACTCAGTAAAAAATGGAGTGACGAGAAGGAAAACGGGCAAACCTTGGTTGAACATATTACCAGTCAGTTCAACGCTAACGCCGATGCGAACGAGTCTGGACCTCACATTGCGACTGTACGCTTAGATCTGTTAGGGGCCGAGAGTCGTAACACTTTAATCGATGAGTTCATTGCAGCGTGGCGAGATGACGTGGGTACGCTCGCAGACCCAATCTCACTGGTGTTCAAGCAACCCACCGTCGGCCCAGGCGGTCGAGCGATTGAAATACGCGCAAAACATGATGATTTGGATGCGTTAAAAGCGGCGTCAATCGAAATACAACAATACTTAAACGAGTTTGATGGCGTCCATGGCGTACTTGATGATATGCGAATGGGTAAAGAAGAGATCTTAGTCAAGCTTCGCCCTGGTGCTGAAACTTATGGTGTGAATGGTCAGTTAATTGCCAATCAGCTCCGAGCAGCATTTTTCGGGCAAACCGCCGATGAGATCCAAGTTGGCGTTGAGAATATCTCTATCGAAGTGAGACTCGACAAAACACAAGCTGGCGATCTGCAGCAATTGGCGAACTTCCCAATCATCATGCCAGACGGCAGCCAGATTCCATTGGCGACGGTGGCGACATTGGACTTCCAACGTAATTATGTCCGCATCCAACGTATCGACGGCTTGCGAACAATCAGCGTATTTGGTGATACAGACAATACCAAAGCCAACTCTACGGCTATTATTAACCAATTCCAAAAAGATGAGGCCCCTAAACTGCTTGCTAAGTACCCTGGCCTACGCTTTGATTTCGAAGGTGAAGCGAAAGATACTGCCGAAACGGCATCCTCAATGGGCAAAGGTTTTGCACTTGGATTGTTCGGCGTCTTCGTCATTCTAAGTTATCAGTTCCGCAGTTATTTAGAACCCTTCGTCGTTATGCTTGCAATTCCACTGGCATTTATCGGTGTGGTTTGGGGACATATTCTTCTTGGTCACTCTCTCAGTATGCCGAGTATGATGGGCTTCGTGTCATTAGCAGGGATTGTGGTTAACGACTCGATTCTGCTCGTCCAGTACATTCGTCATCATGTCGATGAAGGTGACAGTGTTCACGACTCGGTAGTTAAAGCCAGCAGAGAGCGTTTTCGAGCAGTTTTCCTCACCTCAATGACCACCGCAGCGGGTCTACTGCCTTTACTTACTGAGTCAAGTTTGCAAGCGCAGGTGATTCAGCCGTTAGTGATATCAATCGTGTTCGGTATCTTTGCTTCAACCTTATTGGTTCTGTTCATGATTCCGGCTGCATACGCCATTCTCGCTGACTTTGGTTTGGTAAATAAACATCAAGAAATCTGACCACCTAAGCGGCGTTATCGCCGCTTTTTTCTCTTACAAATCCGTTCCACCATTCCATTGCATTCCAATCTATAAGCGATTAACCTCGGGCAATTATTTGAAAGGAATCATAGAGATGAGAGAATCACTTAGAGAAAAAGTTGTCGCGGTTTGCGATAAAAAGATTGCCCAAAAAGGCGATAATGTCGGCGTGTCCTTTTATGCCTTCTTTGCCAACAAAAACGACAATCCAGAATTGCTCATGGAAGCCGCGACTTGGTGGATTCAAACCCACCAGCTCGATCACTTTGAAAAGGCGCATAAGATAATCGAGATGATCAAGGCTGGAAAGTAATGGGCCTACACTTCTCTGTGTCGAAAAAATAAAGGCGGAGCAATGCTCCGCCTTTATTATTAGTTAATTGCCACTGTCGGCTTTCTTCTCAATCGATTTTTGATTGATCGGAAAATGTTCTTAATGTCTTCCAACATTAAATACAAACAAGGCACGAGGACCAGAGTCAACAAAGTTGCAAACAAGACAGAGAAGCCTAGAGCCACGGCCATAGGTATGACGAATTTTGCTTGCAGGCTAGTTTCAAACATGATTGGCAGTACACCAACAAAGGTAGTAATTGAAGTCAAAGTGATTGCTCTAAAGCGAGCGCAGCCAGCTTCTATTACAGCCTCCTTTATCGCCACGCCTTCATGCCTTAGCTTGTTCACATAGTCGGTCATCACCAGGGAATCATTCACCACCACACCCGCTGCGGCAATCAACCCAAAGGTCGACATCATACTCAGATCTAACCCAAACCAGTAATGGCCCCAGATCGCACCAGTCAAACTGAATGGAATCACAGACATAATCAGGAGAGGCTGTGTATAGCTCTTTAGAGGGATAGCCAGCAACATGTAGACGATTATCATACCCGCGAGGAAGAACAGCACTTGCTCATCTTGCTGTGCTTGCTGCTCTTCGATGGTGCCTCCAAGCTGACTCTTCACTCCTTGATATTGCGCGAGAATTGGTGGAATGATCTCAGCGTTTACACGCTCAACAATTTCGCCAGGCTCTACCAGCTCTTCATCAATGGAACCATAAACATAAACGCTACGAAAACCGCCTTCGCGACGAATTTCACTTACACCTGGCTGCTGTTTAATCTCGACCACATCACCAAGCATGACTTTCTTCCTTCAGGCGTAGTAATAATGGCATAACGCAGTGATGAGAAAGCTTCACGGGTTAACTGCGGGTAACGCACCATCACCTTAATCTCTTCACCATCTCGCAGCACTCGTTGTGCCTCGCCGCCGTAGAAGCTGCCACCAACCTGACTGGCCACATCGAACAGATCCAAACCTAAGTCATAAGCGACAGGGGCTAATGACAACAGTACTTCTTGGCTACCAGCATCGATGGAGGAGGATATATCAAACAGTCCTTCTTGATCTTTCAGCGCGAGAATCAGTTCTCGTCCGGCTGCGTTAAGGCTCTCGATATCGGAGCCATAGAGCAAGAAGCCAAACTCATCCCCCTTCTCGTCATCGTTTACATTATCCGACACGTTCAAGGTTTTCATTCCCGGTAGACTTGGCATTTGTTCACGCCAACGTCGCGCCAATTCGAACGTATTAAATGGTCTCAACTCTTCATCGACTAAAGGAATAACCAGTTGCCCTTCTTTTCGGCCTTTGTTGAACGTCAAAATGTCCTTAACCATTTTTTGACCGGTTTCCTGTTCGATCTGCTTATCGATACTCAGAACCGTGCTTTCAATGGTTTTCAGCGCAGCGATCGTTTGCTCGCTCGAGACGTTATCATTCATCACCAACTTAATGCTCGGAAAGTCATGTGGAACTTTGGGTGAAGGAATCACGCGAACGTAATTGGCCATTACAAGCGCAAGACTCACCACCAAGACACCAACAAAGCTTGCAAATACTGTCCAGCGCCAATAGGTGCAAAACGCGACAAAGCGTTTGTATGGGCCGTTAACAAAGCCAAAGAAGCGGGTGTTAAACCTATCTCGCCAGCCACCCTTCTTCAATGGTTTAAAAGTTGAATGTGCAAGGTGCGAAGGCAGAATTAATTTGGACTCAATCAGGCTGAAAATCAGACACAGAATGACAATCGCTGCAATACCAAAGAAAAATGCGCTCTCTATTCCTTTCGACATCAGAAACGGAGCAAACACCGCAATCGTTGTTAGTACACCAAACGTCGCTGGTGTCGCGACGCGCTTAACACCACGTACAACGTTATCAACGCCTCCACCACTTTTTTCGATCTCGGTATAAGCACTTTCCCCTATGACAATCGCGTCATCGACAACAATACCCAGCACCATAATAAAGGCGAACAAAGAGACAATATTGATACTGACACCGATAGCAGGCATTAGCATGACCGCGCCAAGGAAGCAGACGGGTAAACCCACCATTACCCACATCGCTAACTTGAAACGCAAAAATATGCTCAACATCAAGGCCACCAAAACAGCGCCCTGAAGTAAGTTTTTCAGCATCATGTCGAGACGCGCGTTCAAGTAGTAGGTCATGTCGACTAAGGTTTTGATTTGCAAATCAGCGGGAAGAGTCTGATTCTTCTGCGCAATATATGCTTTTACAGACTCCGCAACGGTGACCATGTTCTGATCTTTTGTCGCTTTAACTGACAAGTAAATCGCGTTTTCACCCGAATACTTGAAATAGCGGTCGTCTTCAGTGAAACCATCTTTGATTGTCGCGATATCTTGCAGTAAAACCTTGCCCCCATTGCGACCTATCTTGACCGGGATCTGGCGAAACTCTTCGCCACTGTAGTATTGATTCTCAATACGTACTGAAATCATGCCAGAGTTAGTTCGAACTTCGCCTGCAGAGTAGTTGGCTGAATATCTTTGAATCGCTTGGCTCACTTCATTAAGTGTTAAGCTGTATTTCTGCAGGATTCGTGGCTCTATCTCAATCGCAATTTCATACTCTGGCGCGCCCAGTTCGACTAATGCGACATTTTGAAGTTGCAGCAGTTCATCCTCGATCTGTTTGGCGATTGGCTTCAATTCTAGTAAGGAGCGATCGCCTACTATCGCCATTTCGATCACGTCTTGTCGGAACTCGAACTGATAGACTTGAATCGGTTCCATTTGTGCTGGAAAGTTGGCAATTGCATCCACCTTCTGCTTCACATCATCAAGCACATCTTTGATGTCTTCGTCGACATCAATTTCAAGCTCTATACTGCCCGATCCCCTGCGCGCAGTAGAAATGGCTTTTTTGATCCCGGTGACATCTTTAAGAGATTCTTCAACTTTCAGCAGAATACTCTCTTCCACTTCTTGCGGTGATGCACCCGGATACTGGGCGCTCACATTGATGTAGTTGACCTCAATGTTAGGGAACATCTGACGCTGAATGAAAAAGAAACTCGCGGTGCCAACAATGAGGATGAATGCCATTAGGAGATTGGCCGCAACCGAGTTATTGGCAAAGTAGGCAATCAAACCTTTTTGCTTCGTATCTTCCATGCTCGACTCCTAGTACAAAGTGGCTTGGTTGGAGACGTTCACCTCAACCATCAACCCTTTTTGCGGGTATTCAGGCACGGTTAACACCACTTGGTCTTCGTCTGATAGCCCTTCACCAATCAGCATAAATTCTTTCTCTGCTCTAACGACGTTCACTTTTCTCGGCTCTAGTTCACCCTCATCGTTAACAACCCAAACGCGTTGATTGTTAACAAGCTCTTGCGGCAACTTGTAAATGTGTTTGAGTTGTTTACCGGTAAACTGAACTTCAACGTAAGAACCAAATTTGATTGGCGTAGCGCTTGGTGACTGAATGGCATAAGGATCGTCCAATTGGACGACAACATTAATCATGCGCGTACTGCTATCAATAACGCCTAAATCCCGCTCGATCACTCCAAGACGCTCTGTTTTCTCTATTCCACGCAAGATGATTTTCGCCTCTAGGCCTGCGTAGTCTTTTGGTAGGAACACACTGTCAAAACCAGCAATGGGAATATGAACTTCGCCCGCTTCAACATTATTCAAAGTCGCGACATGAGCGCCTGCCGAGATAAACTGCCCCACACCGATGTCTCTAGCAACAACCAACGCATCATAGGGTGCGACAACTTTACAGTTTTCTAAATCACGTTTTGCTCGTTTTAGTGCCGCTTGGGCGGATTTCACTTGTGCTGAGGCACTGAGTACCTGTGGTTTGCGTAAGTAAAGGTCGGTCACTTGTTTGGCAGGCAATGTCTTCGCTTGGCGTTTAGCGACTTCTGCTCGCGCTTTCTCTTCAATCAATGCGGCTCGTGCGCTGGCTAGTTGCGCTTCCGCTTGGAGTACGGCAGCTTGATAATTATCGCTTTCGATTTCAAATAACACTTCACCGCGCTTTACGACTCCACCCACAACAAAATTAGGGTGCCAGCTCACCACCTCTCCCGACACTTGTGCAGATAACTGAGTAACCTCGACAGGTTGCAGTTCGCCATGACTGGTGATGACCACGTTGTGATCAGAGGATTGGATTGAGGCAACGGTGACTTTTGGTAACGCCTTTATTTTCGTTTCTGGCTCTTCTTCTGCACCTGTCGAGGCGATAGCCGTATAGCCTCCGTAAGCCCCAGCGAGTACTAAGCAGGGTAATAACCAACGTAACGACTTAGTTATCATGAGAATTCCTTATCTAAGTTGTAATGCTCCGCTCTAGTATGGCGAGTCATTTAAAGGAGAAAGATTATCGTTGTTATACGTATGAACACCGGATTCGACATCAAATACGTCAGATCTATCCCGACCGAAGCAGATATTTATAAGTATAAGTAATACATACTCATCAAAAACATCTCTACTCATACTACCAAGAGGCCATAGCAAGCAACATACCAAAACATAAACCCTTTAATATCAGTATGTTATTTAAAAGCCATTAAACACCAAAGCATAACACTGGTGAATAATGTCAAAGATAAGCGATATTCACCACATAGCGGTTTTACACGAAGGCAGCGCAATAGTGAGTCGTTAAAGTGAGAATAGACAGGGGAACTCAGGGGCATAGAAAAAGAAAGGGACCAGATACTCTATCTGATCCCTTGGAAAACTCGTTTAGAACACCGAACAGTTAAGCCTTTTTTAGGTCCTTAACTGGGTATGTCAATGTCATGCCGTCAACTCGAACATGGATGTAAGCACCGCCACTGCTAATACCTACAACAACCATTTGACCTAACTCGATACCTTTAGTTGCGATAACAACATCATCAATTGCAAACATATAAACACCTTTAAAGAAAGACGATAAAAATCTAGGTGCGTATTTAATAGGAATGGCGCAGTATGTACTAATCAGCTATTTTGTCGTAAAGATAAGTAAAAACTATTGAGAGCACACTGAAGGCGCAAGTTTGGGTGTGAGCGCAGGGATTAACTATAAGATGGAAACGATTTATCTGTTTGACTGGGGTAATACCCTGATGGTCGACGACCCGAAGCAACAAGGGAAAATGTACTTGTGGCCGAATGTCGAGGCCATCGAAGGAGCCCACGAAGCGTTAAAAGCGCTGTCGGAACATCACACCATCTATGTGGCGACAAGCGCACAAGACTCGAAAGAGAGTGAGATACAAGCGGCATTCCAAAGAGTGGGGTTAGACCCATACATCAACGGTTATTTTTGCCAGTCCAATCTTGGGGTCGGTAAGAGTGGAAAGAAGTTCTACCAAACCATTGCTCAAAGCTTGGATGTCCCCTGCCAGCAACTGGTGATGGTTGGAGATAGTCTAGACAAAGACATCTTCGCTTCAATCGACGCAGGGTGTCGAGCAATATGGTACAACCCGAGTAAGCTTGAAAACGACGACGATCTTGTGCAAATCAACCATCTGAATGAGTTACAAAAAATAACGGCTTAGCGCAATGCTAAGCCGTTTTTGGTTGACTATTATCAGCCGTTTGCGGGCTGCGGTTGATAACGACCCGGTTTATGATTCATAGCGAGAATCAAGTTGGTCGCGATGGCACCAAGCACAGATAAAACAATTAAGGAGATATCAACAATAAACAACGACATCACGACAATGGAGCAGTCCAGTGCCATCTGAACCTTACCGGCTCGAATACCGAACCGTTCTTGCAAAAACAACGCGAGAATATTGAAACCGCCTAAGCTCATTTTATGTCGGAAGATGACCAACATACCGATGCCAATCAATCCACCACCAATCAAAGCGGCATAAATAGGATCAACGCGTGCAATCTCAATGACATTATGTAAATGGTCGACGGCAAAAGAAACGATACTTACCGCAATAAACGTGTTAAGGGTGAATCGCCAGCCCATACGCGCCACAGAAAGAATATAAAAAGGTAGGTTTAGAGCAAAGAAGATTTGCCCAAAGCTAAAGTCACTCACTTTAGTCAGAAAAATAGCCAGTCCAGCCGTCCCGCCAGTCAATAGCCCAACTTTACTAAAGAAAATCACGCCTAAAGAGACCAAAGCACTGCCTAATGTCAATGCGAGAAGGTTCTCTCTTAAGCTATGTTCATTATCCATAATCAACTATCCCGATAGAAAGCGGCTCAAAAAAAGGTTTCGAACCAAAACCTGCATAAGATGGCTATTATTGACAATAATGTCGAGCTAGAAGGATAAATCCGACCCGTATACAACGTTAAGAATTCTTTACACCTATGTTTTAATCTTGAATACTTTCAATCACTTTTATCAAGTTTGCTTGCGCGCAGAGGCCAACGCGACAACCTCACTCGACTTCGACTGACACTGCATCTTCTCACCATCATAGCAGCTCGCACCACACACTTGTTTTGAACGATACATGGCTTCATCAGCCATGCTAATTAACACTTCCTTATTCTTGGTATGGTCAGGGAAATGGCTGACACCAATACTTGCACTGACATGAAGCTCGCGCTCGTTAAACAGAATCGGCTCACAGATGGCTTGCATAATCTGTTCGGTTTTTTCAGGCAAGATATCAAAGTCATTCAGCAAGTCGAGGCAAACAACAAACTCATCGCCGCCAAGCCGCCCAACAAAATCCGACTGGCGAATCGCATTGTTTAAACGATCAGCAACAGTCACTAAGATAACGTCCCCCGCATCATGTCCGTAGGTATCATTAACAGCTTTAAAGTCGTCGAGATCGACAAACAGCAGCGCCAATTTACAACCGCTTCGATTGGCTTTGACTATCGCATTTTCCAAGCATTTATCGAAAGCACGTCGGTTATACAGACCAGTCAGTGGATCATGCTCAGATAAAAAAATGAGTTGCTCCTGCTTTTTTTGCAGTTGCATGGTTTGGCGTTTCACTTCCTCTTCTAACTCGTGCTTAGTCACGGTAGTTTCACGTAAAGAGATGGTCATTTGGTTGAAGAAAAACGCGATGACCTTGAATTCCGAGTCCATGGATTGAGTATTGACCTTGGCATCCAACTTTCCTTTAGCCAAATCAACAATCGCGGTTTTTATTGACTCAGCGTCGGAACGGAAGCGCAAAAGGATCAACCACGCAATAAAGCTCACCAACAGGGAACAAACCATCAACCATGCTCCAGCGTAACTCATCATATTGGATAGGTTAGAGGCGCTACTGTTGACGACGACCTTATGGACATGCGCCAACTCTTCCGTCATGTTCTGTACTATCATGTTGTAGCGTGAGTGCAGTAATCGCGTCGCGCTGATGCCGCTCTCCGCACCATTATCTTTACTGTAAAGGCGTTTTTCTTGTAACAGCAAAGCTTGCAAACTTTGGTTCATTCGTTGAAGGTTGTCGAACTGACCACCAATTGCTTTATAGGCGGTTAGCTGAGTCGCGAGCTCAGCTTGGGCAAACTCCACTTGCTTTAAACTAGGCTGATCACCGAATTGCAGGTAAACCCATAGCTGACTGCGCAATAAGTCGACCCTTAATTGAAGGTCGATAATGGTATCGAGTTGAGCTTTAGTCTGGTTTTGTTCGTCACTGATTTTGGCAAACGACAGTACGATCAACAGCGTCAACAGCATTGTCGTGGTGGAAAGTAAAAACAACTTTTTAAACAATGAGCTAAACATGGCTATTCTCTACGCATGGTGGCTTGTAGATAGGGTTGCGGGAAAAACACTTCGCGGTAATCGGGGGACGACCCAGCTACCAATCCAGACTCTTTCGCCCAACGCGTCTGAAACTGCAAGTTTGAAAGCAGTGAATTTCCCAATGAGAGTCGAAATACGTAATCAGGCCAAGACCATTTGACCTGATTGACCGGAATTTTAAGCCGTTTAGCGATAATCGATTGCGCTTGCTCCGGATTAGCGTTGATCCACAGCACGGCCTCATTTAATGCTTGAAGAAGCCGCTGAGGTTCATCGCCAACAAATTCCAAGTAAGGCCGGGTTGAGAGCAGATTAAATGACAGCTGATAAATACCGCGTGTACCGAGGTTTATAACATCGGCAGCAGACAGTAAATCGGCTTGATACCCCATAGGCTCCCATGCGGAGATAGCCTCAACATGATAAGACAAGAGAGCGGGGACTAACTCGTGCGGTTCGAGGTACACCTTATCGACGTTAAGCTCTTTCAAGTCGTTTGCGAGTAACACGGAATCAAAGTAGAACTCACTCGCCGTTCCCTTAATCACGCCTACCCGCTTACCTTCTAATTGTGCAACAGACACAATGTTGTTAGGACTGAGCGTCAGCAATTTTAGATCGTTATCTGATTCGACAAAGGAGACCAGTAACGCGATCTCACTGTGCTCGTGACTTTGAAACATCACCACAGATTCGGATGCGGCTGCATAATCCACATCGTGATCAAGCATCAACTGAGTGCACGCATTTCCCGAGACACATGGGTACAAGTCGACGCTAAGCGAATATTTTTCAAATAAATCGAGCTTTTCGGCAATAAGAAATGGCGAAACGATTGGTGTAAGAGTGACACCAATTCGAACATGATTTACTTCCCCTCTTTCTTTAGAGAGGAAATAAAAACTCCCAGCGCCAATCAATAAAAGGCACACAGAGCCTATCCATAAGCCTTTGTGCTGTCCTAGCGGCATGCTCTCCATACCTCATTCTTATATTAAACCTAGCTAACATTACAATAGACTATGATTTAAGTTGCACATGCAGAATCACACTGTAATGAAGCTTGTCTGACGTTCAATTACATCAAACGTGTACTTGATCACAAAAGAATGGATAGGCTCGGAAGTGTATGAA
>NZ_AEVT01000099.1 GCF_000189275.1 Vibrio sinaloensis DSM 21326 | reverse complement strand
TCGAAAACTTAGCTTCCTTGCCTCTCGATGACCTTCAGTTGGCTTAAACAACTTTTCCTTCCCATTTATGTCCACATAGTAGGCGCTGTCATACCCCAATATAAACAATTCTTTAGCAATAAGTTTAGTTACCGCAGTGCGCTCTTGGACCGAAAGCTGGGTGTTATTTCTTGCTTCAGTATAGAAATGAACACCCTTCTGCCAATTGCTATCTTGTAGCTCTAAATAACGATATAGCTGGAAGATAGAAAAGGATGAGATACAAAGATTTACGGTTAGTGCAGCCACTAAAAGAAACCCAATTATTTTCATATCACACCTAACCCATTGAATCTTTGAAGCATATAACGCCGCGTTAAGTAGTGAGCAACGCTAACCACCTAACCTAAACCATTGCACCGTAAACACTTAACCCAACCTAAAATACAAAACGCCAAGCGTTGGGAATCTGCCTTAAACGCCTTGTTAGCTGCTGGTTTGCGACAATGACTTTCGGATCACCCAAATATAGAACAAGGCTAATAAATCGACTTGAATGAACCCTAAATTATATTTATTAGAATACTCTAGAAGTGAACCACCAACATTGAAAGATGCTGAGAACCAGCGGTAAGTGTCGCTTACCCAGTCTAAAGTGAGGAAAATACCTCCCACACCATAGTAATTGAAATACAATCCTCCAAACCCAAATGCAAAGATTTGAAGCCCTACGTTCAAATAAGAAAGCAAGTAATACCGTGTCGTACGTTTGTATAAGACTAGACCCGATAATACATTTAAAAGAATAACAAAACACGAACTGACTATTTGAAATCCCGTCAAGCCTGAAACTGAAAGAACGAGCATCACTAAGGCTATTGCTGCAACAAGCAATTGATTAATACCAATGAACGTCAATAGTTTACTCCATCGCAAGTTTCTAGCATTTGCGAGTTGATCATAGTATTCCTGTATCTCGTTTTTTCGAAGCGCAATCTCACTTGTTAAAGAGCTATAATTCTCCGGATAAGCTTTAGCATCTATACCACTTAACGCTTCAAGCAACGACTTGGCATCATAATTTTTATAGTTAACTTCCATATTTATACTCTATTCCCATCTGCAGCTAACGCCCTGCTAAGGGGTGAGCAACGCAATACAAAAGCCGCCACAAACCACCTTAATCACTAAATTCAACGCATAGTAAAAATGCCACGCGTTGTGAATCCCTCTTGAGCAGTTTGTTAGTCGCGAGGCACCGAGCGACAATTTTAAGCCGAGCTAAACTTTGCAAGCAACAAAATCTATGTGTTTTGATGCACTTAAGTCAGGCGTAGTCTCAAAGCGGCTAATCAATGAAACCACTTGGAAAAAACAACGCCGCAGAAAACGGACTGACAACACAAAAAAGGGCTTTTGGAAAGCCAATCTCACAGAGCGGACTTTCAACAAAGTCACTGAAACCACGTGGAATTTACAACACCAGAGAAAACGTCATTTCAGCGAGTAAATCGGCTTTTGTACCGACAAACTCGCCGAGCGGAGTTGCAACCAAAAACAGACTCTCGATTGCCCTGCTCTGTCAGCACCAAAGAACAAAACAACCGCTAGGACAGTTACAAAACTTTGGACTTAAAACAGCTAAAAATAAGTTCTGATGATCGACGATTAATCGGTGTACCAGGCAAACAGCTGCTAAATTTTAAGCTCAGCAACATGATTTTGATTGCTAGCTTTTTCTGGCGACTAACGCCCTGTTAAGGGGTGAGCAACGCAATACCAAAGCCGCCGCAGACCACCTTAAACACTAAAACCAACGCATAGTGAAAATGCCACGCGTTGCGAATCCCTCTTGAACAGTTTGTTATGTTCGTAACTGCTTGAAGTACCAATCAGCTTGCTCCCACTCTAGATCTTGTTCCATGTGCCAATCAAATTGTCGCGGATAACGATAATGGTCAACTATGTACTGAAGATGTTGATGCGCAACTTCAGGGTCATATACTCGCCATACTACGCGACGAGTGTTATTCCATGTTTCTCTCACAAGAAAGAGCGCGTTACCACCTGCTTTAATCTCTTCGTCCAATTGATCACAAAATGGGTCAACGATAGCTTGCTCATCTTCCGAAGGCATTCCATGCTCGGCTAAGTCATCAAAATCAATTATTACAGAAAGATGCCAGCCAAAAATTTCGCGATGCTCAAAACCAATGAGTCCAGAGTTCAACATGCCAATGCATGGTAAATCATCTTTTTTCCACTCAAGTAAAGTATAAGATTCTTCAGGAAGAACTATCCGGACTTCTTTTTCTTTCAGTGCTTTATCTTTATTCCTGCCAAATATTTTCCCGAACATGAAACTCCTCCTAGAACATAACGCTATCTAAACAACAAAAAGCCTTACTAATCACGCACGCTACCGCCGCCTTAAGTTGATATAAAGCCAGAGCTATTATCACACAAACCTATGAAACACTTCACTTAAAAGATTGGTACTTCGCTTACTTGTTAGCAATTAGGCGGACACGTGGAAGCTAATTCTTGATTTGTCCGAAAACCATGTAACTGTATATAAAAACAGTAAAGAGAAATCATAGATGAAAAGTCAGTTTATGCTAAGCATTAAGGAATACATGCAGTCTAGAAGGTATGCACCTAAAACAATTCAAGCTTATTTATTGTGGATAACGAAATTCATTGCATACAGTGGGATGCAGCACCCCTCTAAGCTAAAAGAACACGAAGTTGAACAGTTCTTAACCTACCTAGCGGTTGAAGAGAAAGTCGCTGCAAAAACACAAGCATTGGCCCTAAATGCAATAAACTTTTTGTATCGAGAATATTTTAGAACACCTCTTTCAGTAGAAATGAAATTCCAAAAATCTCTGCTAGATAGAAAACTACCCGTTGTTCTGAATAAACAAGAAATGCGGCGATTTGTTCAACACATCGACCCGAGATATAAGTTACATATCATGCTGTTGTACGGTTCAGGTCTAAGGGTTATGGAATGTGTCAGGCTGAGGATTCAGGACGTGGACTTCCACTACAAAGCTCTAAGAATTTGGCAAGGAAAAGGAGGAAAAAATCGAGTAGTCACGTTAGCAGATGAGCTACTTCCTCTTCTCAAGCAACAGCAATCAGTAGCGCTCGCATACTACAACAAAGATATTCATTCACCTGGCTATGAAGGAGTTCACTTAAGCAATTCACTGCAACGAAAGTATCCAGGCGCAGAGTTGGATTTTAATTGGCACTTTATGTTCCCCTCACACAAGCTTTCCATCGATCCCGAAAGCATGGGGTGGAAAAGGCATCATATTAACGAAACAGCACTACAAAGAGCGGTAAAGCGTTCAGCACAAGATGCGGGCATCGATAAGAATGTCACGTGCCACACATTAAGGCACAGTTTCGCCACACATTTACTGGAATCTGGTGCAGATATTCGAACGGTACAGGAACAATTAGGGCACAGTGATGTAAAAACAACACAAATTTATACCCACGTTATCGAGCGTGGTGGCGGAGGTGTGAAGAGCCCTCTTTCAGATCTTTAGTAAAAGATAGATAGAAAAAAGGGAAGCCGAAGCTCCCCTTTTCTTAATCCTAATCACTAACTCTAATTAAAGAGCAGCTTTCGCTTTTTCAACTAGAACTGCAAATGCAGCTTTGTCGAATACCGCGATGTCAGCAAGGATCTTACGGTCGATCTCGATAGATGCTTTCTTAAGACCGTTGATGAAACGGCTGTAAGATAGACCATTTTGACGAGATGCAGCGTTGATACGTGCAATCCATAGTTGACGGAATTGACGTTTCTTGTTGCGACGGTCACGGTAAGCGTATTGACCAGCTTTAGTAACTGCTTGGAAAGCTACGCGGTAAACACGTGAACGTGCACCGTAGTAACCTTTAGCTTGTTTCAGAACTTTCTTATGACGTGCACGAGCTTGTACACCACGTTTTACGCGAGGCATTATGCTTCTCCTAAACTAAACGATTGATAAACTAAAAAGAATTAAGCGTATGGCATCATACGAGCAACTGCAGCCACTTCACATTTAGGAAGGATCGCATTTGGACGTAGTTGACGCTTGTTCTTAGTAGTACGCTTAGTCAGGATGTGACGTTTAGTAGCGTGCTTGAACTTAATACCACCAGCAGTTTTCTTAAAACGCTTAGCAGCACCTTTGTTGGTTTTCATCTTAGGCATGATGAATAACTCCGCATTGTTGAGTTGTTTTAAACAATAGTAATTAGGGCGAACAAAACCCAGCCACCTTACGGCAGCTGAGTTTTCTTACTTGCAAAGCCGTTAATTACTTCTTTTTAGGGGCAAGAACCATGATCATCTGACGACCTTCGATCTTCTTAGGGAAAGATTCAACCACTGCGATTTCAACAGTGTCTTCCTTAAGACGATTAAGAACGTCAACACCGATATCTTGGTGTGCCATTTCTCGGCCACGGAAGCGAATTGTTACCTTCACTTTGTTGCCGTCTTCAAGGAAACGCGTCAGGTTGCGTAGTTTTACCTGATAGTCTCCAATATCAGTTCCAGGACGGAATTTTACTTCCTTAATCTGAACCTGTTTTTGCTTTTTCTTCTGCTCTTTAGCAGTTTTGCTCTTTTCAAAGAGGAATTTACCGTAGTCCATCACACGACAGACAGGTGGCTCAGCATTTGGACTGATTTCAACTAGGTCCATACCAGCTTCTTCAGCTGCAGCAACCGCTTGTTGGATCGATACAACACCAACTGATTCGCCGTCAGCGCCAGTCAATCGAACTTCACGTACGCCACGAATTTCACCGTTCAAACGGTGCGGGTTTTGTTTTACCGGCTGTTGGCCGCGTCTTCCGCCTTTAATAGCTTATTCCTCCAGATTGAGCTTACGGGTAGAGATCTCGTCTTGGATGTAGGAAATAAAATCATCCACTTTAAACTTACCGAGGTCTTTACCTTTACGAGTACGTACTGCGATTTCACCGGCTTCCATTTCTTGGTCACCACAAACAAGCATATACGGTACACGCTTCAAAGTATGTTCGCGGATTTTAAAGCCAATCTTCTCATTTCTCAAGTCCGCTTTTGCTCTAATTCCAACTTTTTGTAGTTTTTGAGCAACTTCTTGTGCGTAATCAGACTGCTTATCGGTGATATTCATGATAACAGCTTGTTCTGGAGACAACCACGTTGGGAAGAAACCAAAATACTCTTCGATAAGAATACCGATGAAACGCTCTAGTGAACCTAAGATTGCACGGTGAATCATTACCGGGACTTGACGTTCATTGTTTTCATCAACGTAAGACGCACCTAAACGACCTGGTAGGTTGAAGTCAAGTTGAACCGTACCACATTGCCATGCACGATCTAAACAGTCATGCAGAGTGAACTCAATTTTAGGACCGTAGAACGCACCTTCACCTTCTTGAAGCTCATACTCAATGTTCATTGCTTCAAGAGACTGTTTCAATGCTTCTTCAGATTGGTCCCAAATCTCGTCAGAGCCCACGCGCTTCTCAGGGCGAGTAGACAGCTTCACAACGATGTTATCAAAGCCAAATGTTTGATAGGTATCGTAAACCATCTTAATACAGCTAGTCACTTCTTCTTGGATTTGACTCTCTGTACAGAAGATGTGCGCATCGTCCTGAGTAAAGCCACGAACACGCATGATGCCGTGTAGAGCACCTGACGGTTCGTTACGGTGACATGAGCCGAACTCAGCCATACGTAGTGGTAGGTCGCGGTAAGACTTCAGGCCTTGGTTAAAGATCTGAACGTGACCCGGACAGTTCATTGGCTTGATCGCGTATTCACGGTTTTCAGAAGAGGTCGTAAACATCGCGTCCGCGTATTTGTCCCAGTGACCAGAGCGCTCCCAAAGAACGCGATCCATCATTAGAGGACCTTTGACTTCTTGGTAACCGTATTCATCCAGCTTAGCGCGAATGAAGACTTCAAGATCACGGAAAATAGACCAACCATTATGATGCCAGAACACCATACCTGGTGCTTCTTGCTGCATGTGGAATAGGTCAAGCTGCTTACCAATCTTACGGTGGTCACGCTTCGCCGCTTCTTCAAGACGAGTCAGGTGAGCTTTAAGTGCTTTCTTGTCGTGGAAAGCCGTACCGTAGATACGTTGCAGCATCTTGTTATCGCTGTTACCACGCCAGTATGCACCTGCTACGTTAAGTAGTGTAAAGTGCTGACAGAAACCCATATGTGGAACGTGAGGGCCACGACACATATCGATGTATTCTTCATGGTGGTAAAGGCCAGGACGGTCATCACGAGAGACGTTCTCGTCTAGGATTTCCATCTTGTATGTTTCACCGCGAGCTTCAAACGCATCGCGAGCTTCCTGCCAGCTTACCTTTTTCTTGATAACTTGGTATTTGGTCTTAGCCAGCTCTTTCATGCGCTTTTCGATCTTTTCAAGATCTTCTTGCGTTAAAGAGTGCTCTAGATCGATATCGTAATAGAAACCGTTATCGATGGTTGGACCGATCGCCATTTTAGCTTCAGGGAATAGCTGCTTAACTGCATGACCTAAAAGGTGAGCACAAGAGTGACGAACGATTTCTAGACCATCAACTTCATCTTTAACGGTGATGATTTCAAGGCTTGCATCTTGTTCAATAAGATCACATGCATCAACACGTTCACCATCTACACGACCTGCGATGGTTGCTTTAGCAAGACCAGGACCGATAGATTGAGCGACTTCTAGAGTAGAAACTGGGTTGTCAAATTGACGCTGACTGCCGTCAGGAAGAGTAATAATTGGCATTAATATATCCTTTACAGTGGTGTTGCACACCAAGCAACACATGCAATTCAAATCATGTCTTTAACTTTAAAATCAGAACGTTAAAGACCAGAATAGGCGTCCTTTTATATGCAAATACGGATGCACAACTCAGGAACGAACGAGCATTGTAACGAAATCAGATAAAATAACAATCGAAGTCACAAAAAAGCAGCAATGAGAGGAGGTTAAACTACTCGCTGTTCGTCAGAGAAAGGTGATTAAGAACGGCGCGTATTTCAGGAACAAGATCGCTTGCGGCCAAACCAATTGGCCCACTTTCCTTCACAAGATTATCGGCTGCCACGCTATGGACATAAACACCTAGACAAGCCGCATCGAAATCAGATAGACCTTGCGCCATTAACGCAGCTATGACCCCAGTCAAAACATCGCCCATTCCACCTGATGCCATGCCAGGGTTACCAGCCGTACAAACTGCGATACTATCACCATTGCAGACAAGGGTTCCCGCTCCTTTCAGAACCACAACGCCACCATAGCGCTGCTGCAACAAAGTCACAGATTGGTAACGATCTCGTTCGACTTGTTCAACGGAGCACCCAATTAACCTCGCAGCTTCACCGGGATGAGGCGTAATCACTCGACGGGCATCAAAACAGGGCTGCTTAGCAAGCAAGTTTAGACCGTCGGCATCAAGTACCTTAGCAGTGTCAGACGATGTGACCACCTCGAACATCGCTCTGGCCCACTCGTCTTGCCCTAGCCCCGGCCCCAACGCAATCACGCTCTTATCTGCCATCGCTTGAGCAAGCGCTTCAGTATCGCCATCCCATGAGGAAACCATCACTTCTGGGCAAGCGACCTGCAAGGCTAGCGAAGAACTTGAATGACATAAAGTACTGACCAAACCTGCTCCAGAACGAACCCCTGCCTGTGCGCACATACGAATCGCACCGGCATAGCCCAGATTACCGCCCAGGCAAAGCAATCGACCATGCTGACCTTTATGGGCAAGGGTACTTCTCACCGGGACTAAGTCATTTACTTGGCTTGCGCTTAGCAGCCAAACTTTGCTGGGATACAAAGAGGCAAAAACATGGTCGACACCTAAACCTGAAAAATGAAGCTCGCCGACCACAGCACGCGCTTTTCCTGTTACTAGCCCTTGTTTACGCGCAATAAAGGTAACTGTGCGCTGAGCCTTAACCGTCTGACCAAGCAAGTCACCAGTGTCACTGCACAGGCCTGAAGGTATGTCGATCGACACCACAGGCTTTTGAGAGCGATTAATCTGGTCGATTATGGCGCCAATATCAGGACGAACCTGGCCACTGAGCCCAGTTCCCAGAATGCCATCAACAATCAAGTCTGCGTCAGCGACGCATTTGGGCAAATCAGAAACAGGCCTTATTTTTCCGCCAGTAGAAAGCCAATCGTTTTTTGCTCTCGCGGCATCACCATGCAATCGTGAAGCTTCAACCGTTAGCACTATATTGACTTTTAAGCCCGCCGCTTTAGCCAATTTGGCAACCACAAAACCATCGCCTCCATTATTGCCTGAGCCACAGACAATCAGCAGATCATTCGCGTCAGGATAGCGGCCTCGCAATACATCAAATACGGCCTGGCCTGCCGAAAGCATCAATGAATACATCTCGATGCCAAGCTTAGCGGCCGCCTGTACTTCACCTAACTTAACTTGCTCACCTGTATACAACCGTTGCGAAATGGACATAAAAGCACTCTTATTTAAAACTAACGGGTAGCTGATACAAAAATGCCAAGGAACATCCTTGGCATTCTCTATTAAAGCTTTTTCGAAACCAGTGCTTCAGCGGTGGCGTCTTGGATGGACAAAAACAGTGAACGCACTTCACCGGTTGGAGTACGCATTGGGTTAAGAGTAATGTTCTGATACATAAAGTCAGCCTGTTGGGTGACAGGGCGAACATTTCGACACTTAAACAAGTATGGGCGCTGTTGCCAGGTAATAAAACTGCGACAACCCAAGTCGTAAACAGGTTTGGTTTTTAATCTAAACCAATCTTGCGGAATTTCGGGGAACAACTCAAACAGAGACTTACCGATCGCATCATGCGCCTGTATGCCACTATGATGAGTCATAAACCCATTCCACACTTGAACGTTGTGCTCGGTATCCAGAACCACTAGCCCTAAATCAACATTTTGCACCATATCCACCATCCAGTGGAACTGCTCAAACTCAGCTGGAAGAGATAGCATTAAAAGTCCTCCATTAGGTAAGCCAGTTTATTGTCCAAAAGTGGCAACGACTCATCGACAAACATAAACAACAAATCACAGCGAATAGAGGTACCGTCGATGTTGTAACTCACTTCAAACGTCATCGTCTTCTTAAACGAACCGCTGGTTGATTGAATCACGGAATCGATCGATATGTGTTGGCCAAGTAACACGGGTGAACTTTGGAAAAAGCGCACTTCAGCTTGTTGTCCTAGGCCATTAAGAAACGATCCGACTAAGATATTAGACACATCCATGAGCAACTCGAGCTCTTCAAGCTCTTCACTCTCTGCGGGAACTTTCATCAGCTTCTTCAAGTCAGACACACTGGAGTCACTAAGCAGAACCAATGCTTCGCCAGCAATCCCTTCGCCACTAAAGCCTTGGCAAACACCAGAGACTTGGTCGTTCTCTGCCAAGTCTCGCAATGCCATATGCAATTCACTCACTTCAAAAATATTCACGTTCGGCAAAGGCAAGTGAACAAACACATCAAAATGACGAGCTAACGCATCAGCAGCTCGACCAATCGAGACGTTAGCGACTTCCATATAGATGTCGCGGCGGCGCAATATTGGCAGTTCTACGGAAACGGGAGTGATAACTTGAGGACGTTCCGCGGGTTGCACTAAGCTGCGCAAGACATCGTTCAATGCATCTTTATCGATGGGCTTTTGAATGAACGCCTTAGCGCCAAGGCTCATCACTCGCTCTTTGGCTTTAGGTTGGATATCACCTGATACCACCACCACCGAGATATCGATACCACGTTTGCCGATTTCTTCTAACGTGCCAAAACCATCCAACTCCGGCATGGTCAAATCCAAGAACATCAGCTTGAATTGATTTTGCTCTAACTGCTCTAACGCATCTAACCCGTGTACTGCAAACGTAATATCTGCATTTAGCGAAGCAGGTAAAGAGCGCGCCATTTGCTTTCGTGCTAAGGCGGAGTCATCACATATTAAAACTGGAAAGGACATTCATACACCTACTGCTATTCGTACCACTAATATAACAAGTGTAACAGATAGTTAGCGCATCAGGTACGGGAAACTATTGGAATAATCATCCGACCTCGCAGTGCGGTAACCACTCACTTCTCACCTAATAACAAAGCTCACATGACAAGACTTGAACCATCTCTTTGTCGCCCTGTTTATCTGCGGATATTTAAAAGCTGAGCCAATTTGCAAAAAAATTCAACAGCAGATGCTGAATTTCGACCTTTGTCAGATTCTTCGGAATCAACACATATACAATTAAGCGCAGACAAAAGTGCTGTTACTATCAGGAAAGATTAAGGAAAATCAGAGCGGTAGCAATGCAAAGTCATGAAAGGATAATGGACATAAAAAAAGCCTCACAAAGGAGGCTCTTTTAAGTCATTTGGGCGATTTACACCATGCGAACAAGAGATCGACCGATTAGCCACTCTAGCTCTTTTGCACTGCCTTCGCCGAATTGCGTTTCTGTCATTTTGTACAGACGGTCAATACCGTTAATCGCAAACTCGTGAGTATTTTGTGCAGTGACAATATGGTGGAACAGTAGACGTAGAATGGCACGGAACTCTTCGTTATCTAGAGCTTTCACCCAGCTTGATGAAAACGCTTCTAGACCATTATCAAAGTCAATGTGCTCTACGAACATTTTAAAGATACGACCATCGAGTGCAGCAGTGAAATCGGTCTTTTTAGGGAAGTGATGACTGATCCCCGTTCTAGACACACCCGTCTGTTGGCTTAAAGTGGTGTACGACATTTTGTCGTAACCCAGACGCAACAGTTGGTCCACAACAGCGTCCATGATCTTCTGGATCGTGATCTCGGTATCTTCTTTACTACGCTTTGGCATGTTCAGGCTCTTCTCTTTGTAAATCCATCTAACTCAATAAGAGTTATTCATTGCAGCCTTATCGATTAGCTTCCATGTCAGTGCAGGCTTCAATCAAGACACTCTTGTCATCATCGATTTGCACTCTATCATAGTTAAACCGTACGAACCATCTAATTATGAATCAAGCTAAACTCTCACAAGCTCGTATAACACAAACTTATGAAATAAAAAGGCATCATATTTTGTATATATAATTGGATTGCCGATAGTCTTATAAATTGCGAGACCTTACAACTAACTGAATGGCATTCTGACTAGATAATGACATTAATTTTCGTAATTTAGTGATCAAAGTCTCACTATTATTGGGAGTCATTCCCAACTAGCTCGCAAATTTAACCGAAATTCAACATACCATACCGAAGTTAGCTGTTTGTAATACCTCACGCTTTTTATGGATTAAGTTCAAATATCTCGTTAAAATATTCGCAGATTTTGTAAGAGGATATATTGAGATGAGCACTGAACAACAAGACGTATGTGAAGCTTGTGGCTGCGCTGGTGAAATGGGCTTTATCATCAAAGAAGGTGATGACGTTGCTGAGGTTACCATCTATGCTCAAGGCCAACAGCTGCTTGAAGCAGAGCTTGCGAAATACTTGGAGCTAGCGAAACAAGTATCAGCAGAAGTTCAGCACGAAGTAACACCGATCAACACAGACTCAACTGAACTGACGGCTCGTTTCAAGTTTGAAGTGAGCGCAGAGAAACTGATTTTCGAACTTAAAACGCGTTCATTGGCTCGATAAAGCCGCCATTCATCGCATATAAGAAACGGGCATTGCGCCCGTTTTTTTGTTTCTAGCATTGAGTATGATTGACCACAAGTGTTGATCGCATTAATACTTAACCTATCGCCCCAACCCTAGAAATTCAATGAAGCATCAAATTGTCAAAACTGTCGCCACTGGCCTGCTCATCTCCGGGCTTTCTTTTGGCATCGCAGCCGAGCCTCTCGGAACCTTCCACATTCTCAACCACCTTGATAACTACGGGAATTTGGATCTTCGTAACAAGCCATATGATGAATTACCAGCAGGTCTAGTGGTTAAAGGCAATTTAAACATCGCCAAAACATCGATAAAACGCCTACCTGAAGGGATCGATATACAAGGCAGCTTAGATGCGTCAAACAGTGCGTTGAACCGCCTGGATAAGGGCGTGAGTATTAAAGGCTACGCCAACTTACTCGGATCTCAAATCAAACGTTGGCCGCCGGGGATTAAGCTTGGAGGTTATCTCAACCTCGCCGACACCCCATTAACGTCGCTCCCGCCTAGGCTAAGAGTAAAAGGAGACCTCAGTCTAATTCGCACACCCATCACTCAATTACCTGAAGGGCTCGTTGTAGATGGAAATCTCTACATAGGCGGCTCGCAAATTCGTGAGTTTCCCAATACGATGACCGTCAAGGGCAACATCTACCTAGGTGGCAACCGGATCAGCAAATGGCCGACAAAATTAAACTTAGGTGGTGCGGTAGCGCCCTGATGTAAAAAGAGATGCCTGAGCATCTCTTTTTGTTTGTTAAGGCTGGTTCTTTACTGGATTTGCATAGCTAGCAACCAAATAAGGGTGAGCACCCTCTGGCAACTGAGCCAATTTTGCTTGCAACGTCTGCTTAACCGTGCTCTCAACCGCTTCATCTCCAGCGGCAAGTTTATTGATAGGGAACAGCTTGTAATGCAAATGAATTTGGCGATCAATTTCTTCTGCTAGCGCTTCTGGCGTTTCAAAGGCATCTTCAATCACGTCGCCAAACGCAACGTGTACGCGGCCTTTCTCGCCAACAATGCCTTGAATGATGCTTTCAATGTCTTCAAATTCGCCTTTTTCGTAACTGCCCTGCTCGGCTTTTTGCCACAGTTCGCGCGCCTTCGCTACGTCACAAGGGTCATTCTCATAGGAGATAGAAACAGGGACGATCTTGAGTGATTTGATGTACTCGGCAAAATCAACCTTCTGTTTGCGCCCTTCAACATGGAACATTTTTAAGATCGCTGGATCGGTGAAGTCGTTGCCGTCTTTGGCACGTCCTTCTTTTTGTGCGATCCAAATAGAATGGCCTGTGTCTAACGAATGCTTAATGTAACCAGACAAAGTACCCAACGCTTTCATCATTTCACGGGGGCCTTTCGCCGAACGCTTCACAATAAAGCTCTTGTTCAGACGCATCAACTCAGTGGCACACGGCTTTTTCAAAAGGTTATCGCCGATCGCAATACGTACGGTTTTGTGCTGATTTTGGTACAAGCCATAGTTAACCAGTGCAGGGTCCATGGCGATGTCTCTGTGGTTAGACACAAATAGGTACGCCTGCTGCTGGTCTAGCTTCTCTAATCCGCTGTAGGTCACACCATTGGTGGTGGTGTTCAGAGTTTGGTCTAGATACTTCTTCACTTCTTGCTGAATCGTGTCTACCGAGTTCAGCTTAGACCACTTCATTTTCAGATAGATTTTAACAATCGGAGACATGAGGGCTTTAAACCAGCCCGCATGGTTAGAAAATCGGTGCTGCAAAATCGCGCTAATAAATTCTTCGTCGTTAACCAATCGGTCAATCGCTGCGGGGATTTCGTCATCGTTATAGGGACGAATATCAATAAATGGATCGTTATTTTTAGTCATTCTTCAAGTACATCAAATAAAAAGCTGGCCTATTCTACGCGTAGATAGCCATCTTAGCAGCTATACTTCTCTCAGATTTACAAAGGTCAGACCACGTGAATAACAAGGTTTTAATTGATATTGGCTTTTTTTGCCAGAAAAGTTACCCTTAGCGCCCCTTTGCAAACGAGTTACACCATGCACTACGCCATTTCTCACACGACTTTAGAACAAGAGTTTCTCCACATCACGCCAAGACGCAAACTGTTGAAACACACACTGTTACACGTGAAAGAAGGCTTAGTATTGGTCAAACTCGGTAAACAAGAGTACGCAATCGAGCCCGGCTCAAGCTTTTGGCTGCCGTTTAATGCATTGTGCTCGCTCACTTATTTCCCTAACTCAAAGGTCGAGAAAGTTGACGTTTCTTGCCGAGTAACTACCCCGATGCCCGCGCAAGGTGGCTACGTTCAACTCAATGAGTTATGCCAGGCCATCGTGACTAGGCTCGGCGATCACACCTCTAACGAACAAGCGAAAGCAGAGCTGCTTGCCGTTTTGCGCACTGAGTTCTCTAGCATGGCGCCGAAACTGCGCCAAAGTAAACTCAACGCATTAGTCAATCAATGGCATTGGGATATCTTAGACTCGGCGCTTTCCCGCGAGCAGCAACTCGTGTTAAAGATGCGTGAAGCGAGCAAAATGATGTTGTCAGGCAAAAAACGTCCTCAAGTGATTGAGCAACTGTTCGATGGTGATGAAATTACCTTTACTCAACTCGAAGCGGTTCTGCTTGGCAAATAGTAGAAAAGTTTAGCTTTTTACTGGCTGAATAATCATTTCGTAACTATAGATCTATAAATAGCTATTTGATGTTATAGATAGGGAAAAACGAATGAAATTCAGCCATAAGATCGTGGCCGCTTCTTCTGCACTACTTTTAGCCACAGTAACCTTGCTCACTTTGCAGCAATACCACACCGTTAAAACAGAAATTCGCGCTCAAGTCACTTCCAGCGTCAACGAGATCGTCGATGGGGTCCGCGACACCACGGCTGCGGAAATCAATAGCCGAAAATCCATTGCCGCTTATGCTACCAGCATGCTTGAAGCCGACCTGTCACCAGACGCGGTTGCCACGGTAATCACACGCCCTGTTGTTAAAGAGACCTTTTTACTCGCCGGGCTAGGCTTTGAAAAAGATGGCTCCAATATCAACAACGATCCATCTTGGAACCCGGGGCCGACTTGGGACCCTCGCGTCAGACCTTGGTACATTGATGCCAAAAACTCAGGCAAACTGGTTATCACCGCGCCCTACGCCGATTCAGCAACCGGAGAGATCTTGGTCTCCATCGCCACTCCTGTGCGCGACAAAGGCCAATTTATCGGTGCAATATTTTATGACGTAAGCTTGGCGGCACTGGCAGAGCTGGTAAATAAAGTGCAGTTGTTTAACGCAGGTTACGTATTTATTGTCGCAGGTGACGGCACAACCATTGCGCACCCAGAAACGGAATTAAACGGCAAACCGATGAAAGACTTTCTCGGCAGCGCTGCAATCAAAGAAGAACCACAGCACGTGACATTGGATGACAAAGTCTACACCTTAGATTTCTCACGAGTACCGGGTGAAGATTGGTACATAGGGGTCATTCTAGATGAGGAGGTGGCTTACCAATCTCTCGCAGACCTGCGCAACAGTTCTATCCTGTATACCATTATCGCGCTGGTCATCAGTGTGTTCTTGCTTCTGCTACTCATCCGTAGCCTAATGCGTCCACTTGAAACACTTAACGAAGCCATTCAGGATGTGGCTTCAGGCCAAGGTGACTTAACCAAACGCCTAGAAACCAACACCGACAAAGAGTTCTCTATCCTCGCCTCTGGCTTCAACGATTTTACGGGCACGCTCCAGCAGTTGATTACTCAATCTAAGGCGATCGGTTCAGAAATCTTACGCGGCTCTGAGATGACCTCTATGGGCCTGCAAGAGTCAGCGGCAGCCATGCAAGACCAGCTCCATGAACTCGAGCAACTCGCCACAGCAATGCATGAAATGGCGACCACCTCTGGGGAAGTAGCCAATAACGCCCAAGGGGCAGCGGCTGCGGCCAAGGAAGCAGACGATGCCACCAGCTTAGGTACCTCGGTGGTCAGTGATACCACGGGTGCCATCGACAACTTGTCACAAAAAATCGATGAAGCGGTAGAAGAAGTGAAAGTACTCGAATCGGCAACTGACAACATTGAGACCATCTTGAAGGTCATCAATGACATTGCCGACCAAACCAACTTGTTGGCACTGAATGCAGCGATAGAAGCCGCACGTGCAGGCGAGTCAGGCCGCGGCTTTGCCGTAGTGGCAGACGAAGTCCGTACACTTGCTCAGCGTACTCAAGAATCTACCACAGAAATTCGCAATATGATCGAACAGCTTCAAGCGGGTGCTAGCTCGGTTGCGAATGCGATGAGTATGAGCAAGTCTACTGCAACTGATGCCGTGGCTCGTGCTCAAGAAGCGAATGTCGCATTAGACAGCATACGTGACGCTATTCAACGCATTAGCGATATGAACATTCAAATCGCTTCTGCGGCAGAAGAGCAAAGCTTAGTGGCCGAAGAGATCAACAACAACACGGTGAAGATCAAAGATCTCTCAACCCAAGTGGCTGATGCGGCGGAGAACGCTAACATCGCGATGCAAGCCCAAACGGAGAACATTCGTGAGCAAGACAGTATTTTGAATAAATTTACCGTCTAACCCTTAAGGGCAAGCTTAAAAAGGGCGCCAACCGGCGCCCTTCTTTTTGCTCTACGATGTCATTGCTTGAGTAACATCATGCTGCTTAAACTTGGCACCTTCAGCACCACGCGACCGCTGTTTGCTTCGTATTCACTCTCTGTAAGAACATCGAACCAACGATCATTAGAACTCCACTCTACGGTTTTTGCTCGTTTAGATTTGTTGATGATGACCACACCTTTTGCCCCGCGGCTAAACACCAACAAATCGTCCGACGCTTCTATCACCTTCATCGTTTCACCGTGAACGGCGTTGTGAAAACCAATTGCAGCGACCATTCGTGGTTCATCCCAAGCAGATAACCACCGCGGCTTTCCGTGTTGATCTAAGATGCCACTGGTATCCAGATCGGTATAGATCAGGGGAACGCCACCATCTCGGCCAAGAATGTAGCTGTAAGCTAGCCATTCAACGTTTTCTTCCATAACCAGGTTCTTAAACACATCGTTATTAGGAATATCGTGAGTAATGGCAAAGGTAATCGCACGCCTTTCGGACAATGCCTGACCAAAACAGTAAGGATCGACCAAGCTTTTTAAGCTACCACCACTTTGCAATGCATCATGGATCACCTGAAACAGGGGAAAATCATAGGCGCCAAAGCGTGTGTGTTTCAAAAATGGCTCAAGGAAAATTTCATATTCAGGCTTGGTTGCCCCGCCGCTGGTAATGATTTCACCAAAGATATGAATATCGTGACAAATTTCTTTGGTCCACACCCGTTGAAGGTGTTCCAGTGTCATATGTTTCGCGGCATCGATTCGAAAACCTTTCACCCCTAACGATTTGAGCGCTTGCAAATAATTCTGCTGCTGACTGATGACATGATCACAGACGCGAAGAGTCGGCAAACCTGGATCTTGTGGTCCACCAGTAATACGCCCATTTTGCACCTGCCACTTATCTTCCCAATCTTCGATACCAAAGGCTTCAACAAAGTGGTTGTGATCAAACAGCGGTTTATCCAAATCACCAAACAAGCGCTGAGCTTTAAAATAGTCCGGCTCTGCTTGATAGCTCGCCATATCGTCCGAGTTTGGGTATTGCAGATCGGTTCGAAATGACGACTCATTCGCCATATGGTTAAACACCACATCCGCATAGACACGAATGCTATGCTGGTCCAATGTCGCAATCATGTGTTTAAGATCTTGGGTATTACCAAGTTGATTATCAATCACTCGATAATCTTGAGGTTGATAGCGTTGCCACCATTTGCTGCCAGCCTCAGTCTTCTTTGACTTAAGTGGAGGCGAGATCAGTACCGACTTGTATCCGGCTTGGGCAATCTGTTTTGCTCGCTGGGTTACCAGCTCATAAGGCCAATCAAAAGCATGCAACACTACGTCGGTTGCTTGTGAGGTAAACATGACCAGTTCCTATCGTTATTGTTCTTTTGCTACCTTCCGTAGCGCTATGAGGATCAGTTTAACAAAGGCAGATCAGAATCTTTATCCCCCCAAGTCACTCTTTTGACGTAGTAGCTGTAAGGCGTAGAAATTAACAAATAGTGAGCTATTTAGTAAAATCTCATTACCCATCCAGCTATACTTGCAGTATGAATTAGCAAGGATGACGTAATGAAAAAGGTTCGAATAGACATCGTTTCAGATGTCGTTTGCCCGTGGTGTATCATCGGTTACAAACGGTTAGAGCAAGCTTTATCCACACTCTCAGATAGCCTAGAGGCCGATCTCTACTGGCATCCGTTTGAGCTCAATCCGGCCATGGGGGAGCAAGGGCAAAACCTAAAAGAGCACTTGCAAGAGAAATACGGCACCACCGAGGAAGCCAGTCAGTCTGCGAGGCAAACCTTAACCCAGCTAGGTCATGAGGTTGGTTTCGAGTTTCACTTCTCGCCACAAATGCGCATCTACAATACTCGAAAAGCGCATCAGTTATTGATGTGGGCCTCAAGCGAAAACAAACAACTTGAGCTTAAGCTCAAGCTTTTCCATTGTTATTTTACAGACAATCAAGACATCAGCGATGAGAAGGTTCTCATTGATGCGGCTGCCAATGTTGGGCTTGACTCTGAAACAGCCAAATTGGTACTTGCAGACATGACTTGGGCAGAGAGTGTGGCAACAACCGAACAGCAATGGCTTGAAGCAGGCATTAATGCAGTTCCTGCAATTATTATCAACAAAAAGCACCTGATTTCAGGCGCTCAAACGTCAGAATTGTTAGTTTCTGCCTTAAAGCAGATCAACAACCTATAAAAAAGGAGAGCCTGAGCTCTCCTTAAATTTATGCTTGTTTTATCCGCGCAATGACACTCCATACGGTCAAGACAACCAGCCCAGCGACAACACCAATCAAGCCATTCAATAAGCTAGGGAACAGAGCTTTAGCCAGCGAGATATTCGGAATATCCATCAATACTGGCTCTATCCAGTGGTGAATCATAGGGACATTGTGTACAACTATTCCGCCCCCGACTAAAAACATTGCTGCAGTACCGACAACCGCCAGTATTTTCATTAGCTTTGGTGCAAAGGCGATCAATGTACGTCCAATGCTCGCCATAACACCTTGACCTTGGCTGCGCTTTTCAAGGTAAAAGCCCAAATCATCGAGCTTTACGATGCCAGCAACAAGACCATAAACACCTATGGTCATCACGATGGCGATCAAGCTAACCACCATCACTTGGGTTAGGGTCGACTGCCCTTGAACGGTACCTAACGCGATAACGATGATTTCTGCTGACAAGATAAAATCTGTCCGGATCGCTCCAGCCACTTTCCTCTTTTCGTATTCATCAATCGAGACATCATTGACGAGTTCATCGGGCTGCGCCTGTTTGTGTTTGCTATGAAAGAGCTTCTCGATGATTTTCTCCGCGCCTTCAAAGCACAAAAATAAGCCACCTATCAGCAGTAGAGGCATGATCAGCCATGGCACAAATGCACTGATTAACAGTGCCGCAGGCACCAAAATGAGCTTGTTGCGAAACGACCCTTTAGCCACACTCCACACGACAGGGATTTCTCGCTCCGCTGTCACACCCGAGACTTGCTGGGCATTCAACGCTAGGTCGTCACCCAAAACACCGGCCGTTTTCTTCGCTGCTACCTTAGACATCAGCGCGACATCGTCCAGCACCGTCGCGATGTCATCCAGTAAGGTTAATAAGCTTGCACCAGCCATTTATATTCTCTTATGAGTAAAAGTTATGAATGTAAGTAAATGTAACACCCGCAAAGGTTGGAACAAACTGAAAAGATGTCAAAGCTTCGTCAATCATAGTCAAGTTGAAGGTTAGTGATTGCCGAATAAAAAATAGCGCTCTATGCTGTAGCGCAATTTCAATAACTACAAAGGCAAAGTCATGCACAGCTCTTACACCTACCCTATCGGCACCCCTGGAAAAAAATGGGGAGATGCGGAACGACTCGCTTGGCGCGAACAAACTACGATTAAGCGCGAGTATCAGGAAGAGGTTGTCCCTAAAATCCAAGCACTTGCCGACCGATTCGACATAGAACAGTACGGCGCACTCTCATACGATGTAGAACGTTTCCCCCTGTTTTGCATTAAAAGTAGAAACTGGGACAGCTCTAAGCCAGTCGTCCTCGTCACTGGTGGCGTTCATGGCTACGAGACCAGTGGTGTTCATGGTGCTTTAAAGTTTGCCGATAGTGCCATGGCTCACTATAGCCAGTTCTTCAATATTGTTGTCGCTCCGTGTGTCAGCCCGTGGGGTTACGAAACCATCAATCGTTGGAACCCATTAGCGATCGATCCAAACCGCTCCTTCTATGCAGACAGCCCAGCGGAAGAGTCGGCCAACTTAATGGCGCTCGTAGCGTCGCTTGACGGTGACGTTCTTGTGCATATCGATCTGCATGAGACGACGGATACCGACGAAACAGAATTTCGACCTGCCCTCGCTGCACGAGATGGTATAGATTACATTGAAGGCATGATCCCCGATGGTTTCTACACCGTTGGCGACACAGAAAACCCTCAACCAGAATTTCAGCAAGCCGTAATCGAATCTGTCAGTAAGGTCACTCATATTGCACCCGCAGATGAGGCTGGAGAAATTATTGGCTCTGCCGTTGTACAGCATGGCGTGATTAACTACCCGATGGTCAAACTAGGCTTATGTGGCGGCGTCACAACTTGCACCTTTGGCACCACGACCGAAGTATACCCAGACAGCCCGAAAGTTACCGATGAAGAGTGTAACGACGCTCAAGTCGCGGCCATTGTGGGCGGGCTCGATTACGTATTGGCACAGCTATAACAGTTTATTTTTGTATTGCTCCGGGGTCTGCCCGGAGTATTTTTTGAACATCGCGATAAATGGGCTAGCTTGATTGTACCCAAGCGTTAATGCCACCTCTTTTACTGAATGACCGTTGCGCAGTAAATCCATCGAATACAAGTAACGAACTCTCAGCCGCCATTCTGTAAAACTCATTCCTAGCTCCGCCTGACAATGCCTGGCCAACGTTCGCTCTGTGGTATGTACCCGCTCAGCCCACTGCGACAAACTGGTATTGTCGATCGGATTTTCTTCTACCGCAGTTAAGATCTTCGCTAAGTACTTATTGTCGGTTGACGGTAAAAAATGGTGCTGAGTATCGCGCGTTGCCAGTTGATCAAGCAGTACCTGCACTAAGCGTTTATCCGACTCGCTTTGCGCCACATTGACGCTTCTCTGCCTAAAATCATCAATAATCGCTGAAACAATGGGCGTCACCTTAATAAGACTGGTGCAATCAGGAAATTGGGTAGTCAGTGACTCGGCAATATTCAATGAGCAATAAGAAAGCGGCTTACGGTTAAAACTGGTGTGTTTAATCCCGGCTGGTACCCAAATAGCTAAGTGAGGCGGAGCAAGAAATCGGGTGTCCTCCGCTTCCATTTCTAATATCCCGCCACTTATCAACTGCACTTGGCCCCATGGGTGGCTGTGCATCCGCGTTTCAGTGTTGGACAAAAAAGCCTCAAAATTCATAAACACTTCGGATGGTGCTCTATCAATTGATAACGAGGGGTGAAGGTGTTTCGCCGACTTTCTCAAACTTGTCTTCCTATGACGCACAATGTCTTTCTAAAGATATCTATAATCATATAGACCTGACAAACTATCTTCCATCAGTTTTTTGCGATGGAACTCACATGGTTTATCTCCTTCCTCTTCTTACCGTTTTTATCTGGGGCGGCAATGCAATCGTTAACAAGATGGCTTCTGAGGCGATCGAGCCAAGTGCTATGTCGTTCTATCGCTGGTTTCTGGCTATTCTGGTGTTAACTCCGTTTTGCTTAAACACAGTCATCAAAGAGTGGCAGGTGATTCGGCCTTATCTGGCTAAAATTGCCTTTTTGGCTCTGCTTGGTATGGTGCTCAATCAATCGCTTGGATATTACGCTGGCCTCACAACCTCGGCATCTAACATGGCACTGATCACCTCGTTGGTCCCCTTACTCAGTGTTTTTATGAGCGTTCCATTGCTTGGCAAGCGCATCTCGCCACTCAGTATTGTTGGCGGAGTGATCGCCTTGGCTGGGCTCGCTTTTATGTTGGGTCAGGGAGACATGGCTTTCTTTGTTCACAATAGCATTGCGTTTGGCGATGGTATGATGGTGATTGCTGCGACCTGTTATGCCGCCTACTGCGTTTTGCTCAAGCGCTGGAAGATGCCATTATCCAATTGGACTCTAGTTTACATGCAAGGTGTACTCGCGCTTATCATGCTCACACCTCTTTGGTTGTCCAGCGACCAGTTGCTGCCGTCAAATGAAGCCCTGCCTCTTATTGGTTACGCAGGGTTAGCCGCCTCCGTGCTCGCCCCTTGGATGTGGGTGAAAGCCATCGATTTGATTGGCGCGGATTCCAGCGCCATGTTCATGAACCTTATGCCTGTGGTCGCGATTACCCTAGCGGCAACTATGCTGGGGGAAACCATCCACGGCTATCATCTAATGGGCGGGTTGCTGGTGATTTCTGGTGTAATTCTCTCACAGCTCAAGGTCAGCAGGTTCAAGCGCACACAACACATGGAAAAAGTGAAACAAATTTAGGTATTTTGCCAAGTTTGGGTATATGGTTAAAAATATAAAGCGGCACCTGTAGGGTTTAATTTTGACCTTGAGAATATAATCGCCGCAACGTCAGTATCAGGTTGGCTAGACCTCGTGAATTATTGGAGGTCGTATGATCGAATTGGAGCGCATAGAAGACATATATAATCAAGACCACTTCACCCTGCATGAGGTTGTCCTCAACGAGATAGGCTCTTTCGTTTTTGTCAAAAATCGCGAGGGAGAATACCTCTACGCCAACCAATTAACCCTTGAGTTGTTTAATACTGATTTACACTCCCTCAAGGGCAAAACTGATCACGATTTTTTCGACCCAGAACTGATTGACGACATATTAAAAACCGACCAAGCGGTGTTTCAAAGCGCTGAGACTGTCACTCATGAAGAACACACTCGCGCACTACACGACGGCAAATTACGTATTTACCGAGCCATCAAAAAACCGATCATCAGCAGATTGACGGGGGAGGTAATTGGATTAATTGGAGTCTCAACCGACATCACCGACATGGTCAACATGCGGGTTCAATTAGCAGAATTGGCCAACACCGATGAGCTGACTAAGCTGTGCAATCGGCGTAAACTGTGGCAGTTTTTCTCCAGTGCATTTAACCGAGCAACGCAAGATAATCATCCACTCTCGTGTATCCTTATCGATATCGATTTCTTCAAACAAATTAACGACTGTCACGGTCATGACTTTGGCGATCAAGTGATTGTTGAACTAGCGGATATGATTCGCCACAACTTGCGTGAAACCGACTGTTGTGGTCGAATCGGTGGTGAAGAATTCTTGATCGTTTTAGATCATACTCACGCAACAGAAGCGTTTGACATCGCAGAGCGGCTCAGGCTGGCATTTCATAACTCCCCACTGAACAAACCCAAAGCCCCCTTCTCTATTTCCTGTGGCGTCACCGAACTGGTTGATAACGACGGGGACTTCTTCGCCCTATACCGTAGGGCCGATCAAGCCTTGTATGACGCCAAACATAAGGGGCGTAACCAATCTAGCATCCAATAAAAAACCGCTTGGTGTCATGCCAAGCGGTTTCTAATATTTACACCAAAAGTGATCAGTTAACCACTTCGATATCCGTTTCCGGAACACAGCAACACGCTAACGCCATTCCCATATTGCGCTCATCTTCTTGCAACGCGGGGACATCAGGCTGATGCACCTTACCTGATTCAACCGTTACCTTGCACGCACTACATAAACCTGCACGGCAGCTATTCGCGATAGGTGCTCCGGCCTCTTCAGCTTGCTCAAGTAAGGTCTTTTGGTTATCGCCAGTAAATACGTGACCATTAACACTGATGGTCACCGACTTATGCGCTTTTTGAGTAACAGTCGCAATACCGAAGGCTTCTTGATGATAGTTGTCTTCAGGTAACCCCGTCTTTAACAGCAGGTTCTTGGCTTTTTGCATAAAGCCATCGGGACCACATACAAACACTTGGCGCTTCTGTGCATCTTTGATTTGTTTCAAGTGCGACAAGGTCAAGCGGCCTTTAAGTCCAAACCAATCAACGGGCGCTTGAGAAAGCGAGATGAGTACCGTTAACCCCGGATGCTGGCGTTTCAATTCATCCAGTTCATCCTTGCATGGAATGTCTTCGACGCTACGACATTGATGATAGAACACCACGTCCTCGACTTGGTTGTGATCGGATAAGTAACGTAACATCGACATCATTGGGGTGACACCACTACCAGCAGAAAGCAGTAACAACGGCTGATCGTGTTTCTCACCAAGATGGAAGCTACCATCAGGCGTTTCACAGCATAAGGTATCACCGATGTGGAGATGATCCGCCAACCAGTTAGAAACTCGGCCGCCATCAATTCTCTTAACGGAAATCGCTAAACGGCCCGGACGTGAAGGACTCGATGACAAGGTATAACGGCGTGCGACCGTCTCCCCTTCAATCTCAACCGCAATCGGTAAATGCTGACCCGGCTGATAACTAGGCACTTCACCATGTTGCGGCTCTAACCAGAAAGTGACAAAGTCACGGGCGATCTCTTCACGCTCCACACAGGTCATTTGCAGTTGCTGAGGTGAATTGTCAGGGTAAAACTCTTTCTCTTTGTATTCGAGGACTTCAACTTCATCTCCTGCGCGTATCATGCCCTCATTCTTAGCCACCAGATTTTGACCAAAGAACACACCGCCTCGCTCATTAGCGCGGAACTGCGATAGGGTGTTGAGTGGCTCTTTCGAAGAACGTAGCTCACCTTTTTCTACATCGACAGTCGTTAGAATGCAGCGCTCACAAGGCTTCACGGCTTCGAATTCTACCTCACCTATCCGGATTCGCTTCCAGCTGTCTTCTGCAAAAGGCTCGTCGGCAGTCACGACCAAATTGGTACGAAACTGATCCATTGAGTGCAACTCTGGGCTACGAAGGTTTAGCTCTTGCAAAGAGGCGTCACTGATCACTAGCAGCGGATAACCATCGGCAAAACTTACATTGTGGCCTAGCTTCTCACGTACTCGGTTAGACTGCTCTCCGCTAAACAGCAGTTCAACACGCTGTCCAAGCACGTCGCTGAACCAATCGTCCGCTTCGTCTGTGGTGGTGTAAGCAATGAAATTATCCTTCCACACTTGCGCTGGCGCTTCTTGCATCTTGAAATCAGCATAGCGTAGACGCAGAGTTGATTTACCTTGCGCCGTAAAAATCAAACCGTCTTGAGTTAAAGTTGATTGCACCGTTACCATCTGAGGGTATTTACGCGCCGTCACCATTGAGCCATCGGCAAGGGCTATCATAAATCGACGGTCAAACATTAGACCTTGCTTTTCAACCCAGACCGTTGATAGCGCAATACCACCGACCGACTTAACGGGAAAAACATTAATTTGGGAAAGAGTTGGAGCTGACATTGCTAATCCTAAGCTTAGTATTGTTGTGCCCGCTATTATACTGATAATGGTTATTCTGTCTTGATTAGTAGTTAGCAAAACCGGAGTTTGTCAAAGGCTTAGTGAAATAAATGACGCTTATCTCAATAATTCAAATCACAACGTTTTACTAATAGGAAAACTCTGAAGTTTCACCTTAAAAGCGGCTATTTGCTTGAAAGTAACAAATTGATTTAGATAATGGCGGTTCTAATTTACGACTATTATTAATCAAATCATTTAGGAGAAGTGTATGAATAAGTTAGTAATGATCCTACTGTGTATTTTCTTACCACCAGTGGCAGTTTTTCTAGATAAAGGCCTTGGCAAAGACTTCATCATCAACCTGGTACTGACGTTCTTTTTCTTCTTACCGGGTTGTATTCACGCGCTATGGCTAACCATGAAGTAATGGCGAAAAGCTAGCCACCTGATTGTCTGCCAGAAAAAAGGGGATGCAATACTGAGCCGTTTGCTCTATCATCCTGTCGCCTAAGCGTAAGCGATTGCTTTCACAGTTTTCACTGCGTTTAGGCTCCAATCAGACAACTTACTAATGGTGGGAGCAATAATGACAACACTTACGATCACACGCCCTGATGACTGGCATGTTCACCTTCGTGATGGCGAAGTTCTAAAGGATACCGTGCGAGATATTAGCCGCTACAACGGTCGCGCGCTAATCATGCCAAACACTGTCCCACCTGTTACCAATACTGAAATGGCAATCGCCTACCGCGAACGCATCATGGCGCAAAAGCCAAGTGAGCAGTTTGAACCATTAATGGCACTGTATCTGACAGATAACACAACGCCAGACGAAATCCGTAAAGCGAAAGCATCTGGTGCGGTGGTCGCAGCAAAGCTTTACCCAGCGGGCGCAACGACTAACTCAGACTCAGGTGTGACTTCAGCTCAGAACATTTACCCTGTTTTGGAAGCGATGCAAGAAGTGGGCATGCTGCTGTTGGTTCACGGTGAAGTCACCCATCACGACGTTGATATCTTCGATCGTGAAAAAGAGTTTCTAGATACTGTTCTTGCGCCTATCGTTAACGATTTCCCGAACCTTAAGATTGTGCTAGAGCACATCACCACCGCAGACGCTGCAAACTTCGTCAACAATGCCAATGACAATGTCGCGGCAACAATTACCGCACACCACTTACTGTTTAACCGCAATCATATGTTGGTTGGTGGTATTAAGCCTCACTTCTACTGCCTACCGATTCTAAAACGCAACACGCACCAAAAAGCGCTGATTGAAGCCGCAACCAGTGGCAGTAAGAAGTTCTTCCTTGGTACAGATTCTGCGCCGCACGCAAAAGGCATGAAAGAGGCCGCATGTGGCTGTGCTGGCTCTTACACCGCTCACGCCGCGCTAGAGCTCTATGCAGAAGTATTTGAATTAGAAGGTAAGCTAGAAAACCTTGAAGCGTTTGCAAGTCACAACGGCCCTGACTTCTACGGCGTTCCACGCAACAACGACACCGTGACGCTAACTAAGCAAGAATGGCCAGTCGCTGAGTCTATGCCATTTGGTAACGACATCGTTGTACCGATTCGCGCCGGTGAAAGCATTGCTTGGACAGTGAAATAAGCCACAGCGAATTCACCCATACTTTGAACAAAGCCCTTGAGCTCAGCGAGCTCAAGGGCTTTTTTTCATTTTGGATTAGCAAGCGCCAAAATCAGTTGTTCACACTCATGCTGCTGCATGTATCGTGGTACTGGGTAATTCCAGCGCGCTTCATGTAAAGACTGTTTGGCGAGTTCAGAGATGTGCTCATGCAAAATGTGTTCGAAATGGGTCGGCAAATCTAGCCTGCCCTGCAGATCACGGATGTAGTCAATGAAGGCTTGAGCTTTAATGGAATCCGACACATGGGAGTTCGTCAGCTCGAGCAGATCCGCTAATACCGCCAGCCTCTCTTGGGTGGCAGATTTTGAAAACTCGAGAACATGAGGTAAAACAACGGCATTTGCAAGGCCATGAGGGGTGCCATATTTGGCTCCCAAGGTATGAGCAATCGCGTGGACGTAGCCTAAACTGGCTTTAGTAAAGGCAAGGCCCGCGTAATAAGATGCCAATGCCATGTTCTGTCGAGCGGTGGCATTTTGGCCAAAGCTGACCGCTTTGGGTAAATTCTCGTCAATCAAACGTATCGCAGCGATTGCATAGCGATCCGTTTCCAATGTCGCGTTGCCCGATAAGTAAGCTTCGATTGCGTGGGTCAACGCATCCATCCCAGTTTGCGCAGTGATATGTGCCGGTAGCGCTAACATCAAAGAAGGATCAAGTGCAGCCGCAATCGGCACCAACTTAGGGTCCATCACCGGGGTTTTCGCATGGGTCTTCGGATCGGATACCACTGCGGCCACGGTCACTTCTGAGCCGGTGCCTGAGGTTGTAGGCAACACAAAGGTCGGCGCTGGCGCTTTCCATACTTTGAGTAGCCCAACTAGGCGCTGTACCGGTTTGTTGTTGGTCGCACAGGCAGCGATCACTTTGGCGCAATCAATCGGAGAACCGCCCCCTATTGCCACAACCGCTTGGCAGTGTTGCTGACGAAAGAGTGCCAATCCTTGCTCGACGTGATCGTACGTCGGGTCTGGCTCTACATCACTGTAAACATGACAGTGGACACCAACTCGCTCAAATTCAAACATCAGCTTTTTGACAAAACCGAGCTTAACGATGCCTTGATCCGAGACGATCAGAACCTTATTAATACCCATAATAGACACACTGTGACAAAGTTGTTTAAGCGCGTCTTTGCCTATAAACAGGGTCGGTTTAGAGATAGGCAGGACTTTGGCTGCAATTTTCAGCCCCCACATGTACATCCGGTGTAACCAATAGTAGAGCCTTTGTTCCATTGTCAGTCTCTAAGTCAGTAGGCAGATATTAATAGCCTAGTCTTTACAAAGAGTTATCTCTAGTCTCATGCTCAAACTTTTGCATAAAACATGAACAATCGCTAAAACTGACCAAGTAGACGTGATACCCAAGTGATCTGGCCGAACGCAATTAAGTCATACACGGTGAAAAACAGCGCACAGATAACCGCTAATTTGACTAATCGGTGAACAATAAACATTTTGGTCGCTCCTAATACTAAAAAAGCCGCACAAGGCGGCTTGTTATCATTATTCTTACGTTGCAGTTAGTGAACTGGCGTGTCCGTTTTGGCGTAAAATTTACCAAAATACTGTTCAAGAACCTCTGGCGTTAGCTTGCCTTCGGCTTCTAGCTTCTTCAACTCAGCAGCAATGGCTTTTTGCTCATCGATAGATGGCAGTGCTACTTCTGGCTCATCGCCCATTTCCTGAGACATCTGCTCGAGCTCTTTCTCAAAGTCACTCATATTTATACGACCTTATTTGTCAAACTTACCTAAAATAATGGGGCTAAGTGTACCCCACTTAGCCCCATTGATTCTAGCCTAGCGCTTGAGATTAGAGCTTAAAGCTGCCAACCATTCGATCAAGACGCATAGAAAGATCTTTCAATTCAGCACTCGCCGCCGCCAGCTCTTCTGCTGTACCTGTGGTGACTTCATTGATGGCGTTGATCTCTTCAATGTTTTGGTTGATGGTGTGTACTACCGTCGATTGCTCTTCTGTAGCGGTGGCAACTTGGGTATTACGGTCCGAGATATCGTGGATACGCTCAGAGATAGAGATGAGTACTTCAACCGCTTCATCCGATGAAGAAACCCCTTCGCCTGTGACGGCTTTACCTGCTTCCATCGCGGTTACGGCATCTTTTGCGTCACTTTGAAGTTGGTTGATCATCTTCTGAATTTCTTCGGTCGAATCTGCGGTACGGCTCGCTAGGTTACGAACTTCATCCGCAACGACGGCAAAACCACGACCTTGTTCACCAGCGCGAGCCGCTTCAATGGCTGCGTTTAGTGCAAGCAAGTTAGTCTGCTCTGAAATATCTCGGATAACATCCAGAATCGAGCCAATATCTTGTGTCGTGGAAGCCAGTTGCTCAACCACTTGGCCAGTGCTCTCGATATCCGATGCTAAACGACTGATAGCGTCTTTGGCTTTGTTTACTACATCTTGACCGACTTGCGTATTGTCAGACGCTTGAGTCGCGGTTTCTGCCGCGGTTGCTGCGTTTGACGCGATTTCACTGATCGTCGCCCCCATTTGGTTAATCGCGGTCACCACCTGAATGGTTTGATCACGTTGCATCTGGCTATTGTCGTGTGTGGTGTGCGCTTTGCTCGATACGCCATCTGCCGCCGCTTGCAATGCCCCGCTGGTCGAAGCCACCTCTTTCATCGAGTCGTGGATTTTCTCAATAAAACCGTTAAACCCGTCTGAAAGCTGAGCGATCTCGTCGTTACCTTTCACTTCGATACGTTGCGAAAGATCGCCATCGCCTTTACCCAAATCACTGAAACGCTCAGCAATTGCTTGGATCGGGCGCGCAATACCGTTCGCAAGGAAAATCCCCATAAAGATAAATAGACCTGCCACAACCACCGTGGTAATCATCATTTGCTTAGCAACGCTATCGAGGTCGGCGAAAACTTCATTGACGGGCACAACACCAACCACAATCCAATCCATTGAAGGAATGTAAGTGCTAGCAACAAACACGTGCTCACCTTCGTATTCACCCTCAATAAGATTAAAACCTGATTTGTTTAGCAGTTGTGAGGCTTGGCTGCCAAAGATCTGGTTAAGCGATGACTTCGACTTATTACTGTCGCGGTGGATTTGCACGTTACCTTGTGCATCCGTTAAAAAGACAAAACCCGTTTGCTCAATCTTATAGCCATTCAGCAAGGAGACCATATCGTCCATTGATTTCGACACGCCAGACATGCTCAAACCATTTGGGAACTGGAAGTTAGCAAACATCTTCACATCACCATTGGCTTCTTGGAAAATGCTGACGGAGGTCGGGTTACCTGATTGAGTAAAGCCAAAGAACCAGCCATCTTGCTGCTGATTTAGCTGACGCAAGAATCCATTTTGGTTCCAGTAATAAGCGGTATTACGGTTCGCAACCGACGCATCATTTAGCTGATACTGGTTACGTACGTTATTGAGTTCTTTCACTAACATTGCTTCTTTGTCTGCAGCAATGTCGGTCGTGTCGATCGCTTGTTTAATAAATTCGTTGTTTGCTAGCTGCTCTGCAGCCAGTAAAAGTTGGCTAACTTCGCGATCGATTTCTGAATTGATTTGTTGCAGCATCGACGGTAATTCAATATCGATAAGACGATGTTCGAGAACGCTGCGCGCCTGTCTCTGTGCCATAACACCGACGATGATCGTTGATGCTAGTACAGCAAAGGTGATCCCTGCGACGACCTTTTGCTTAATACTGATAGAATTGAGTTTCATTAATTATCTGCCTTCTGTGAGCACTTTTGATGTCTATTGGTCATAGCATCCCATGTGGTGATGCTCTCCCTGCCATTGACCTGTCCAATCATGTAAGTATATCGGCTAATTAACACATTCCTTTACTAATTTAATTTTAAGCTGACATTTCTTTTCTGAATAAGTGTTGTGTTAGGTGAAATTAAGGATTCCAAGTTTGAAATGTTGTTTCTTCGAGTTTCGCCCCCATATGCTAAACAACTGAGGAGCAAGACTTTTCATAAAATAGCCCTCTCACTTATTGGTTAATTTCCTGTCAGATAAGTAAAAATCAAACACACGGTGGGAACTTTTCAATCATCTCAATCACTAAGTGAAAAAATTAGGAGAAAAATTTGATGCAATCACAAGCACTACAGCAGCTTAGAGACTACTTAAATGGTCAGGTAATTGGCCAGCAGGAGTTAGTTGACCAACTTCTTGTCGCCCTTCTGGCTGATGGCCACATTCTGGTTGAAGGACCGCCGGGGCTTGCCAAAACACGCGCGGTCAAATCTCTGGCGGATTGCATCGAAGGCGATTTTCACCGCATTCAGTTCACACCCGACTTGCTACCAGCGGATCTGACGGGCACCGACATCTTCCGACCAGAAACGGGCGAGTTTACCTTTCAATCCGGGCCTATTTTTAATTCGTTGATCTTGGCGGATGAGATCAACCGTGCTCCTGCGAAAGTACAAGCCGCTATGCTAGAAGCGATGGCAGAGAAGCAAATTACCGCAGGGCGAAAAACGTATCCTTTGCCCAAACTGTTCCTCGTGATGGCAACGCAAAACCCTATCGAACAAGAGGGCACTTACCCGCTACCCGAAGCTCAGCTGGATCGTTTTTTGATCCACCTAGACGTTGACTACCCCGACGCTGAGAGTGAGCTCGCTATCCTACGACTCAATCGCGGAGAAGCCAAAGGTGACACCGCGCTCACACCGCCAGTCCTGAACCAAGATGATATTTTCTCGGCACGCCAACAGGTACTGAATATCCACATGGCTGATAGCATCGAGCAGTACATCATTCGATTAGTGATGGCGACTCGCCAACCTGAGCAATACGATGAGTCATTGACACAGTGGATTGAGATGGGCGTCAGCCCTCGAGCCACCATCGCATTAGATCGCTGCGCACGCGCACACGCATGGCTCAACGGACGTGATTTCGTCTCACCAGAAGACGTACAAGCCATGGCGTTTCCGGTACTGCGACATCGATTACTGCTGAGCTACCAAGCGCAAGCTGAAGGTATCGAGCCTAATCGAGTCATCAACACACTGTTATCACTTGTCGGCAGCGCATAGGACAACACGATGCAAGTGGAATTATCCCCTTACAGCGATGGCGTTAACCTCACATTTGATGAACTCTTGTATTTCAAACAACAGAGTGTCAAGTGGATGCCACCTGCCAAAAGTTTATGGTCACAGATGCTTGGTCAACACCAAAGCCGCCAACTCGGTCGTGGTATGGACTTCAGTGAAGTTCGCCAATATCAGGCGGGTGACGATGTTCGATCCATTGATTGGCGAGTCACCGCACGAACAGGCAAGCCGCACACCAAACTATTCAGTGAAGAACGAGAAAAGCCGATCGTTTTGTACATCGACTTCAGTAGCAGCATGTTTTTTGGCTCACAACTGATGCTAAAGTCCGTGCTCGCCGCGCACATGGCCAGTTTGATCGCTTGGTTAAGCATTGCTCAGCGAGATCGGGTCGGTGCACTCATCGATCTTGGCGATCGACTGGTCGAAATAAAACCAACCGCGCGCAATAAAGGAGCGCTTGCGTTGACGCAGAGCCTTGTCGCTCACCATCAATCTCAACTTAACCAACCACGAAGTGCTCCTGGCATTATGACCACTGCACTGCAAGCCTTGAACCGCATGTGTCCAAAAGGCAGTGAAGTAGTCCTACTGAGCGACTTCACTCGCTTACATATCGATGATGAGAATCCACTCAGTCGATTAGGCAAACACAATCGAGTTCGCTTTGTACACATTAGTGATCCTTTAGAGCGCGGTATTACTCAGTACCGTGGCACAGAGCAAGTCTCTGATAAACAAACCACTCGTTGGTTAGATTTCTCTTCGAAAAAGACCCGACAGGGTATAGAGTCCGCTTTCAATCACCAGCAGCATCAACTTACTGACCTCGCTCACCGCTTAGGCATGAGTTTCTCAACGCTCTCTAGCGACGCTGCGCTTTCTCAACAGTTACATGGATTTTAATAATGAGCACAGAGACTCAAACACCAACACTTTCTCTTCAACCGATGCACTTACCAGATGCCCCCGCTTGGTTACCTCTGGCATGGGGTTGGTGGGCTTTACTAGGAGCTGTAGTGGCTACTTGCTTAGTCATTTGGCTGTTTATTCGCTGGAATAGAAAACGCCTCGCCCCAAAGAAAACCGCACTGCGATTACTGGAAAACGGCAATCGACCTTCAGAAGCAATAGAGTTAGTTAGACAAGCTGCCTTGTGTTACTACCCTCGTGAAGAAATCGCTCAATTAACGGGCGAGCAATGGTATCAGTTTCTCGATAGCCAGATCGCAAAACCACGTTTCACTCCTAACCTAACAGATTGGCAGCAAGCTCTGTACAGTAAGCAAGCTGTGGCGAATGCAGACGAACTGATTCAAGACTGCAAAGACTGGGTGGAACAAGCCTTACCGCCAAAAAGAAGGAGAGCGTAATTGGCTAATTTTGACTTAGTCTGGTGGTGGAGCCTGCTCCTCCTTCCTCTACCGCTAGTCATCTACTTGCTGGCGCCTCCGGTATCGAACAGCGCGCCCATCCATCTGCCCTATGTACCAAGCACTGGGCAAACGGCAGCACCAAAAAATGGCTTAGCCAAGATCCTTGCGAGCCTAGTTTGGGTCGGTCTAGTTTTGGCAATGGCAAGGCCCGTTTGGTACGGAGAGCCGGTCACAACGCAGCCGAAACATCGCGACTTAATGCTGGTATTGGATCTCTCTTACTCCATGAGTCAAGAGGATATGAGCGACGGCAGTGATTATGTTGACCGTTTAACAGCGGTAAAAAAAGTCGTCAGTGACTTCGCCATCAAACGCGAAGGGGACCGCTTGGGGGTTGTACTGTTTGCCGACCACGCTTACTTGCAAACACCATTGACTTTGGATCGCACGACCGTCGCCGATCAAGTCAACCAACTGGTATTGCGCCTTATCGGCGACAAAACCGCAATCGGAGAAGGAATTGGCCTTGCAACCAAAACCTTCATTGATAGCGACGCGCCGCAACGGGTAATGATTTTACTCAGTGACGGTAGCAACACCTCTGGAGTCATCGACCCAATTGAAGCGGCAAAAATTGCGAAGAAATACGACGCAACGATCTACACCATAGGGGTCGGTGCCGGTGAAATGATGGTTAAAGAATTCTTTATGACACGCAAAGTCAACACGGCTCAAGACTTGGATGAAAAAGCCTTGATGCAAATAGCGCAAATCACCGGAGGTCAATACTTCCGAGCCCGAGATGCGAAAGAGCTTGCCACCATTTATGACACGATCAACAGCTTAGAACCGATTAGCAAAGCAACCCAGACATGGCGTCCTGAAAAAGAGTGGTTTATGTGGCCACTTGGGCTCGCCTTCTTTGCTTTCATTGGCCTGCTTGTACTTAGGAGGAATCATGTCTGATTTTGCCTTGCTATACCCACAGTGGTTACTCGCTCTGCTTCCTTGGCTTGCCGTTGTCTGGTGGTTAACTAAGCGTCAGCGCAAACAAACTCTTATTGCTCCGCACTTAGCGAAAGCGATGGGTATTCAAAGTGGCCCTGTCACTCATCGCTGGTTAAAAGGCGCGGCTTGGCTAGGTGCTATCGCGATCCTTGCCCTTTCGGGGCCAAGTTTGACCTCAAAGAGCCGTCCGAGCTTTGCCAATAGCAGCGCACGTGTCGTGGTGATGGATATGTCAATGTCGATGTACGCAACTGACGTCAAACCCAATCGCCTGACTCAAGCGCGTTATAAAGTCAGTGACTTATTGTCGTACTGGCAAGAAGGCAGCACAGGATTAGTTGCCTACGCGGGCGATGCCTACATCGTCAGCCCAATGACCAGCGACAGCAGCACAATAGCAAACCTAGTCCCGAATTTAAGCCCAGAGTTGATGCCCTACCCCGGCGCCGATGCTGCTCGCGGTGTCGAGCTCGCGATCAGTATGATGCAAAATACTGGCTTAGCAACCGGTGATATTGTACTGGTCACCGACGATATCGATAACGCTGAGCTTGAAGACATAAAGGACCTAGTGGGTGATACCGACTGGCGGTTGACGATCTTGGGGGTCGGCTCCAGAGCAGGCGCACCAATTCAACTCAGTGAAGGAAAACTCATGACCACAGACAATGGTCAAACTGTCATCGCTAAGTCTAATTTTGCCAATATGCGAGAGTTAGCGAGCTCCGTTGGCGGCCAGTTTGTCACGATCCAGCTAACCAATAAGGATGTAGAACGCATTGCAGGGTTAACTAATCAGATCGACAGTACAGACAACAACTTGAAAGGTGAAAAGTTAGCAGAGCGCTTGAACCAAGGTTTTTGGCTCTTGCCAGTACTGATTCTTGGCGCGCTAACGATGTTTCGCCGTGGTGTGTTATTTGCTCTTATCATCGGCAGCACTCCCTTTCTCATGCCCAAACCTGTGATGGCCAGTCCTTGGCTTACTAACGAGCAGCAAGCTAAACAGTTGTTTGACGCCGGAGACTATCAGCAGGCCGCAGAGCTGTTTGAAGATCCTGACTGGAAAGGCATCGCGCAATACAAAGCGGGTGACTACAAAGGCGCCGTGCAAACCTTGCAAGCAGCAGAAGGGGTTGAAGGAAAGTACAACTACGCCAACGCGCTTGCACAAAGCGGAGAATTAGAGAAAGCCGTGCAACTGTATGAGCAAATATTGCAAACCGCACCGGAGCACAAAGATGCGCAAACAAACCTTGATGTGGTTAAAAAAGCGCTAGAGAAGCAACAGCAACAGGGACAAAACTCACAGCAAAAAGGCCAACCGCAAAACGACGCTCAAGACAGTTCAAGTCTCCCGGACTCTGACAAAGCGGAAAAAGACGACGAGGAGCAAAACGCCAACCAATCAAAGTCAGAGCCGTCATCAGCGGAGCCTCGTCAAGCGCAGGCCAACAAAGAGCATCAAAATGACGATCAGCAAAGCGCGCTGAACGAACCGCAAGCCACGCAACCTGACGAACAAACCCAACAACCAGACAGTACTGAGCAGCCAGCGAGCGCAGTACAAAGCAACCAGCAACCTATCGATCCAGAGTTACGCAAACTCCAACAAGTCGAAAGTGCTCGAGATCCAAGCCGACTGATCCGCGCCCAAATGGTGCTGCAAGCCAAACAAAAGCAACCACCTCAGCAAACAGGTAAGAAATGGTAATGATGAAACATAGCAGATTGTATATTGTTAGCTTACTGACACTTGTGTTTGCCTTAATTAGCCCGGCAACTCTTGCCGCTAATCTTTGGGTGACCGTGAGTAAAAATAAGGTCGTAAAAAACGAAGTCTTTCAGTTACGTATCGTCGCGGATGAAAAAGTCTCTGTTGACGACATTGATTTATCGGTACTTAACCAAGATTTTTACGTAGGTCGTCCTAGCTTTGGCACCTCGATAAACATCGTCAACAGCCAGCGGACTACTCGCAGTGAATGGAATATTCAGCTAGCAGCGCAACGTCTGGGTAGCGCAACTATCCCTGCATTCTCACTCAATGGGGCCACTTCAGAGCCCATCGCAATCCAAGTCAGCATGGATCAAGATGAGCCTAAAATCTCTGACTTGATTGAGTTACAGAACACCTTGAACAAGCAGCAGCTTTATCCCAATGAGAGTGCTGTGCTGAATACTCGGTTAATTATCAAAGCGGACCCAAGACGACTGCAAAATCCAAGTGTAATTCCACCTCAGGCGTCAGGGTTAACTCTGGATGCCATCGGAGAGCCTAACCAGTATCAGAGCGTTCTCGACGGTATAGAAGTGACCATTGTCGAGCAAAGCTATCGCGTCACGGCAGATACAAGTGGGGAATTTACCTTAAGTGGCATTGGTTTCTCTGGCAGCGTGGTTTATGGCAATAACCGCACAGGTACGACAAAGTTAATCTCTGCCAATACGCCCGCTGAACAGCTTGAAATCAGTGTGCTACCGATTCCGACACAATTCCAAGGTCATTGGTTACCTGCCTCTGCGCTTAACTTGAAACAACAATGGCGTGACAGTGATGGCAAGGCGATTGAGGCGCCTTTGTTCACCACTCAAGTTGGCGAATCCCTTACCCGAGAAATCACCTTAGACATTAATGGTGTGACGAGCGAACGCTTCCCAGACATCAATACTCATTATCCATCATCAGTGCGCCTGTATCAGGAGAAACCACAATTTAGCCAATTAAGTGATGGCAGTACGCGCATGACCATCAAACAAGTCATCATCCCTCAGCAACAAGGGGAAATCGCACTTAATGACATAAAGATAAACTGGTGGAACAGCCAATCGAAACAAGAGGAAACAGCCACCGTAGCTGGCTTATCGTTGCAAGTGGCCGCTGGGAGCTTAATGAATGCAGCAGAACCAGAGCTTATGCCCATCGCTTCTGCGCCTGCTGAAAGCATCACCATTAAAGACCCAGGTTTTTGGCCTTACTTGAGCGCTGCACTGGCCTTACTTTGGTTATCAACATTGGCCCTCTTGATCAAAGGCAGACACCGCTCGGCCTCTAAGCCAATACAAGCTGAGCGTAACACCCTCGGTGATATAGAAAGCATTGAAACAGCCATCAAACAATCTGATACCGTTAAAGTACAGTACTTAGTGAAACAGTGGCTGACTGACAATGCTATCTCAGACACAGAGCTGAAGAGCAAAATTGAACAAGAGTTAAACGCCATGAACCGCAGCCAATACTCGCCAGACAAACCTAGCTGGCAAGGTCAAACTCTGATGAAACTGCTTAAACAAGCCAAAAGTTCCCGTGAGAAACAGCCCCATAATGAGCAACCTCTCGCGAAACTTTAAGCACAACATGATCCGATAGAAAGTAAACAGGCAGCCACTTGGCTGCCTGTTCTGTTTAATTACGTTATGTTAAGCGGCTTCAATGGCCGTGACTTTACCACTCACTTGATTCCTACCCTGCTCTTTTGCCTCATACAGAGACTTATCCGCTGCGCTGTATAATCGGTCAAAGCTAAAATCTTCCTGGCTGAGCTCGAGTACTGCGTAGCCAACCGAAACGGTTAGGAAATCACTGCTGGTATTCAGCTTGTGGGGAATGTGCTCCTCTTCTATGCACTTTCTGACACACTCGGCTAACTGAGCGACTTGGACTGGCGTTTGATTAGTCACCAATAGTGCAAACTCTTCCCCACCAATACGGCAAAACACTTCATTACCCGATTGAGTATGGTGCTGCAAGATATTACCGATCCGCATTAGCGCGATGTCGCCTTGCATATGACCATAATGATTGTTGTATAAACCGAAGTGATCGATATCAGCGAGGATCAAGCCATAGTGTTGGCGTTTATCCTTACCGTTGAGACACAACTCTTCCAGCGAGGCTTCGAGCATGCGTCGATTACCCAAGCGCGTAAGTGGATCCATTTTCGCCATCACTTCCAATTGCTCGTTGGCTTTCTGCAAGTCACGAGTCCGCGCTTTGACTTCACGTTCCAAATTCTCGTTCATTTCATGGATCGCCTCTTGCGCTCGCGTACGGAGCAATACCTCTGTTAGGTTGGAGGCAAACATCCGGATGACTTCACGCAGTTGATGGGTCAATGGTGAACGTTTGATTAAATTGTCCGCGGCGATAAATGCAATGGGATCGTTGTTGTTGTCCACCAACATAGTCATTGCTGTCCAGCCAAAACCGACGATATGGAAATCGTGGTAAATAGGAACAGACTCCTCAAATACCACATCATTTGGGTTGACCTTAGCAGCACTGACAATCGCTCGGTCTACGGTTTCTGAACGATAGTAAGATTCGTCTACGATGTTACCTTGAATATCGGTTCCCCATGTGCCTTGCATATGGGTACAACCTTTATCGGTCAAAAACACCGCGAACCGATCGATACCCAATCGGTTAATAGCAAAGGTGACCGCTGATTTACACACTTCGCTCACGGTCATACAACGCGAGAGCTCCACCATGCTTGCGTGCAACATACGCACGTTCTGCTCTTGTCGTTTACGAATATAGATTTGGGCAAGTAAAGAGCCAAACGATTCAAGCATCTGACGTTGATAAGAAGTAATCGGGTTTCGTCGAATATAGTTATCGAGCGCAATCCAGCCGATGATCTCTTCTCCATCACGGAGGATTAACATCCCATTCCAGCCCTGACCAATCACGCTACCGGCCGTATAGAGCGGTGCCTCTTCGACGATGACTAAGGTTTCTTTGCCTTCAAACAGAGCGTCGATGTAGGTCTCTTCAAGCTGATGAAGATCATATTGAGTATGGTGCTCACTCGCGGTTTGACCGTTTTCATCGGTACCATAAGTTCCGCTAAAACAGCGTTTTTTGATGTCCAGCAACATAAATACAGCTCGATCAAAACCAAGCTGGTCACGAACCGCCTCCACTGCCATGCGATACAACTCATCTAAGTTTGCCGGGTTGGATATATTCACTGCGACTTGCTGAACCAAACGCATGTTGTCGATAAACGACTCACGCTGTTTGATCACATCGAGATACTTCGCTTCTTTAATATCCCGTTGTTTAAATTCTTTGGCGGCTTCCGTTTCTGCTCGCACACACTGCCAGCGAGCGGCGATGATCTGTAAAGCTTCAAGTTGATTGTTTTGATTAGCTTGACCGACTCTTTCTGGATTAACGTTTTCCAATACTAGGTAGGTGCGCATTTCTGGGTGGTTGTCCAACATGAACACATAGCTTTCCGCTGACATATGTTCGCAATACTTCCACTGACAGGTGTTCATTTTTAAAGGTAACAAGCCATCGGAGGTATCAAATTGGGCAACCCAAGTCCAAAAAGTGTCTGGATAGATATCTAAACTAGCAGGTTGGCCTTTGTGGTACAGAAAGTCATTGTTATGGCAACCTTTCGGCTGACGAAACACCGCGATATGCTCTGCCGCAAGCAGTTCATCAATAAACTGAAACAACGAGTTAGCAAGAAATCTCTGGTTTCTTGCAGACAAGATATCTTTGAGCAATATACGTGGAAACATAATCCTAGCCGGAACCTTTGATTTTTTAATCGGTTAAAAAAGTACCAGTTCCACCTATGCAATCAAATGACCAGAGAAAGCCATTGTTAACTCACTCGCATTTCGATATCAGTAACTGTTGGAGATATGATGCCTCTTACATTTTTATGATCTTATTTCCAAAAATTGCACTTTTGGACTAATCAATTGGTGTGTTAGCAAGGGTTATAGCAGCAATTACAATCCATCATTTACGGTAAGCCATTCCCATGACTACAGCAGTAAAGTAAACTTAATCATGAGTCGGTCAGATATAGGATGTAGGGATTTTGAAAACGAAAGCGCTACTGTTGTTGGCTTTTGTGGTCAGCTTGCCAAGTTACGCGGCAGTTGATTTAGTCAAAGTAGACAAGTCAAAACGTCGCCTGTACTTACTTGATGGACAACAAGTGGTACGCGAATACAGAATTGCTCTTGGCAAATCACCAAAAGGCCACAAGCAGCAAGAAGGCGATCAAAAAACACCTGAGGGTCGTTACTATCTCGACTTTGTATTAAACGATTCGCAGTTTTACCGCTCCATTCATATCAGTTACCCCAATCTAAAAGATCGTACTCAGGCGATGAGCAACAAGGTAGACCCCGGTGGCGATATCAAAATACACGGTTTGAAAAATGGTGAGACTCGCCCAGCCAACTACGTACAAAGCTTTGACTGGACGGATGGTTGTATCGCACTGACCAACCAAGAAATGGATGATTTACTCAGTTTAGTGTCAACGGGGACGCCGATTGAAATCTATTGGTAGTAGGCTACTTTTCCCGAGTGACCCACCAGCACATTAACGATCCAATCGTTACCATCACGACGCCTTGTAGAAAACTCTGACTCAGTGCAATACCCAGTATTATTGACGAAATCACCGTCGAAAGCACTGGGGTGAAGTAAGACAGGGTTGCCAGCAACACCATGTTGCCACCGATGATGGCATAGTTCCAAAGCGCATAGCCACTGCCCATAAACACCCCCGCAATCAGCAGCAAGCTGCCTGAATGCAAGTTGAGGGTCATACCCGTTTCACTACTTAGAGCGTATTTCACCCAAAGCGATATCGCCGTGAGAATAAAAAACAAGGTGATGGCATTTTGTCCATTGGCGATACGTTTAGTTAAGTTACAGTAGATCGCCCATAAGAAAGCACCAGTAAACGCCATCGCGTAAGTTACTGGGTTGGTTGCGACATTACTCGCGATCTGCTCAAACGACAGCCCTTGCTCACCGGTGATACTCCAGGCCACACCAAGAAAAGCCAGAGCTACACTTGGATAAACCAACCAACTGGTTTTCTTGCCACTCACGATTACAGCCAGCAGTACGGTCAATGCCGGCCATAAGTAGTTAATCACCAACATTTCAATCGCTTGCTGGCGATCGTTTGCCATCGCTAGCGCCAACGCCAAACAGATCTCATACGCGACAAACAACCCACCACCCAATAGTACGTAGCGTAACGAGTAATTGCGCCACTTGGGTACCCCCATAACGGCGACCAGAAAAACAGCCGCTACCGTATAAATTGACGCAGCGCCGCCTACAGGGCCGAGCATTTCAGTCACAGCCCTAGCAACTCCCATAACGCTGCTCCAGAGAAGAATGGCGGCGACACCAGCAATAGTAAATTTATGAGTTTGGAACATGTTTGATTCTTATAGTAAAAAGCCGAGCACTAGGCTCGGCTTGCTTAGTTCTTTCGAGCTTGGTTAAATGATTTCCCAGCTGTGAGTCATTTCTACACCTTGACCTAGCATCAGGCACACTGAGCAGTACTTTTCTAATGAATCGGCGGCCACTTTAGCCACCACTTCAGGATCCAGATTGTCGCCCGAAACGGCAAAGTGGATATTTACTTGAGTAAAAATACGCGGTGCCGTCTCACGACGTTCTGTGGTTAGCTTAGCCGTACACTCTTTGACTGCCTGACCTGCTTCTTTTAAACCGTCAACGACATCAACCGAACTACAACCACCTGCAGCCATCAATACCATTTCCATCGGACTTGGAGCCGTCGCACCACCGTTACCATCCATTACAATGGAGTGACCAGATTGTGATTGGCCCAAAAACTTAAACTCTTCGACCCATTTTACTTCTGCTTGCATCTGACTTTCTCTTATTTATCTTTCGAAGTTGGCTGTTGTTTTACACCGAAACGTCGTGAGGCGCCACTATTGACATCGAATTTCTTCCGCGCGGCAGAATAAAAGTGGCCGCCCGCAGCACTCCTACACAGTCAAAACGACACGTATCGCCAACAAAATCAGTACCGCTCCTGACAACTGATCAATAAGCTGAGCACGAGCGCGAATCTTATCAATCACTTTCGGACTGGAGAGTAAAAAGGTAATCAAGGTATACCAAAGGCCGTCAACAATCAGAGGCGTCGCAACAATGACCCCCTTCGCCGCTACTGAGTCTCCTACCGCAACAAACTGACTGAACAAGGCGATAAAAAACAGCGCGATCTTTGGGCTCAACAAAGAAATAAGCAGCCCTTCTTTTGCCGATTGAGCAACTGTAGTTTGTTCTCCAGATTCTAGCTTCGCGGCGACGCCACCTTTTGAGCGCAACGCGTTGAAACCGAGATAAGCAAGGTAACCGGCGCCAGCATAGCTGATCGCTTTGAACAATAGAGGAGACTGTTGCAACACCACCGCTAAGCCGATCAAGGTAATGAATGCATAAACACCGATGCCGATTGCGTGCGCCCATGCTGTGGCAAGACCATTTATTCTTCCACCTGCGAGGCTATGTTTGGCCACAATCGCTAAACTGGGCCCTGGAGACATTGCTCCCAGCAAGCAGATGGTGAAGAGTGAAAACCAGATGGTAAGAGTCATGTATGTGCTCCTTAACGAATTTGACTATTGCCAAGTTAAGTCATGATTCACATGATTTGAAATTGAATCTTTTTATAGCCGCTATGATTCTAAATCATACCAATCGAATAAGAACAAGTTTGCATGGTATGAAGTACACGTTCTCGCATCCACTGATGCGCTTTATCCAAGTCGTATTTCGGATGCCAGATTAACCAGTACTGGTGAGGCTCTGTCTCAAAAGGCAACGTGAAATAAACCAGCTCATCGTCTTTGGCTAAGTTTAGGGCGATGTGCTCAGGCACAATCATCAGATAGTCACTGGTTTGTAACGCATTAATCGCTGCTGAGAAAAATGGTACTTTTAATGCGATTCGACGTTGATAACCTAAGGTTTTAAGCGCCATATCTGCTTGACTGTCCTTATCTCCTCCGCCTGTGACCTTTAGATGAGGATAACGAATAAGCTGCTCACAACTAAGTCGTTTCGCATTAGCTAAGGGGTGACTTCTACGCATCAGACACACTGACTTGTCTTGACCAATCTTCACGCTGCTAAGTTGTTTAGGCGGTTCCGGCAACATGGTCGAGGCTAAGTGGATACCCGTTTCGTTCATTTGTTGCAGGTAATCGGGTTGCCACAATCGATAAGCGAGGTTAACGTGAGGGGCTTGGTCTGTCATCAAACTCACCACCTCGGGTAGTATGTACTGCGCCACATAATCGCTCGATGACAGTACAAATTCCTGGTGCCAGGTTTGCGGGTCAAACGGCTTATCACTCAATAAGGCGTCAAACTCACCAAGTAATTCGGCAAGGCGTATTCTCATAGCGACGGCTTTCGGCGTGGGTAACAGTTGATTACCATCTCGTACCAACAACGGATCTCCGCATAGCTCCCGCAACTGAGCTAACTGGCGGCTCACTGCTGACTGAGTAATGTTGAGCCTTTCGGCCGCACGACTTACATGGCACTCATCCAACAGTACCTGTAAGGACCGCAATAAATTTAGATTTACGTTTTCAAGCGCCATGGGTATTGAAGAACTCAGTTAAAACGGTATGAGTCATAAGATGCCTGAGTTCAGGGATCGCTTGTAACTCATCGCGAATTTGGTTTAATCGCTGCATACTGGGGACTTCAACAAACAGCATCATGTCCGTTTCACCAGTGATCGCGTGGCACCACTTTACGCCATCGATCTGGTAGATTTGGTCTGCGTAAGTTTCACAATAATGCGTTGCTGCTGACATATCGAACTTAAGAGCCAAGTATGCCTGAATCACAGGCTGACCTTTCTCTTCGGGCGCCACCTGTGCATGGTAGCCGAGCAAGATTTTGTCGTTTTCCAGTTTTTGAATCCGAGCAGTCACGGCAGAACGCGACAAACTGACGGTACGGGCTATTTCACTCACCGATGCGCGCGCGTTGTGCTTCAGTATATCTATGATTTGATGATCAAATTTATCCATATTCTTAAATGTCATTACCCAACTTATCCTGTTGATTACAGGTAATGTGACATAAATATTGGTCTGGATAAAGTTATCAATGTGACTAATTTATCGCACAATTCCGTCAAAGTGACGCCTATCTACGACGAATTGATGGCTGTGTATTGAGTGGGCTTTGAGTAAGCTGTCACCAATAGAACTAAGGAAGGGATGCAATGAGCGAACTTAAAAAGGAAATCACCCTCATCTCTGGCGTTGGTCAGCTTTCAACGACATTACTCGGCACAGGGCTGTTTATGGTTCCAGCGATAGCCGCTGGTATCGCCGGACAGTTGTCACTTTGGGCGTGGGTGATACTGTTTTTTGCAATCTGCCCTATTGCCCTAACATTTGCTCAGCTTGGTAAACGATACCCAAATGCGGGTGGGACCGCCTTTTTTGTTCGTCAGGCTTTCGATAAGCGACTGGAAAAAAGTGTTGCATGGTTATTCGTTAGCGTCATTCCTGTCGGCGTCCCTGCTGCGGTTGCTTTGGCAGCCGGCTTTTTACAACAGTTGCTACCTAGCGCCATCAACTCCGCTTTGTTCGCACAAGTTTTAACGGTCGTGCTGCTCGTTACGGTCAATTTGGCGGGTACCAAGTCCTCGGGCCGACTGCAGACCGTGATCGCATTGAGTATTTTTGCACTTGTTGCCGCGTTCTGGTGGCAAGGCGACGTCGGTCATAGTGACATCATCATGCCAAGTTTGTCGTCAGACGGGTTATGGAATATTGGTGCGGCACTCGCCGTCATGTTTTGGTGCTTTGTAGGCATTGAAGCTTTTGCGCACATGGGAGAAGAGTTCAAAAATCCACAGCGCGACTTCCCCATCGCCATACTGATCGGCAGTTTTGTCGCGGGTGCAACCTATTGGGCCTGCTCGGTGGTTATCCTCAAGTTCAATGCTTATGGTGCAGAAGGCTTTGATAGTGCTTCAATACCATGGTTGGCTGAGCAATTATTCGGCAGTCAATTCAAAATCGTCATCAGTGTGCTAGGATTTGCCGCGTGCTTTGCCAGCGTCAATCTCTACACTCAAAGTCTTTCGCGCATGGTATGGGCTCAAGCACGTGAATATAAACCAAACAGTGCGTTGGCAAGAGTCTCCATTAAAGGCGTGCCCGCCAATGCGACTCTCGTCGTGGGCGCAATATTGCTCCTGTCTTGCCTATTCGGTCAGCTCTCAGGCTTAGATTTGGAGTTTTTCCTCAAACTCGCCAATGGAATTTTTGTACTGGTTTATCTACTGGCCATGCTGTCAGCCTACAAACTTCTCAAAGGCTTTGGTAAAGCGCTCGCCGCTATCTCTTTGTTACTATGTACCGCCGTGTTTATCTGTCTCGGCTGGTCAATGCTCTATGCATTGGGCGTGTTTAGCTTACTTTGCTTACCGTGGCATAAGCTGCGCAGAAACAAGTCTGCTTCGACTGAGCCAAGCTAAGCATCTGTTTCCAAGCGTTCAAACAATCGAGCCAACGCCGCGATGTTTGGCTCGATTTGTTCCAATCCTGTGTTGCCAAAACCTAACACGACACTGTGCCAAGCTCTGTTGTGTCGATAAGGGTTTGACTCGTCTTCGTAATAACGCATTGGCCGCACCACTATACCTATTTTTTCGGCTTCAGTGGCAAGCCTTATCTCGTCCACTTCCACTGTCCACTTAATGGTGACATGCAGACCCGCTGCTTGGCTGATCACCTTAGCCTTGCCTTTGAAATGCAGCTCGATGGCGCAGCACATACGCTGATATTTTTGATGGTAAAGCTTGCGCATTTTGCGAATGTGGCGCAGTAAATGCCCTTCAGAGATAAAGTCTGCCAACGCTTCTTGGCTATGGGTCGCGGTGTCTCCACTGGTTGCATCTTTGATTTGTAAGCACGTCGCGACTAATGATTCAGGCACAACTAGGTAACCCAGCCGCAAACCATTAAACATAACCTTGCTGAACGAGCCAATGTAAAGCACACGATCCTCACTGCTCATTTCACTGGCTAACCCCTGTAAGCTTGTGTATGGGCGATGAGCGAACTGAAACTCGCTGTCATAGTCGTCTTCAATGATCCATCGTTGTTGCAGGTTCGCCCAATGAATCAGGTTAAGGCGCTGCTCAGAGTTTAATGTGGTGCCCATTGGGTATTGATTGCTTGGTGTCACGTACAGCGCTTTTGCCGCACTCTCCTCTACCTGCAATAAATCAAACCCTACGTTTTCTTTAACAATCAGAGACTCAACATCAACCTGTTTAAGTTTGAGCACTTTGCTCATCTGAGCGTAACCCGGTTGTTCCATCAATACTTTATCACCAGCGCCTAAAATGGCGCTTGTTGCAATATACAGCGCTTGCTGCGCGCCAGAGGTAATGATGATACGGCTTGCATTACACGCGACACTCCGACTGCTGGCTAAGTACTCGGCTAGCGCCTGGCGCAGTGCCAAGCTCCCTTGCACGTTCTGATTGCCCATTAAACTGATTCGATTGCCATGTCGCAGCAACATTCGCTGCCATTTGTCGATCGGAAACTGGGCAAGATCAGGCACACCAGGAGCAAAAGGTTTGTTGATTTCGAATGCAGAAATCGGCGCGGCGGCACTTTGGGGCATACGCTCCGATGAGGTATGCAAATAATGATCGGGGAGATGAACAGTGACATAAAAACCAGAGCCCTTACGGCTCTCCAAATACCCTTCCGCTACCAGTTGTTCGTAGGCCGCTATCACGGTATTGCGACTTATCGACAGCTCATTCGCCAATTTTCGTGTTGAAGGAAGCTTACCCCCTAGTGGCCATAATTGTGCCACGATTTTTGCTCGTATCGCGTGGAACAATCGCTCATGTAAAGCACTTTGGCTCCCTTCTAAGCTCAAATCACCGACATCAATTGGCATCATAACTGGACCTATCCATTTATCTAAACTGGCTCTCAATAAAGTACCACTTAAAGGTTAACTTGCAAGCTATCAGCTCAAACACAAAGGAAGTTATCGAATGCTATCGACAACCAAAAGAAGCCAAGTAAACAAAGCTCAACATAAAGCCGTGCTAGATACTGAGGTACTAAATCAAATCATTGATGAAAGCTTAATTGGCCATATTGCTATCGTTGAACACAGTGGCCCGGTCATTATTCCGATGCTGGCTTGGCGTGTTGACGACCACATCTACATACATGGAGCTAACAATAGCCGACTTATGCGTTCCCTCAAGCAAGGCGCACAAACTTGTGTCACCTTTACTCTTTTTGATGGATGGGTATTGGCGCGCTCGGCGTTTCATCACAGTGCTCACTACCGCTCTGCTGTGGTGTTTGGCGGTTTCGAGCAGGTCGAAAACAAAGACGAGAAAGATCGAGTTCTCAATTACTTTATTGAACACATTGCGCCGGGCAGAACGCAGCAAGTCAGACTCAGTAGCGATAAAGAACTGGCAGCAACGTTAGTGTTAAAAATGCCGCTTAGTGAAGCCTCGGTGAAAGTAAGTAACTATGGCGTAAATGACGATAGAGCCGACCTTGATCTTCCCGTTTGGGCAGGCGTGTTGCCTTATCGAACCGTCGTTGGTCCACTAGAGCCAGTCGAAGCGTGTCAAAGCCTAGAGGAACCTGACTACAGTGCGGCTTATACCCATCGCTGGTATACATAGCGCTATTGATTAAACAAGGTCGTGGAATTGCTGCTGATATTGTTTTGGCGTCAATCCACGATGCTTTTTAAACATCCGGTTAAAGCTAGCGCAGTTTTGGTAACCCAGTCGTAGAGCCACATCTTCGATACTCATTCCCCGCCCCATCAGGTTAACTGCGGTGTTACTCAAAACATACCCCATCACCATAGTAAAATTCATCCCAACGGCGTGTAGCCGACGCTGGAACTGCTGAGTCGATAGTCCGAGCAAACCAGCGACTCGTTCTAGCGTAGGCAATCCATAGTGGCAGCTGTAGTTGATGATTTCATAGATCACTTTCACTTCGTCATCAGGCTCGGGCATATTGAGAAACTCATCCAAATCGGAAAAATTCATCGCCAATCGCTTTTGGGACAACTTAGTGTGGGGCTTGGTTGCCATACGCAAATCAGAGTGAAACCACACTTCAGTTTTCGAGTGACTCCATTCAATATCACAGCCAAAAAAGGCTTGGTACTTGTCGCTATTTTTGCGTGAGCCCGACAACATCACACGCAGCGGCACAAAATCTGGGTCAATGTAACTGCGGAGGATCTTAGTCATCACAACTGCGATACGCACACTGTCATGAACTTTGCACTGTGCTTCTATAAAAGGATTTTGATAGACCCATTTAAGAATTGCTCCACTTTGCGCACCCGATAAGTAAGCCCCCGACTGCAATGCACTCAATCCGTAGTTAATCCGACGAAAAGTGGAGGCCAGATCATGGCCAGAGAACAGCCAACGTGAAATCGCACCAAGTCGCGTTAACTCAACCTCTTTGGTGATATCGAGGACAAAGTCCGGATTACCACTGCGTTTTTCTACTGTTTCAAACCAGCGGTTCACTTCTGAGATTGGCAGCAGTGTCATTGGGTTTTCCAACGCACTCTCGGGAATATGCAACTCATTATCACTGATACCATATCGGTGCTTGGCCATCATATGGATTTGCCTGATGGCTAGCGCACGCATAAATCGAACATCGTTCATACTGATCACATCAATTACCGTTCACATTTGAATGAATCTGTCACAAAAAACGGAATATCGCAAATCTAGATCACAATTAACGCACTGTTAAAGACTGGAGACCTAGATGAGTCTATTAAGCGTCCCTTTTGTTGGAACCGGAGCGGATACCGCATTGCACGTGGTCGCTGCCGTTGTGCTACTTGGCACGATTGGCGCTGCCATTTATGGCTTTTGGAAGTTTCACGAACTGCCAATCAATAAAGCTCACAGTAAAGACCACCATCAAATTGGATTGATAACCGCACTCACATGGATTGGATTTATTTGGCACTGGGTTTGGGTTATCGCCGTAATCCTTGCGTTCGTCGATATGGAAAAAGCGATCGTTAATTTACGTGACACTTGGCGTGATGCGCCGAAGCACCAAGATCAAAAAGAGGACGCATAATGTTAGAAGGTTTAGCGGTATGGGCGCTGTTCATTTATCTACTTCGTCTTGTGGGCATGCCTTGGAACAAGTTTACTCAAGGCTTCGCCTATTTGGGCGGGGCATCCTGGCTACTGTTCGTTTGGGTTGGTCTCATTAACTTTACACCGATGGATCTTTCAGGCGGCTCTGTGGTTCAGTCTCCGCATATTCAGTTGCGTCCAGATTCGGCCAACGTAACGGGTAAAGTGGACAAGATCCATATCGCCCCTAACCAAGAAATCCGACAAGGTCAGCTGATCTATGAGCTAGACGCGACCCAGTATCAGATTGCGCTTAACCAAGCCAAGGTCAGCGAAGACGCTGCGCAAGTTGCAATGGACGTTGCCGTAGAAGACATCGCGATTGCCAAAGCAAGCTACGCGTCGATGAAGCAAGATCTGAAAACGACCGAAAGCCAACTTGCGATGGCGAAAGTGGATTACGATCTGCAAAAGAAAATGCTCAAGCGCTATCAAGAGCAAAACCGCGTGGTGAAAAACACCATTACTGACAGCGACATCGATAAGCAAGAAACGACGGTGGCCAAAGCGCAACACAACATCACAACCATAGAATCTCAGCTCAAGACGAAACAAGTCGAGACGGATAAAGCAAAGCTCGCGATCAGCAAAGCGGAGCTGGCGGTAAAAAGTAAACAAGCCGACTGGCAAAAAGCCAAAGAACAGCTAGCGAAAGCTCAATGGGATCTCGACAGCACCAAAGTATACGCACCAACCGATGGTTTCGTGACCAACTTTATTCTCCGAGAAGGTCAACGCGTATCCATGATGCCACGCTTGCAAATGTACACTGAAGAGAAGTACGTTCTTATGCGCGTCAATCACCAAGCGATTCGCAACGTTAAACCCGGACAGGCTGCAGAATTTGCCTCTTCGGTTTATCCCGGGAAAATATTCACTGCTGAAGTCGAGGGCATTGTTGAAGGAACAGGTGAAGCACAAAGCAACCTATTAGGCTTAGACCAATCGGTAAGGCAAACAACGGGACAAAACCTGCAAAACAAACACCATTTTGTCCGATTAAAGATTCAAGAGCCTGAGGGCTACGACATTCCGGTCGGTTCAGTCGGTTTAGCATGGGTCAGTGGTGACAAGCCAATCGGTTTCATGGCCTTTCTCGATGTGATTCGCGGTATCATTATTCGCATGAAATCTCAGCTCTACTTCTTCTACTCTATCTAACCGAATCAGCCGCCTCACAATGAGGCGGCTTTTTCTATCAGCTTTGTATCCAAAGTGGCGCTTTTGCCGTATAACAAGAATCAGTTATCGGGAGAACAGTATGTCAGCAAAGGAAAGAAGCCTTCCTACCCATCGTCTATCCAGATTCAGCAAGTTTGCCTCGCTCGCCACCAGAGTCGCCGGTAACGTCATCGCAGAAGGCACAAAACAGATCGCCCAAGGCAACAAACCCAAAGCCAAAGATCTGCTTCTCACGCCACAAAATATCACCCGACTGACTACCCAACTTGCCCATTTGCGCGGCGCGGCAATGAAGATGGGACAAATGTTGTCGATGGATGCAGGAGATGTTTTAGAGCCTGAGCTCGCGGAAATATTGTCTCGGCTACGATCAGACGCAGATCCAATGCCTGCAAAGCAGCTTAATTCAACCTTGGTCAACGCATTGGGAGACAACTGGAAGGAAGGTTTCCTTGCTTTTAACTTTAAACCCATCGCAAGCGCTTCCATTGGTCAGGTACATCAAGCGTACAGTGACGACGGAACCAAGCTCGCCGTAAAAGTGCAGTATCCAGGTGTGAGAAAAAGCATAGACAGCGACGTTGATAATGTAGGGACTCTGCTGAAAATGGTCGGGCTAATTCCAGACAGCGTCGACTACAAAGGGTTGCTCAATGAGGCAAAGCTGCAACTGCACGATGAAGCGGATTATCTTAGAGAGGCAAAGTACGCTCAGCGCTATCACCATGTGCTCGAAGGTACCCCCCATTTCGTTGTGCCGAAAATCGTTGACCAAAGCAGCTCTGATTCCGTCCTTACTATGGCCTTTATCGAAGGCAAGACGATTGAGTCGATTGGTGAGCAAGATCAGCAAACCCGAAATCATGTCATGCATCAACTTATCGATCTCTTGTTTAAAGAGTTGTTCGAGTTTCGCATGGTACAAACTGATCCCAACTTCGCAAATTACCTGTATATGGAAGAGACGAAACAGATCGGCTTACTTGATTTTGGCGCCACCAGAGAATACGACGAACGTTTCAGCAACGGCTATCGCTGCGCCTTTCAAGCGGTACTCGACAATAATGAAAGTGCATTAAATCAAGCTCTGGAGAAGATAGGCTTTTTTAGCCAGGATATTCGATCGAGTCAACGCCAAGCCATTTTGAACCTAGTGAAAATGGCGTGTGAACCCATGCTGATCGATGAAGAATACGATTTTAAACAAAGTGGGCTCGCGCAACGCATACGTGAGGCGGGGACCGTACTAAGTATGGAGCAGGATTATTGGCATACTCCCCCTGCAGATGCACTCTTCTTACATCGGAAAATAGGCGGAATGTACTTATTGGCCGCGCGAATCGATGCAAAAGTCAACATCCATCAACTTGTCACTCCTTATCTTATGGCAAATACCAAATAGGGTATTGTTTTTCTGTAACTTTCGAGTACCTTGATGGACAGTTTTAACCGATTTAACTGACCGTCGAGGTGCTCTGTGAGCCAGTTCCAAGACCTCTCTATTCTGATCGAGCAAATTGTTCAAGCTGACGATGCCAGCCAAGTCACGATACTTAACGACTCTATCGAGCTAGGCCTTGAGCCAGGTGCCGTTGCATTGATATTAGAAGCTTTCCCTATCGAAGAGCGTGTACGTTTATGGCGCAGCCTACCGCTTGAACTGCACATTGAGGTGCTCACCGAAGCTCGTGCTGAAGTTAGACACTCCATTATTGATCAACTATCAGAAGTCGAGCTCAGACTCACCTTGGCCAAGCTCGACAATTTGTCTCTGATTGAGTGGGCAGATTCTCTGCCTGAAGAAATCATCAATGAAGCCCTGAGCCTGATCGAAAAAGACGAGTTAGAACTTTACGATCAAGCGAATGAATATGAAGACGACGAACTAGGACGCTGGGCGGAGCGAAAAGTCGTCACACTGCCGTTTAGCATTTCGGCTGAAAAAGCGCGTTTGCTGATGGAACGCTATAGCTACGATGCACCGCAGCAAATTTACCTGATTAATAAGCGTAAGCAGTTTCGTGGTGTAGTAAATTATATCGATCTTTTACGCGCTGAGCCTAACGAGCGACTAAAGAGCCTCGCTCTTGAGAATGTCGTGACCTTAGACGCTAAGTTGAGTCTCGCTGAAAGCATCGAGGCACTAGAGCACTCCTCGTTGTCAGCCATGCCCGTCACCGACGATAAGCAGCTGCTTGTGGGTGAGGTGGATTGGCAATTTGCCCTGAGTAACCAACGTGAGATTTACGAAGCTCGCTTAATGGCGGGTACAGGTATGGACGAAGGCGATGACCTGTTTGCGCCTATCGTCAGAAGCTCTCAAAAACGTGGAGTTTGGCTAGGGATCAACTTGATGACGGCAATATTAGCCTCCGTCACCATTGGTTTGTTCGAAGACGTTATCGCTCAGGTCGTCGCGCTCGCGGTGTTGATGCCGATCGTGGCATCAATGGGTGGTATCGCAGGAAGTCAGACTCTAACCTTGATGATACGTGCGATGGCACTGAACCAAATCACCCCCGGTAACCGTTGGGCATTACTAAAAAATGAAATTGGTATCGGCTCAATTAACGGACTGCTTTGGGCCATCATTATCGGCGCATTGGCAGGGCTGTGGTTTCAGTCGGCCATTATTGGTTCGACGATCGCGCTAGCGATCATCGTCAACATCATTACCGCGGCGCTGTTCGGTGTTTTAATTCCGATTGCCCTCGACAAACTGAAGCTAGACCCAGCCCTCGCGGGTTCCGTGATTCTGACCACTGTTACTGATGTCGTCGGCTTTTTTGCCTTTTTAGGCACCGCCAGTTTGGTCATGTTGTAACGGGCAAGTTATGCTTTTTATCATTAGCAAAACTGTGGTCATTTGCATTTTGCAATTGCAACTTGCAACCAAACTGGTCAAAACCCGTCAGAATCGATGAAAAATAGAGCAATTAGGTGCTATTAAAGTTGGCACATATACTGCAATAGATATGGTGACCCTTATTAAGCCGAGGGTCACCTAGCCAACTGACGTTGTTAGTGAACCATTTTGTTCACACTTATATCAGCCAATCTCGCCAAGTTTGAGATTGGCTTTTTTCTTTTTATTACGTTAGAAACCGTATTTAATACCCAGACGTAACGTATCTTCTCCGGACACGACAACGCCATCGGCATCTTTTACCTCTTTCAAACCATTCGACATATACGACACGTAGCTCGATAAGTTGCCATTGAATTTGTAGTAACCAACCACTTCAAAAAAGTCGGCTGAATCGGCTTTAGTTTTCGCATCCGTATTTTCGTCTTCCGCTTTGCCGTAAACCAGCTTAGCCGTAATTTGATCCGTAAATTTGTACGCAACGGCGGCTTCCAAAGCCGTAAATTCACTCTTGTGTGAGTTCGCGGGGGTATCTTGATCCAAGTTATCATTGTCACCGAATGAGTATGTGATCGCGAGATAGAGCGCATCCAAACTGTATGCAGCGCCAAACAAGGCAGAGGACTGCTGGTAGTCTTTATTCAGGTCGGCTTTGGAGTAAGCAGCGCCAAGGTCGAGCCCCATAGGTAACGCATATAATGCGGCGAGACCAAATCCATCAGAGTCCGACTCATTATTGGCAGTAAAGCTCGCTTGCAGTTGTAGGGCATCAAACTTACCACGGTAAGCAAACGTGCTGTCTTCTTTGTCTGAAGCCGCATCTATATATTGCTGTAAACCCGAAAATTCAGAAATATCAGTCAGATCGGTAATCAATACCGCTGCCGTGTCTTGACGCCCAGCAGAGAACTCCCCAAAACCAGTTTCAAGCCCGGCGTACATGTAGCGGTTTTCAAACGAGTCTTTCCCTGTTCCCTGCTCCGCTTCATACACAGCAAACCCAGTCAGATCATCGTTGAGGTCCGTCTTGCCTTTTAGGTTCAGTCGAGCGCGCGATTTGTCTTCCATTGTGCCTTCGACTTCCGCGCCTTTAGAGCCAATAAAATCTCCGCGAAACTCAACACGACCGCCTACTTTCAGCTCAGTCCCTTCAGAATCATAAACCGTTGCTGCCAACGTAGAGCCTGATGCAATTACTGCAATCACGGCAGAAGCTAACACTGCTTTTTTCATCTTTACTTACCTGTAATTTTAAGTTGAGCACAGCGGCTCATATTAACGACTAGTCAGTAAGTTAAAGTGGATTGATGACGCTTTGATTGCTGGTAAGTGGCAGTTGCGTGGCAACTTTATGGGTATTTGATGACAAGCGTTATTTGCTGCATATAAAAGAAAACCCCACTAAGCTTTCGCCTAGTGGGGTATAGTCTTACTCGCAGCAATCCGGCTACTAATAGGTGCTCCCTGCATCTATTCCTTGATAGTACGCTGAATCCTTCAGCACTTTCCTTATCATCGCCTTCCTAGCGGTGTCCTTGGCAATCCAGCCCGTTAGCTTTCCTAGCTAACTCTCATCACTTAATCCTTAAGCGGTGTCCCTGTTTCTATCATCCTGATAGCTATTGCCTTAGTCCGTTAAGCGTCCATTGTCTTTCCTTGTGTAACCATCCTAGTTACTAGCGTCCAGCCAATGTCCTTCGCTTTCCATGCCAATTATTCATCCTGAATAATCGAATCTTCGTCCTGAAGATGACCGTTCCTTGGGTCTTTCCTGTTCCGTGTCTGCTCCCTGCTGACAACTTAAGATTATGAGATTGGCGTTTTTTCACAACGGCGATTTGCAAGAAATTGCGCTCGACCAATCGCTCACAAAACAAGCATAGCAATTATAATCAATCACTTAGAAGAGGTTTTGAAAAATATCTTAGCCAATAACTCTCATTTTGCTCACGACCTTGTGAGAGATCTCGCACAAGCATACAGGGTATTTTGCCTTATCAAGATGATTATCACGCAGAGTGTATTAGTGATCCAAATCACTCAAAAAACGCTAAACCAATAAAAAGGAGGCACACCGCTAAGGTTTTTACTGGACTAACGTTGAGGAAATGAGGATATTATTAGCTGATCTCTATCACATTTAACTAAAACCTGCTTATGAATGGACTGAGCAGGACGTCGACTCGCAGAGGAATGACTTAATGATAACGAAATGGGCACAACGCTTTTACCAAATGGCTGAACTTGTTGGCTCTTGGAGTAAAGACCCGTCTACTCAAGTAGGTGCTGTCATTACTAAACAGAATCGCATCGTTTCAGTTGGTTTCAACGGCTATCCGCATGGTATCTCTGACAGCGCCATGACTGATGATAGAGAAATGAAATATCTAAAGACGCTTCATGCTGAAGAAAACGCCATATTATTCGCGAAACGAGATTTAGACGGCTGCGAAATCTGGGTCACTCACTTCCCTTGTCCTAATTGCGCAGCAAAGATCATCCAAACGGGTATCTCGGCGGTGCACTGTCCAGAGCAAACACCAGACTTCCTTTCTCGTTGGGGTGACAAAATCCAAGTAAGCCAAGAGATGTTTCTTCAAGCGGGTGTGAAAGTAAACTGGCTGCCGCTCAGCGACCTAGAAGGTGACGTGTAAGCGCTCAAAAATATCGAACAGCTGCTTAGACTTGTACGGCTTAGGCAAGTAAGCGTCCATACCGGCGTCAAAGCAGCTTTGGATCTCTTCAGGTAACACGCTGGCTGTTAGCGCGACAATCGGCACACGCGGACGATTTTGCTCCTCTTCCCATTGGCGGATCTGCTGAGTGGCAGTGAGTCCATCCATAATGGGCATCATGCAATCCATTAAAATTGCGCAATATTCTTGCTCTGCTTTCACTAAGTTAACCGCTTCAAGTCCATTACTCGCGATGGTGAAATCAATCCCTACTTTACTCAGGAAGAAGCTCGCTATTTTCTGATTCATCAAATTATCTTCAACGATCAGCACACGCTTAACCACACCAACATCCGGTTGGGAAACAAGCTTGTCACGTTGCGCAATTTTAAATCGTGAATCACTTTGGCATTGGCTTAATACCGATTCAAAACGTTTGCCTAATATTGGCAAGGCGATTTGATTGGTGAGCAAGCCTTCAAGATCCGATGCGGGATAGAGGTGATGTTGTAAGCCAATGATATCCGCAGAGGGAAAACGGGCTCGCAGTTGGGAGAGATCGGTCCGCGATTTCGTATGCTTTGCTAAGCAATATAAGATAACGTCATATTCATCTGGCAGGTCATCCAATTGCTCACAATTTTCACATTGAGTAACCACTAACCCTAAACGGACGCTTTCCGCATACGCTAACTGCTGGTGAATCGCTTGGTTGGCGATAAACAACGCTTTGAGGGGATATTGAGGAATCGAAGGCTTAGTCTCGGGCTCGACCATAGGCAAAGTAAACGTAAATCGGCTGCCTTCTCCAAGGCCAGATTCAACAGAGATCTGTCCATTCATTAAGTCGACCAATTGGTTACAGATGGTCAACCCTAGCCCTGTACCGCCAAAGCGGCGAGTGATCGTGCCATCCTCCTGAGTAAAGGGTTTAAAGATCTCTGCTAACTTGTCTTCCGCAATACCAACACCTGTATCGGCTACCTCGATGCTCAGTCCATGATGTTCAACGACAGAAACCCGCATAATCACATTACCTTGAGGACTAAATTTAATCGCATTACTCATCAGGTTCATCAACACTTGTTTGACGCGAAATTCGTCTAGTTCAAGGTGGTTCGGCACATGGTCAGCAAACTCGACATGGAGTGTCACTTCCTGTTTTAACGCATGGCTGTTAACCATGTTGACGGTATCAAAGATGATTTCCCGAACACTGGCCATATGTGGAGAAAGCGCCAAATTTCCCGACTCAATTTTCGACAAATCTAAGATGTCGTTAATGAGTACAAGCAGCGCATGGGAAGACGCATCAACGTCGTTGAGAATGTCTTTTTGCGCCGCACTCAAATGGCTGTCTGCTAAGATTTCAGTCATCCCTATAATGCCATTAAGCGGAGTGCGGATCTCATGAGACATGTTAGCCAAAAAGATACTCTTGGCCTGATTAGCCGCTTCAGCGTGCTCTTTGGCCTTCACCAAGTCTTGTTCGTACGCTTTTTGTTTGGCTATCGTATAGTTAAGTTCAGTCGCAAACTTAGCAAACTCATCGCGACCATCAATCGGAATTTGCTCAACGTGGCTACTACCCCGTAAGTTACTCATTACCTGCAAGATCCGTGAGAGTTTGGAGTTAATGCGATATAAAGTACTGGTTCCCCACGCAAACATAATGACCATGGCTATAATGCCTACGCCCGCTATCGCCCACATCGCGCGCTGGCTGTATTTGATCTCTGCGCCAAGTTCATTTTGTAGATGACGAGAAAAGAGCAGCAGTTGGCGCTCGACCAACTTATTACGCAGCTCCACGACTGAAACCGCCTGACCTAGCTGATCGAGGGTGTAGCGGTTATACAAAATTTGCTCTCGAACGTAGGTGCTCTTTTGAAAATCTTGGCTGGTAAAAATGGCCAGCAAAGACTCTACTTGCTCGCTATCGGCACCGAGGGTAATAAACTTATCGAGGTAGTGCCGTTGACGTTCACTGATTCTAAAATACTCAGGTGCATAGACATTGTATGGCCACCCTTCTACTTGAATTTCCTGCACTAACCAAGCTTCGCGCTCCATCCAAAAATGCAACCAGCTCAAGTCACTGATAATAAGATCCAACTTATGGACATCGGTACTGAGGTTGATGTTATCTCGAGACAACACAGAGGCATAAAGGTCGTAATACACCGTATAAATTAAACGTCCTAACTCTATTGTCTCTTCACGACCGGCTTTACTCAGTTCGGGAAACAATTGCATTAACTCTTCAATGTAGCTAACAGAGCTGGCCTCTCGCTCACTGCGCCTTTCTAAAGCCAGTAACTGTTGCAAGGTTTGGTTGGCAAGCGCAACGTAGGTTTGATTTTGTTGCCCATTAAGTTGACGGCTTAACGCGGAGTAGTTGTGTTTGGAAAATTCGGTAAGCAAATTGATAGCGGCATTTTTTTCATCCACCAGCTGATAGCTGTGAAGTCTGCCTTGTAGCTGATTGACGAGGTTGGCACTTAGTAAAATGATAACTATGGTTGGTAATAGACACAGTATCAATAAGCGGCTTTTTATAGACATTCTTGTCAGAAGCATTTTGAGTTCAATCCTTGAATCAAATGTGCATACCAAAAACTTAAGTGTAGAAGAGTATTAGCGTTTGTTCACCGCAAGCGCCAATCTTCATTAAAATTAAACGTTGGAAAACGCTGCCACCAAGACGTGGTCAAGCCGTTAGCTAGGGAAAGGAGAACACGACTCACATGGCAAGTTTCACGATAAACGTGTACCACTTCAGATCGAATGCTCAACGTTGACGGTTAACTACTACGGTAGAATTTTCGCCTTGGCGCTGTTGTTAGTCAGTCTACTACTCACATCGGCGAACGTTCTCGCAGAGCAGCTAGTTCTGATTACTTTTAATCAAGAGATACAGGCGCTTCGAACCAATCAAGTAAAAATGCTCTATCGGGGCAGGCTGTCTCACATTGACGGCTTGCCAACCCGACTCATGGACCTGCCTAAAAAATCGAAACACCGTGATCAATTCTATCGTCTGTTGCTGAACAAGAGCCCAAGCCAAATGAACGCAATTTGGGCCAAGCAGTCCTTCTCCGGTAAAGCGATAGCGCCGTTTGAAATCGCACAAGAATCAAAACAAGAAATCATCAGTTGGCTTAAACAAAACAAGAATGGCGTTGCGTATGTCCCAAGCCATCTTGTACCCGAGGACGCATATGTCATATACGAACTTCAACCATAAAAGCTGGGGAGCGCAATTGCTTGCCCTAGCAGCGCTTACAGTACCACCAGTCAGCCTTGCTCAAATACAGTTGGGCGATAACATACAACTGAGTGGTTTTGGCACGATAAGCGCTGCCAAAACCGACAACGAAACACCCATTCTGTTTTCGCGAGATATCACTGACGAGTGGTGTTTCGATTGCGATACGACACTGGGCTTCCAGCTCAATTGGCAAATCACTACCAAACTGCGGACGGCGGTACAGGTAATAAAACGCCCCCAAGATGAGTTCTCGTCACCGGAACTCGAGCGCGCGTACATTGAGTACGCATTCGACAGTGTTCGAGTTCAAGCTGGACGCCTTCGGGTACCACTGTACATTATGTCCGAGTACTACTATGTCTCGAGCGCCTATCCTTGGTTACGTCTGCCTTCGACGGTGTACAACAATAACCTAGGTATTACTCATTACGAGGGCATATCCGCAGATTGGAGCTTTCTCGTTAATGATCAGATTCAAGTCTCTATTAACCCTTACATCGCGATTCCTGATAAGGATGACTTCGAGCTTTATGGCGATAAATTTACTCTAGATACTGTGTACGCGTTTGGTTTATCGGCCGAAGTCTACATTGAAGAAACTCTGCTTCACTTGGCCTTTTCTGAAATAAAAACAGAGCAAGAAGGACTGATATCTGGTGATGACACTTATGAACTCACCTTTGTTTCACTGGGATTGAGCCATTACCTTACCGACGCGCTGCATCTTCAAGCAGAAACCCTATTGGAGAGCGAACTATACGCCAACTGGTATGTCAGCTTAGATTACCATTTAGGCCAGCTCACCCCTTATATTCAGTACGGCCAAGCGCGAAAAAATCGCGCTTTCGAAAGTTACTTGGTTGGTTTTCGCTACGATCTTACGCCACAAATTAACACGTCAGTTGAGTGGCAACGCTTTTCTGGGAGAAAAAATATCATCAGTGGCGAATTTACTGAGCCTCAAAACCCGCAGCAACCGTTTGCTTCTAAAGTCGACCTGATCTCTATTGGCATTTCGTTTACTTTTTAAGTTGATAGGCCCAAAAAGATCACAGTTAATATTGAATCGATACAATCTTGTTGCACGAAAAATGCGGCGTGAGTATTTTTTATCTCGAAATAACTTAACTCGATTGAATTTGTCAATAAGCCTATCCAACTAGACGTACCCTAAAAAACCGCTATTAAACGCCCTCTAGACAGCCATTTTTGCTGATATTATTTTTTCTAGCAGAATAAGATGTTAGGCATTACAATCCTGCCGCATAAAAATTACAAAAATAACACATAGATTATTAATCTCTACCTGCCTCCCTACAAAGCAAAGTAGAGTCAGTCCCCAAAACGTGAAAGGTCCAAACGAAACATGAGTCCAGAGAAACATCTATTAGATTGGCAAACTAGCCAAACGATTGCGGAATCAATTTCTCCCCTACTTGGTCAGCTTTACCGTCAAAAAGGCGTAGAAGTATTACTTTTCGGTAAAACACTCGTCAACGCAGCGACGATAGACATCATCAAAACCCACCGTCTAGCGCGCCGTTACACAGGTACACCTCTCACTCCAGAACAAACTCTTCCTCTAATCAAAGCTTTGTCAGAAATGGAGTTGTCTCCTTGTCGTATTGACGTAGGACAACTGGCTCACCAGTTCTGGCAAGGCCGAGATGACGCTCATGGTGTGAAAGATTTCCTTCACACTAGCTTAATGGGCGCAATGGACGGTAAGACTGTGACTGAGCCTCGTGACGTTGTACTGTACGGCTTTGGCCGAATTGGTCGCCTGCTCACTCGTCTGTTGGTTGAGAAGAACGGTCCGGGTTACCCACTAAGACTGCGTGCTATCGTAGTACGTGGCGGTAAAAAAGGTGATCTTGAGAAACGCGCAAGCTTGCTTCGTCGTGACTCTGTTCATGGTCAGTTTAATGGCAGCATTATCGTAGATGAAGAGCGCAAAGCCATCATCGCCAACGGCAACTACATTCAATTTATCTACGCAAACAAACCGGAAGAAGTAGACTACACAGCTTACGGCATCAACAATGCGCTCGTTGTTGATAACACCGGTGTTTGGCGTGATGCTGAAGGCCTAAGTCAACACCTTGACTGTAAAGGTGCAGAGAAAGTCCTGCTTACAGCACCAGGAAAAGGTGACATCAAAAACGTAGTATTTGGTGTTAACGACAATGTCATTCAAGCGGAAGACAAAATCATCTCTGCGGCGAGCTGTACAACTAACGCAATTACGCCAATTCTTAAAGCTGTTAACGATAAGTATGGTGTTATCTCAGGTCACATCGAGACGGTTCACTCGTTCACCAACGATCAGAATCTAATCGATAACTTCCACTCTGGCGAACGTCGCGGTCGTAGCGCTTCACTCAACATGGTACTCACCGAGACTGGTGCTGCCAAAGCAGTCGCAAAAGCGCTTCCTGAACTTGCTGGCAAGTTAACAGGTAATGCGATTCGCGTTCCTACACCAAACGTATCAATGGCGATTGCGAACTTGAACCTAGAAAAAGGTACAGACAAAGAAGAGCTCAACGCTTACCTACGCGAAATGGCACTTACATCTGAGTTGTCCGCTCAAATCGATTACACCGAATCAACCGAGATTGTTTCCACTGATTTGGTTGGCTCTCGCTTTGCTGGTGTCGTGGATGGTGCTGCGACCATCGCCCAAGATAGCCGTTGTGTACTGTACATTTGGTACGACAATGAGTTTGGTTACAGCTGCCAAGTTGTTCACTGCATGGAGCAGATGATGGGAGTTCGTTACAAGACCTTCCCGACTCAATAAACGACAACAATCCGGATATCGCCTTTCGCTTCAGCGAGAGGCAAATCTCCACAACATAATAACGTATAATAATCCCCCGTTTTTGCCACTCTTATTGGATGAGAGTGGCTTTTTTGGTTTGTTTACCCAGTATCTCGGTGAGCAAAACACATCGCTGCTGCCTCGTTCATGTTTCATTCATTTCCAGCCACGTATTCTAGAGACTAAGCAAGAAGAGGTAATGACTATGAATAGAATTGTATCGAGTATTTTGGCCCTGTTTGTTGGCGTATTTACCATTCTGTTTGGCCTGATCTTAGCAATCCCATTGACCATTGCAGCCCTAATTACGGGAAAAAAGATCGAGAAGGCGATGAAAACCAACCGCGCTCCTTTCCACCAACCGGGACAGGATCGTGTTCTGGAGGGGGAATATGAAGAAGTCACAAAGTAAAAGAGAGAAAATCGAATACGTAATGCGCAAGAAATCCGCTTTCGCGTTTTATATTGCAGCAGCGATTACTACAGTGATTGTTGGTTGCAGCACTCCCGCACAAGATCCCGCGTATGAGAAAGCGACGGCGCTACCGGATTACGACCAAGACAGCTTTTCTCAATATGTTGCCGAAACGAAAAGCTGGCTTGAGCAGAACCGCATCTTTATAACGGAAGACAAGCAAACTGAACTTGCCCAAGTTTTGCCACGTGAATATCAACCAGCTCAGCCGAACGGTCAAGGCGTGCTATTGGTGCACGGCTTGGGAGACTCGCCCTACTCTTTTCATGATGTCGCGACACATCTAGCCGATCAAGGGTATGTAGTGCGAACCATTCTCCTGCCCGGTCATGCGAGTAAAGTCGGTGATTTACAGCTCCCTACGCTACAAGACTGGCAGGGAGTGGTCGATCATCATATCGCATTGCTCAAAAAGCAAACCGAGAAAGTATGGCTAGGCGGTTATTCGACGGGCGCAAACCTTGTCACTTCAGCCGCTCTCAAGGATGATTCCATCCAAGGGCTACTGTTATTTTCTCCAGCGCTCGAACCAGGATCGAGTTCCGTTCAGTTTGCAGAACTCGCAAGCCACTTTATCACTTGGGCAGACCAAGACCCTGAAAACAACCCATTACGTTATAACTCGCTGCCAATGAGTGCCGCCGCGGTTTATTATCAAACATCGGCGATCGTCAGGGAGCAACTTGAAACCGCAAACTACGCTCATCCGGTGTTCATGTTACTTAGCGAAGGGGACAAGGTAATCAACACTGAGTATGCGCTAAGCACATTCAGCGAAAAGATGCCTAACACTGCTAATCACGTTGTTTGGCAAGGAGAGCAGGAACTCAAAGACCCTCGCTCAACACGCTTTAGCATGAAAATACCCGAGCAACGCATCTCCAATGGCTCGCACATGGGGCTGCTGTTTTCACCCACTAACCCCAACTACGGCATTGGTGGCAGCAATTTAATTTGTAGCAACGGGCAACCGGAAGATGTATCAAGTTCATGCGCTCAAGGAGAGGATATTTGGTACTCCGCTTGGGGCTACGTTGAACCTGGTAAAACCCATGCTCGACTAACCTATAACCCTTATTTTGAAGAGAGCATGGCCATCCTAGACAAGGTAATGTCTGACCAAAGCAAATCTTAACCCACTAAAGCCCGGCCATTGGCGGGGCTTTACTTTTCACCTCTGCGCTCGCTTTTCTGCCAATACGTCCATTCGGTCAGAATAAATCCACGCTACACTCGAATATAGGTTGCACGTAAGTAACAGCTTTGTTATTTAAGAACAACAGCCAATAACAATAACACTTGAAGCACGAAGGATTGACAGATGAGTAATGGTCAACGCGACATCACACTACGTTTTTTAGCCGAGCCGGGCGATGTAAATTTTGGTGGTAAAGTCCACGGTGGCGCGGTCATGAAATGGATCGATTTAGCCGCTTATGCAAACGCCGCTGCCTGGAGTGGTAAATACTGTATCACCGCTTATGCAGGCGGCATACGATTTGTTCAACCGATTCATGTAGGCAACTTGGTCGAAGTCAGTGCTAAGGTGATCTACACGGGCCGAAGTTCAATGCACATTGCGATCGACGTGCAAGCGAGCGATCCCAAAGAACTAAAAAACCGCCTCACCACTCACTGTATCGTTATCATGGTGGCCGTTGATGAAAACGGTAAACCCACGGATGTCCCAGAGTGGATTCCGCAAACCGATGAAGATATCGAACTTCGCGATTCGGCCATCCGTTTAATGAATATGCGCAAACAGATCGGCGAAGAGATGGAAGCGCACGTTAAGTATTTAAAATAAGCTTTTCAGAGTAAAGTGGGGGCTTAGGCCGCCACTTTACTACTCCACCTTACCTGCTTCCCATCTACTCAAGTGACTCAATGTGACTCGATCTCACACTGTCACGTTAATTCGGCCCGCTCACTTCTCTTTAAGGTTCACTTTTGACGCTGAAGTCACTGTTTTATGTCAGCCGTATGTCAGGCAAAGAAACTGTCATTTTTCTTTCATCTTGATTTGGTTAAATCCTTGCAGATTAGTTAGATGAAGGAACCTCTGTGAGCTTAAGTGGCATTACCCTCAATGAAAACACGTTAGTTAACCCAAAAGCGGTGGAATACCAATGGGTTCGAACCATGTATGTTGAAGGGTATAACGATCAAGAAATCAACCACTACATTCAAACATGCTTTGGTGGAGATGATACGTTCGCAGATTTGTTTCGCCGTGTGGCACTGTCTCAAGAAAGTGTTTACGTGCTGCTTCGTTACCTAGGCTGTGCCCCCTCTAACCGAGAATTCTAGGCGCGCTAGACTACTCAATCATCCTTAACTGCAACAAGGTTTCTTGTTGCATACCCAAGTGAACAGTGCGTCGCAATCACTCATCATTTCGATATCTTTCCGAGTCTTAATTCTTATACTTGCAACGGTTCAACAGGCATAAAAAAACCCGGGACAAACCGGGTTTTGGTTACAAAAACTGTTAGAAGTAAATAGTAAGGAATCTCACTAACAGCCAGCTATGCGTAACGCCAGACTTGCCTCTTGCTTAGCTGATCGGCGGCCAAACCAAAATTGCTAAGCAGAAAACAAAATGGGCGACCTTGCGGTCGCCCTTATCGTTCTTATTAACCTTTCACACCACCGGCGGTTAATCCTCCGACTAACCAGCGCTGCGCAAGTAAGAATACGATGGTAATTGGTAGTGCAGACAATACTGCTGCTGCTGCAAAATCGCCCCATAGATAGTTCTGAGGGTATAGATACTGCTGCATACCAACCGCTAATGTATATGAGTTTACATCAGAAAGTAGTAGTGATGCTACAGGAACTTCACCCACCACACCGATAAACGACAGGATGAACACCACGGCTAGGATAGGCACTGATAACGGTAACAGTACTAGTTTAAACGCTTGCCAAGGTGTTGCGCCATCTAGCGCTGCCGCTTCTTCTAAAGAGTTATCAATTGTTTCGAAATAACCTTTAATGGTCCATACGTGCAGTGCGATACCCCCTAAGTAGGAGAAGATAAGACCACCGTGTGTGTTCAAACCTAGGAACGGAATGTACTGACCTAGCTTATCAAACAACGCATATAGTGCTACCAACGCAAGTACTGCCGGGAACATTTGGAAGATCATCATCGCTTTTAGGATCGTGTCTTTACCTCTAAAGCGCATGCGAGCGAATGCGTACGCCGATGTGGTCGATAGCGCCACAATCAGGATAGAAGTAATACCCGCAACCTTCACTGAGTTCCATAGCCATGTAAGTACCGGGAACGGAGGTGGCGTGACTGTGCCATCTGCGTTCGTCACAGAGAAGCCTAATGCTAACTTCCAGTGCTCTAGAGATGGGTTATCTGGGATCAAGCTACCTGTTGCAAAGTTACCTTCACGGAATGAGATAGCCACAATCATAAGTAGTGGGAAGATAATCGCTGACAGGAATATCCATAGTGCAGCGTGTGTCGCCCATACACGGTATTTAAGAGATTTACCTTGTACCATTGCCATTGTCGGTACTCCTTAATCCTGAGACAGCTTAGTGAAACGTAGGTTGAGTAGTGCTAGACCACCGACCAATAGGAAGATAAGTGTCGCGATTGCACTTGCTAGACCGAAGTCTTGACCGCCGCCGCCTTCAAATGCGATACGGTAGGTGTAGCTAACTAGTAAATCGGTGTAACCTGCTGGCTCTGAAGTGCCGATCATATTCGGGCCACCTTGAGTCAATAGCTGGATTAACACGAAGTTATTGAAGTTAAATGCAAAGCTGGCAATCAATAGCGGCGTAAGCGGCTTGATCATCAGAGGCATTGTAATGCGACGGAAGTTATCGACAAAGTTGGCACCGTCAATCGCAGACGCTTCGTAAAGGTCTTCTGGAATCGCTTTGAGTAGACCCATACATAGAATCATCATGTACGGGAAACCTAACCAAGTGTTAACGAAAACAATCATCACTTTCGCCATCAACGGATCAGAGAACCATGACGGGCTAATACCAAACAGAGCTTCCAACACCATGTTGATTTCACCAAAGCTCTGGTTAAATAGACCTTTAAAGATCAAGATAGAGATAAACGCAGGTACCGCATATGGAAGAATCAAAAGCACTCGATAAATCGCACGACCTTTAATCTCTTCCCACTGAACAACACTCGCCAACACCAAGCCAATAATCACCGTCAGGCCAACCGTTAACGCAGAGAACACAACCGTCCAGATAAAGATGCTTACGAACGGCTCTTTGATACCATCATCTTTCCACACACGTTCGAAGTTCGCACCACCAATGCCCACAACGAACCCAGGAGACACTGTTGAACCAGTAAATTGGCCATTTTCGTCAACCGGCTGATAGAAGCCCACTTCCATGTTTGGACGTAGCATTTCTTGGGTGCGGTTGTTGTAAAGTGATTCACCATCGTCTTGCAACGTGTAAAGAGGAACAACCGCAGCAAATTTACGCAGACCGCTCATGCGAATGTCTTCACCAGAAGGCAGATGTAAATCTACTGCGCCCAAACCAGATTTATTCTTGATGATGGTCTTAATTTTTTCTTTTTCGCCCGCGACGGATTCAACCGGAGCTAAATCCATATCAGCGCCTGGAGACGCAAGATTAAACTCTTCTGTCGCTAACAGTTGCTCGCCTTTTTTCACTGCAATACGGTGACCATTCTCGGTCTTGTAAAGCGTGAATGGGTAGCTATCACCGCTTTGGAAGGTGCGGTCGAGCAATACCGTCTGTGCACGGTCAAAGGAAAGTTGGTTTTTTGCACTGTAGTTAGTGAAGGCTAGGTTTACCGTGTACGCAAGAGGAAACAGGATAAACAGGATCATGCCTGCAATACCTGGATAAATGTAACGGTGGGCGTAAGTCTTTTTACTACCAAAGATGTACAACGCCAGTGCTGATAAGATAAGGGTAAGCAGCGCGAAAGCTGTCTCACCGCGAGAATACATTAAGACGGTTGCGTAGCCATTGACGATACCGACAGAAGCAAGAACAGCCCATTTTATAAAGACGTTTTTACTTGATGGCAAGCTCGTTGTTGTAGATGTCATAGCATCTGTACCTTGAACTGACTGCATAAGAGAACCTGCTAGCGATAATAAAACTTAGAAAAGGAGGAGAGGTTGCCCTCTCCTCAAAAGGGTATTACTTAATTATTTAGTCATCTGTTTTTCTGCATCTGCAAGTGCTGCATCTACAGTTTGACGACCATCAACAACGTTTACGATCGCGTTTTTCGCTGCGCCCCAGAATGCGCTCATTTGCGGGATGTTTGGCATGATTTCGCCGTTCATCGCGTTGTCCATTGTCGCTGCGATACGCTTGTCTGAATCAAGCTCACGTTGGAATGAGTTAAGCGCTACTGCACCTAGTGGCTTGTCATCGTTCACTTTACGTAGACCTTCGTTAGTCAGTAGGTAGTTCTCGATGAACTCTACCGCTAGGTCTTTGTTAGGAGACGCTGTGCTGATACCTGCAGTCAATACACCAACGAAAGGCTTCGAAGATTGACCGTTAAATTTAGGCAGTGTTGTTACACCGTAGTTGATGCCTGACTTCTCGATGTTGCCCCATGACCAAGGACCGTTGATTGTCATCGCAGTCGTGCCTTGGTTGAATGCAGACTCAGAGACAGAGTAGTCCATATCAGACGAGATCACGCCTTTCTCAACCAAACCTTTAACGAAGCTCATCGCGTCTTTTACGCCATCTTTCGCGATACCAGCGTCTTTGATGTCGTAACCTTCTGCACCGTATTTGAATGCGTAACCGCCATCAGCTGCCATTAGAGGCCATGTGAAGTACGGTTCTTTTAGGTTCCACATGATTGCAGACTTGCCTTCTTTCTTCAGTTTCGCGTCTAACGCTTCCACTTCTTCCCAGCTCTTAGGTGGGTTAGGCACTAAGTCTTTGTTGTAGATTAGAGATAGAGACTCAACTGCTACAGGGTAGCCGATGATCTTGCCATCGTATTTCACAGCATCCCATGCGAAGTCTACGATGCCTTCTTTAATTTCTTTAGACGGTTTGATTTCAGCTAGGAGACCAGACTCAGCGTAACCACCAAAGCGGTCGTGCGCCCAGAACACAATATCAGGACCGTCACCAGTCGCTGCTGTTTGAGGGAATTTGTCTTGAAGAGCATCTGGGTGAGCAACGGTTACTTTGATACCCGTATCTTCTTCAAACTGTTTACCTACTTCAGCAAGTCCGTTGTAACCTTTATCGCCGTTAATCCAGATAGTTAATTGACCTTCTTCGATAGCAGCATTTGCACCAAATGAGCCAAGAGCAACTAGCGTACCTAGTGCCACTGTGCTTAGGGCATTTTTCATGTTCATATCCTTTTAATTTTTGTGTTGTAGGGGTCAACCTAGAGGCTTCACCGTATTTCGCCATATATTTTCAGCCAAACTGACAAATAGCTCATCCTCCTACTCCCTACGCCCTAAGTATTATGGCTTATTTTCGTGATCCCTATCGTTTGAGGTTGGAGAGCAAAATCACAAAAACGACTCTTAATGTGATCAGATTCACCGTTACCAGCCAGAATTATTTGAACTCGATCTAACTGTGGCTTTTCCTCCCTCCTCTCCCTCCTCCTCATCTACTACCCCCATAAAAAATCAACACGGGAGGATGTATAACCGTCGGGTAAAAGGGAAACTACAGCCATCCAAGAGTGGATAGTAAGAACCCTTAACAGTCAGTTCACAGGCGAAAGCCGATAAGAACGCTGATTTGCAATGCCGCTGGGGTTTGCTGTGACAGCATAATCATTCGTAGGGTTGTAATCGAAAGATTTCACAAAAACGGGGGAGATGCTTATGCTGTACGGGGGAAGCAGACTTTGTATTGGCTTTGGTGGGTGATGTGAGTAATCCGTCACCCTCATTTTCTTACTCTTTGAAAGAATCCATTCCTTACCAGATTCCTACTGTTACTGCTCGCACGATAACTCATATAATGATGAGCAGTAAAAATAAAAAATATTGATCGAGGGCGAGCTAGATGGCGAGTGTCACGTTAAAAAATGTATGTAAAGCTTACGGTGACGTATTAATTTCGAAAAACGTTGATTTAGAAATCAAAGAAGGCGAATTCGTTGTATTTGTTGGTCCGTCAGGTTGTGGTAAGTCAACGTTGCTGCGTTGTATTGCTGGTCTAGAAGACATTACCTCGGGTGAACTCTTCATTGGTGAAGAGCGCATGAACGATGTTGAGCCATCTAAACGCGGTGTCGGCATGGTTTTCCAGTCTTACGCGCTTTATCCACACCTAAACCTTTACGACAACATGTCTTTTGGTCTTAAGCTTGCCAAAGCAGACAAGCAAGAGATCGACAAACGCGTTGAGCACGCAGCAGAAATTCTTCAACTGAGTCACCTGCTTGAGCGCCAACCAAAAGCTCTATCTGGTGGTCAACGTCAACGTGTTGCTATCGGCCGTACTTTGGTTTCTCAGCCAAACGTCTTCCTACTTGATGAGCCATTATCGAACCTTGATGCCGCCTTACGTGTACAGATGCGTTCAGAAATCACCAAGCTGCAACGCAAACTGGGCTGTACCATGATCTACGTAACACACGATCAGGTTGAAGCGATGACCATGGCTGACAAGATCGTGGTTCTAGATGCCGGTTTTGTTTCACAAGTGGGTAAACCGCTTGAATTGTATCACTACCCTCAAAACCGTTTTGTTGCTGGTTTTATCGGCTCACCAAAAATGAACTTCATGAGCGTGTTCATTGAAGCAGTAGAAAAAGACCGCGTTATGGTACAACTTGCCAACGGTACCGCGTTCTGGATTCCAGTTGATGGCACAACCGTTGTTAAAGGCGAGCGTATGTCTTTGGGTGTCCGCCCAGAACACTTATTGCCAGCAAACGAAGGTGACGCAACCATCGAAGGCGAAGTCAATATCGTTGAAAAACTAGGTAACGAAACCCAAGCTTACCTGCACATCGACGCCGCTGACGCGGACATGATTTACCGTCAACCTGACACCCTAGATGTAGAGCCTGGTGATAAACTTTCTGTCGGTATCCCTGCACACCGTTGTCACCTATTCCACAGCGATGGCAAAGCGTGTCAGCGCCTATACAGAGAATCTGGCGTAGAGTTCCAAGACAATTAATCAAGTTTGACTTGGTCACAAAAAAGCCCCTTCATCGGGGCTTTTTTCGTTGGTCTATCTCCGCTGTTACACTAACAGGTCGCTTTCCATCACACGCGCCCTTCTCAAGATCATAGAGAGGGTTGCTGCCATGCAAACTCCAGCGATGATCCTCCCTTGCTAGTTTCCGATACTGAGTAGGCGTCACGCCTATATACGTTTGGAACGTCTCATAGAATCGGCTGCTTGAATTGAATCCCACGGTAAGCGCAATATCTAAAATGGTTCTATCCGTATCACTTAGCAATGCTCTTGCGTGATTAATCCGCATCGCTGTAATGTACTGCTTAATCGTCATCTGCATCGTTCGTTGAAAAACATTCATGGCATAGTTGGCATGTAACCCAACATGCTCTGCAATTTTTTTGGTGGTCAGTGGCACATTATGGTGAGTTGCTATGAACTCAAGCATTTGACTGACGTAAAACTGTGAATGCTTCGATACCCCTTTTTTCGCCGATTTATCCGCTTGGGTTGAAACCAACGGCTTCCAACCATCCACGCAAACTCGACGCAACATCAATCCAATCTCATCGACGGCAAGCTGTTGACGACTTTCAGAATCATCACTCATTTCCTTGGCCCATCTCGCCAATTCAAACTCACTCACCAAAGATGTTGAGTTTGACTGCAAGACGCACCCATGGGTAATTTGGTTGACGAGATCCCGACTTAACGGCCAAGACATAAACTGATGGATAGGAATATTGATAATCCCCATGTTATGGCTTCTTCCGGGCTCAGTTAGACGATGAGGGACAGAAGCCCAAAACACCCCTATACCACCGTTTTCTATGACGACTGGCGTGCCATTGACGATGTACTCAACATCATCACCAAATGGAATATTGACCTCCACCTGTCCATGCCAGTGATAGCCGGGCATAGAATGGGGAGCTCGCACTTCAACATCTATCTTCTCGTACGACGAATACAACGAAAGCGGGCTGACAAGTACATTGTCATCTGAGTACTCACTTTGGGTAACAAGGTGTGTCGCTTCGGTTTCTCGTTTACTCATCAATGATTCCGTTAAAAATGGGATAGCCTAGTTTTGCAAATCTAACACCGCATTACTCAGACCCAGCTCATACCAAACTATACTCATCACACTCTGTTATGGCCTAGTTCATTGATATTCTGAATGCCGACACATTCCATCCCGCTTTGTATTCAATGTCTCCCAAAAACTCAGATATCGGCAATTGCAATTAAAAATATTAGGAAATAGGAGTCTGCGGTTTTTAAGTGAGACGAATCTGCTTGGTTTACTCGGGTAATGTTTACTCATCCAACCCAATACGTGATAGATGAGGAAGAAGAGAATGAATAACCCGAAGATCACCTTCATCGGTGCAGGTTCAACCATTTTTGTGAAGAATATTCTTGGCGATGTGTTTCATAAACCTGCTTTGAAAAACGCCCATATAGCCCTCATGGACATTGACGGAACCCGCTTAGAAGAATCTTATCTGGTGGTGAGTAAGCTGATGCAGTCTTCTGGAGCAACGGGCTCAATAAGCTGCCATTTGGACCAAAGAGAAGCTCTAGAAGATGCCGACTTTGTCGTGATCGCCTTTCAAATTGGTGGCTATGAGCCCTGCACCGTCACCGATTTTGAAGTGTGTAAGCGTCACGGATTAGAGCAAACTATCGCCGATACGCTTGGCCCAGGCGGCATCATGCGCTCGTTACGTACCATTCCTCATCTTTGGAAAGTGTGTGAAGACATGAGCGAGCTATGCCCGAATGCGACCATGCTTAACTACGTCAATCCAATGGCAATGAATACTTGGGCCATGTACGAGAAGTACCCAAACATCAAGCAAGTCGGTCTATGTCACTCTGTACAAGGTACGGCAGAAGAGCTGGCTCGTGATCTAGGCTTAGACTACCAAGATCTCCGTTATACCTGTGCGGGCATCAATCATATGGCCTACTACTTAACTCTCGAGAAGAAGACTGAACAAGGTGATTATGTCGATATTTACCCTGATCTACTCGCGGCTTTTGAAAGTGGTCAAGCGCCGAAACCCGGCCTACATCATAATGGTCGTTGCACTAATCTAGTTAGGTACGAAATGTTTAAGAAGCTCGGCTATTTCGTCACTGAATCATCCGAACATTTCTCTGAATACACCCCTTATTTTATTAAGCCAAACCGCCCAGATTTGATTGAGCGTTATAAAGTACCACTCGACGAATACCCAAAACGTTGTGTAGAACAAATTGCGGATTGGAAGCAAGATCTAGAAGCCTTTAAAAATGCCGATGAGATCAGCGTCAGTGAATCTCACGAGTATGCAAGCACCATCATGAATTCCATTTGGACAGGCACTCCGAGTGTCATCTATGGCAATGTCAAAAATGAGGCTTTGATTGATAACTTGCCACACGGTTGCTGTGTTGAAGTCGCCTGCCTTGTCGATGCAAATGGTATTCAACCAATTAAAGCGGGCAAGCTGCCTAGCCATCTCGCCGCGTTAATGCAGACCAATATCAATGTGCAAACACTACTGACAGAAGCGATTTTAACTGAAAACCGTGAGCGAATTTACCATGCGGCCATGCTCGACCCGCATACAGCAGCCGTCTTGGGGTTAGAGGAAATTTACGCTTTAGTCGACGACTTAATCGAGGCTCATCAAGGTTGGCTACCTGATTGGGTCTATCCAAAAGCCTAATAAAAAATAATAACAAGCATTTCTGATAATAAATTAACGTGAAAACAATGCGCCTTCTGCTTAGAAGGCGTAAGGAGCACCCATGAGCATTTCAATGAACACAAAGCTGAGTTATGGCTTTGGGGCATTTGGTAAGGACTTCGCCATTACCATTGTCTATATGTACCTGATGTTTTACTACACGGATGTAGTAGGTATCTCCGCGGCGACAGTGGGAACCATCTTTCTGGTTGCCCGAATATGGGATGCGGTCAATGACCCAATTATGGGCTGGATCGTTAACAACACTCGTAGCCGCTGGGGAAAATTTAAACCTTGGATATTAGTGGGCACGGTGACCAACTCTGTTGTGCTGTTTATGCTGTTCAGCGCTCACCATATAGAAGGCCCGTGGCTTATCGCTTATGCCGCTGTCACTTACATTTTATGGGGGATGACCTACACTTTGATGGATATTCCGTTCTGGTCTTTAGTCCCTACTCTAACGCTAGATAAGCGCGAGCGAGAAGACCTTGTCCCCTACCCAAGGTTTTTTGCCAGCCTCGCTTGGCTTGTGACCGCCGCCATTGCAATGCCGTTTGTGAACTATGTGGGAGGTGACGACAAGGGCTATGGATTCCAAGTCTTTACTTTGCTGCTTATTGGCTGCTTTGTTGTCTCCACCTACATCACGCTAAGAAATGTGAAAGAACGTTATTCGACCAAATCACTAGACAGCAGTAAACCCGAAGAGAAAGTAACACTGAACAAGCTGCTTAAACTGATCTACAAAAATGACCAGCTAACCAGTGTGTTGTGTATGGCACTGTCATACAACCTTGCCACCAACATCATCACCGCCTTTGCGGTTTATTACTTCACTTATGTCGTCGGCAACGAAGACCTATTCCCTTACTACATGGCGTACGCGGGGATCGCCAACCTGATAACGCTGGTACTATTCCCTAAACTTGCGCAACTATTCTCTCGCCGAACCTTGTGGGCGTGCGCTTCAAGTCTGCCAATTCTAGGCAGCGCTGTACTCATCTATGTAGGCATGTACGATAAGCAAAGCATTGTGCTGATCTCCACTGCTGGTGTGCTGCTACAAATCGGAACCGCACTGTTTTGGGTACTGAACGTCATCATGGTGGCAGACACAGTAGACTATGGCGAATGCAAACTCGGCCAGCGCTGTGAAAGTATCGCTTACTCTGTTCAGACTCTGGTTGTAAAGGCTGGGTCAGCGTTCGCCGCTTTCTTCATCGGCATTGCTCTTACTGCTGTCGACTATGTCCCTAACGTCGTGCAAACTCCTGAAACCGTATTTGGTATGCAGTGCATCATGATCGGTTTACCTGCGTTGTTTTTTGCAATCGCGCTGGTTGTTTACTTCCGTTTCTACAAGCTCAACGGCCAGTACCACCAAAACATCCAAGACCAACTTACCGCTAAGTACCAGCATGTGACAGACTCTGAATCCCAGTTAAGCGGTCAGCCAAAGGCCATCGATCCAGCTCAAGTGACACAGTAGTCAATCGGGTGATGCCCACTTTGCAATGAGCAACTGGTTAGCGAAGATGAACCGGTCGGAGTAACAACTACGATTGAGGCTCTCAAGTCAGAGAGCCTCTTGTTTCTGGATTATTCTTTCTTATCACTATTGCCACTACGTTTAAACAAACTGTCCATGAGCTCCATCGGTAAAGGGAAGGCAATGGTCGAACTCTTCTCACCCGCTATCTCCGTCAAGGTTTGTAGATAACGCAGCAGCATCGCATTGGGTTGAGAAGCCATTTTACTCGCCGCTTCGACTAACTTCTCTGACGCCTCCATTTCACCCGACGCATGAATCACTTTAGCGCGTCTTGCCCGCTCCGCTTCTGCTTGTTTAGCAATGGCGCGGATCATACTTTCATTCAGATCGACATGCTTAATCTCGACATCAGAAACTTTGATCCCCCAACCATCTGAGCGCGCATCAAGAATGGTTTGAATGTCGGTGTTAAGCATTTCACGATTGGCCAGCATCTCATCCAATTCATGTTGGCCAAGTACGCTCCGCAGAGTGGTTTGTGCCAATTGCGATGTCGCGGCAAGGTAATCTTCAACATTGATGATGGCTTTTTGTGAATCAACCACGCGAAAATAGATCACGGCATTGACTCGAACTGACACATTATCGCGACTGATCACATCCTGGCTCGGAACATCCATAACGACAGTCCGCAGATCGACCTTGACCATCTGTTGGATCATTGGGATAACGACGATTAGTCCAGGGCCTTTTACAGTCTGGAACCGCCCAAGAAAGAACACGACACCGCGCTCATACTCGCGCAGAACATGAAAAAAACTGAACGCCAGTAATAACACCAAGCCAACTAAGATAACCGGGGTGAGCAAGCCACTGGTAATTATCTGCTCCATCATATCAACCTCCTTTGACCTTGGTTACCAACAAGGTCAGTCCCTCTACGGCGACAATTTCCACCATTTCGTCATCAGCAAAACCTTGCTCTCCACGCGCAGCCCACCGTTCCCCTGCCACATAGACATACCCTTGGGTAACAAAGCCCTTCTCAACTCTCGCCATGCTGCCTATAAGGTTGTCTAAGCCACTCACTACTTGTCGGTGTCGCAATTGCCACAAGCGACGAAGCACAAACAGTAGTAATGCGCCAGTCGTTGCTGCTAACAAATAAATTAAGCTTGGCGAAACACGCAATTCAGGGATATCGCTGTCGATCAAGAAAATTGAGCCAAGCACAAACGCAATCACACCACCAAACCCCATAATGCCAAAACTCGGCAGCAGGGATTCTGCCACTAGTAACCCCAACCCCAGAACAATGAGTCCAACTCCGACGTAATTAATCGGTAGCATTTGGAAAGCGTAAGTGGCCACAAGTAAGCTGATTGCCCCAACCACACCGGCGACCCCAAAACCTGGGCTGTAAAACTCGAGCAACAAGCCATAGATACCGATGATCATCAGTAGATAAGCGATGTTTGGGTTGGTGATAGTCGCAAGAAATTGATGACGCCAATCGGGCTGCCTGACGTCAAGTTCCACCTCGGAAAACGCCAGTGCGACAGAAGCTTGGTTGACCTCTACCTCCTGACCATTGAGCTTATTCAGCAGGTCCTGAGGTGAGTCAGCCAAAAGGTTAATGACATTGTTATCCAGCGCTTCAGTGGCAGAAAGTGTTGCAGCGTCCCTGACGGCTTCTTCCGCCCATTCTGCATTGCGCCCTCTCAGCTGCGCCAAAGAGCGTATGTAAGCGATAGAGTCATTGAGTACTTTGTTTTCCATAGCTGAGGGTTCTGACGACTCTTGTTCTTTCTGGGTTGGGCTAGGCCCTCCAATACTCACTGGCGTGGCCGCTCCTAACGACGTCGCGGGAGCCATCGCGGCAATATGACAAGCGTAAAGTATAAACGTCCCGGCGCTGGCCGCTCTGGCTCCTTGAGGGTGAACCAAACATAAGATAGGGATCTGAGAATTTAAAATTGCCTGATTAATATCGCGCAGGCTAGTCACCAAACCTCCGGGGGTATCAATGGTGATGATAAGCGCTGGACTGCCGACTTTGTTAGCTCGCGCGATTTCTTCTATCACATACTGCCCCACCGCTGGACCAATAGCGCCATCTATCGAAATAAGGGGAACGGTAGGCGGTTTTGAAGGCACAGCCTCTTCTGCCGCAATGAACGCAGAAAAGCAAAGCAACAACACGGATAAAATATTTCTAAGAACCTGAGTCACTTCGACACCTCCCAGAACTTTTATCTGATTAAATTGTAGTCCATTCCCTTACACTTGGTATGGAGAAAGGTTTGGAATCACTCTTTGGTTTAGGAGCTTTTATCCCAAACTTGGCCTTGAAAGGTATTTTGTGATTGAGTCGATATTTTTTGAAAATAGTCTTTTTAATTAACTTAGAGATAATATGCGAATAAACACACGACAATAAATATAATATTCATTTACAACAAATATATAATCAAATTAACAATAGAACATTCATACTGATGATTAAACTCTGAATACTATTCAATAACACTGGCCACTTTTTAATCACAGTTTTATTTTTAGCCAATTTATTGCTCCAATTTTGTCAGATAAAGTACTTATCGAATTTATCTATGAGGATACTCGATATGATGCTTCGTAAATTTAACCCTATTGCTATAGCATTAATTACCATTACGTCTTTAGCTGGTTGTAATGATGAAGAGACAACCATTGTAGAAACTCGAAATCCGAGCACAGCACCTGATCTTGCCATGCGTGAGGTATTCCGAGATTACCAGTCGGCAATATCTACCTTAGACAGTACAACCTTTGGTCAAGTCACTGATCAGATGTCCGTCTCTCGTCAGGCTGTAGACCGCTTGTACCTTGATAAGCTTGAAGCTATTGACCGCGACTCGCTCAGTGACGAAGATAAGATCTATTACGATACATTTATCTTCGACCGAAATATTAAATTAAGAGGAGCTTCACTTCCTAATACTCGTTTTGGTAACTTCGATATTCCTATTACCCACTTTTATAATTATATTCAATGGAATGCCGACTACGCTGGTAAAAAATTAACTGATATTGATGATTATCGGGATCATATACAAGTGGTAAGAGAATTTACCTCTTGGGTTAATAATCTTAAGTCACTTTATTCTTTGGGAATAATAGACTCTGCCCAATTACCTAAAGTTCTAACGACTCGTTTTATTGAATCGACAGAGAATACCGTCGCTAAGGATAATTATGCGTTGCTTCGCCGAGGTGTGACTCATTTAAATACTCTTGGCGACACCTCCGATCTTCCCGCCGAATATGATAAGGCCGTTGATGACGCGGTCGCAGCACTTACCGATTTAGTCGATTTCCTCAAAACCGACTACATTACCGCGGCAAGAGGCACTGGTGCTGCTGGCAGTATCCAAGACACCAATATTGGCTGGGGTGATCTACCCAATGGTCAAGCCTGGTATCAATGGCAACTTGACCGAAACAGCACCACAGGTAAGTCGGCTATGGAGCTAAACCAACTGGGCGAACAGTTGGTTGCCGAAGCAAAAGCCGAGATGATTCGAGTAGCTAAACTGGTGGCAGAGAAACGGGGCAATACCATTACCGCAAACTGGCGCAAGAGTGATGGCACATTCGAAATGCGTGATTTCAATATTGCCGATGGCAGTGGCAATATTAACCTATCTGAGTTCTTTGATTACCTTAACAGCGAACAGTTCTTCTATGGCCGCGATGGTGTGAACGTCGGAGATACTCAATACAAAACGCTCTGTGACGAAGCCTCTAATTCCAACGCCTGTCAATCGGCCTTGATTGACTACAACACCTTTAAGACCGATGCAAACGATGTGGTTGCTGGTTACTTCAAAACCATCGAAACGGACTACACGATTGTACCAACTCCGGCATCGGGCGAGCTTTATGAAGGTGTCGCTTCCTATGGTAGCAACAAATTCAACCTCAATACCCACCCAGACTATAGCTTGCAGAAGTGGAATGTCTCTACGCTTCTTCTTCACGAAGCCGCGCCGGGCCACCATTTCCAAAACGCTTACTCGATAGAGTACCCACCGGCGAATAAGCCAGACTATATTAAAAACGTTTGGTACACCGCCTATGCCGAAGGTTGGGCGCTCTACACGGAATGGCTAGGTTTGGAGATGGGCATATACGGGAAACTCGATGACAAGGGGTTACCTACGTTTGTCGAAGGAACGGGTATGTGTAAAGCGGACCTCGACTACAATACCTTCCAAGGTGGCATCTACCTTGACGCTGAGGAATGTAATGCCCTGCAATACTTCGGCAGCCTCAATGAAGCGCAACTGCGGAATATGCGTCTCGCGGTAGATACAGGCATTCACGCTAAAGGTTGGAGTATCGAGCAGGCGCAAACCTATATGAATGACAATTCAGCTCTCGGGGATGGCGACATCGAGTCTGAGAGCTATCGCTACGCGGCTTATGTCGGTCAAGCCGTTTCATACAAATCGGGATTCTTAGTGATCAAAGCGTTGCTGGACAAAGCGCAAACCGAATTGGGTGACAAGTTTGATTGGGCTTCATTCCATGATCAGTTGCTCAAATACGGCGACCAGCCTATGGAAGTGGTTGAAACCAGCATCGAAAACTGGATAAAAACGCAGAAATAGACAAAAAAAGAGCCAGCGTTACGCTGGCTCTTTCCATTCAAGCTAATCACTTTATCGGCGTGTAGCCATATTCATCAATCAAAGCTTTAGCTTCTTTGCTTTTTAGATACTGAATAAAGTCCTGAGAATCTTTTTTCAGTTCACCACTGCTGTATAGCACTAGGAAAGGACGAGACAACTCATAGCGCCCCGTCGCGATGTTCTTACTGGTCGCTTCAATCCCTTCAAACTGAATTGCTTTCACCGAGCGGTCTACTGACCCCGTCGATACGAAACCGATCGCTTGTTTATTATGGTTCACAATGGTTTTAACCATGCTATTGCTATTAACCACTAAGTTATCTGGATTAATGTCTGATACCAAACGACCATTAATCACTTTGGTCAAACCGAGCAAGCTTTCAAAACTATAACGAGAGCCAGAAGATGCTTCACGAGTGACGACGGCGATCTTTTGATCCTGCCCGCCTAACTGTTTCCAGTTGGTGATCTTACCTTTGTAGATATCGAACAACTGTTCACGGGTAATGTTTTGTAGCGAGTTAGATTGATTCACGACAACCGCCAAACCGTCGAAAGCAATCGGCGTCACCATCAAGGATTCATCTTGCTCACTTTCCGTTAAATAGCGCGAGCTCATACCGATATCGGCAACCCCTTTCTTGACCAGGGTGATCCCAGCCGTCGAGCCAATCCCTTGTACAGCAATGTAACTTTCTGGATGAGACTTATTAAACTCTTCTGCCAGTACATCCATAACACGCGCTACCGACGTTGAGCCAGACACATTCACTTCTTGTGCATGAAGTGACGGAGCGAAAAACGAAAAAGAAACCAGTGCGGCCAGCACAACACGAACCATAATTTTCTCCCATATGAATCTAGGTAAGCGATGATATTGGCAGCCATCTTATTGCGGTTAGATGACATTTTTGTGAAAAACTATACAGACAGCGAAATAACCATTAAATACTATGATTAGATTGAGATAGGGAGTCGCTATGGCCGTTGTAAGTTTGCTACAAAAACAAGTCGAAAGTCGCGCGCAGCTGATTTGTCAGCAGCGCAACCAAAGCATGCCGGCAGAGTTAGGCAAAGCAAGCTACGAAACAACAGGCGCTGGCGTGGTGTTTATCAAGCAACACTTCCTGCTTGATTCAAGCCACTGTGATTACATGTTACCTGTTGCCAAAGTTGAGTGGAGTATAGATAAGCGTCATTGGGAGTTGTTTGTTCCTGATGACACACTGTCCGATCACTGGCTACCTTACCCATTCCTAGCAGGAAGCAGCGATCTCACCGCCATCATGCGTGAGGTGGACAAAGACCCTAAATCGGTATTCTGGGAAGATTAACCATTCTGCAAGCTGCATACAAAAGAGGGTGCCATTGGGCACCCTCTTACGTTAATTCAACTGCCTTACTCTGCAGCCGTTTCTGGTTCCGCTGCTGGTAACTCTGCAAACACTCGCGTTGGCTTAGCCACAATGCTACGGTTTTCTTGGTTTACTTCAGCCAAAACGACCTCTAATACATCCCCCAAACGATACTCGATTTGCTTGTCGACTGAGACAGTACCATTTTCACCATTGCACTCTAGGCGCTCTTTATTGGCCAAAATAAGCGAACCTGGGATAAAGGCCGCCGCACCATTTTCAAGTAAACGTACACGCATACCCGCTCGATTGATGTCGAAGATCTCGCCTTGGAAGGTGGTTGCTTTCTCTGGTTCAGCTGCCAGTGTGCGAGCGTAAAGCCAGTCGCCAACATTGCGCTCTGCGATCTTATGGTGCTTACGGTGCAATGCCAGCTCTTCACCAACGGTTTCATCTGCCGTCTGCACTGGCTCTTTACCTAGAATATGTGCTTTCAACATACGATGGTTAATCATGTCACCGTATTTACGAATTGGTGAGGTCCATGTTGCGTATAGGTCTAAGCCCATTGCGTAATGTGGAAGAGGTTGATTACCAATTTCACTGTACGCTTGCGATTTGCGGATACGATTGTCCAAGTAAGAGGTTTCTTGGCTTGCCAACCAACGGCGCAGCGCAGCAAACCCTTCTAGGGTAGCAATAGATTCCGCAGTAAATGGCAGTTCACCCTCAGGATTCACTAGTGCAACCACATCTTCGATTTTCTCTGGTTTGAAGCCCGCATGGGTATTGAACACACCTGAGTTAAAGCTAGCTTGTAGCGTCTTACCAGCACAGATGTTCGCTGTAATCATCGCTTCTTCAACCAAGCGGTTGGCACTACGACGCATGTCCGCATGGATAGCTACCACGTCGTTATCTTCGCTCAGTTCAAAGCGGTAATCAGGGCGATCTGGGAATACCACGGCATTTTTCTCACGCCAATCCGCGCGAGCAAGAGAGAAGTCGTACAAGTCACGAACAATCTGAGCAATCTCTTCGCTTGGCTGCCATGCGTCTGACTGGCCATTTTCGATCCAGTCTGAAACATGATCGTATGCTAAACGAGCGTGAGATTTAATGTTCGCCGCGAAGAACTGAATATCGTCCGCAATCACACCGTCTTTACTGATGGTCACGCTGCAACATACCGCTGGACGCTGTTCACCTTCAATCAGTGAACACAGCTCATCTGCGAGATCACGCGGCAGCATTGGGATATTGCGACCTGGTAAGTAAATAGTGAAGCCTCGTTGACGAGCCACTTTATCCATCTCGCTATCTGGCGTGATGTAAGCGGTTGGATCGGCAATCGCAATGGTCAACTCAAAATCGCCATTGTCCTTTTTCTTCGCGAACAGGGCATCATCCATATCTTTGGTAGACTCACCATCAATCGTCACGAAAGGAACGTGCGTCATATCGATACGTTCAAGATCCGCATCGTCTCTGATTTCCCAATTATCGATACCTGCTGGCTCACTGTTGGGCAGATCGTTTTGTGCCAAGGTTACCCACCAAGGTGCAATCTTGTCGTCAGCATCGGTGATCTTTTCCGAGATCTCGACAAAGAAGCCATTATCACCTTTTAAAGGGTGGCGAGTTAGATGCGCTACAACCCAATCGCCTTCTTTAAGATCATCGCTCTTAATGCCTTTGCGAGTTTTCGCTTTTAGTGACAGTTTTTTCAGCTGCGGGTGATCAGGGGTAACGTTCAATTTACCTTTGAACAGTTTCACGCGACCAATAAAACGAGTTAAAGACTGTTCCAATAACTCTTCAGGCTCGGCAACTTCGCGCTCTTTTTCCGTGCGGATAATTGCTTTAACCTTATCACCATGGATACATTTCTTCATGTACGGTGGCGGAATAAAGAAACTCGTTTTGCTGTCTACTTCTAGAAAGCCAAAGCCCTTCTCGGTCGCTTTGATTGTGCCTTCCTTTTTCGGTAGGGTTTCTTGAATTTGCTGCTTAAGTTGAGCCAATAGCGGGTTATCTTGGAACATCTGTACATTTCTTACTGAAAAAATTGCTGACACTATATCATCGGCCTATTTACCAAGCTACCTTGAGCGGGTAACAATTCCATCAATGGCAATTCATCAAGCACTTAGTTTCGTAAATACTTGCTCTAAATGACGATATTATGGCCACTTTTCTCTTCTCTGAGAAAAATTTGTGATGTAATTCAATTTTTTCTAGCTTTTTTTATGCATTTAGGGAATAATCCGCCCCCTTATTTACGTCCCTAGCGGCTTGATGCGATTTACGACTTTTCCGCATCTGAATGGAATCAGCTCTCAACTGGATTGGTATTGGAATTGGTAGAGCTCGTGGGACCTTTTGTTGACATAAAAATAGTAGGATCCCAATGACAGATTCTGTAACTCAGTTTAGCGATCTAGCGCTTAACGACTCTATCCTTTCAGCTCTTGAAGGTATGGGTTTCGTTTCTCCAACCCCTATCCAAGCGGCATCTATCCCGCACCTAATGGAAGGCGTTGACGCACTAGGTAAAGCGCAAACTGGTACTGGTAAAACAGCAGCCTTCTCTCTACCACTTCTAAACAAACTTGATCTTGGTCAGCGTAAGCCTCAAGCGATCGTTCTTGCACCAACACGTGAACTAGCGATTCAGGTAGCCGCTGAAATCAAGAACCTCGGCCAAAACATCTCTGGTCTTAAAGTTCTTGAGATCTACGGTGGTACTTCAATCGTTGACCAAATGCGTGCTCTTAAGCACGGTGCTCACATTGTTGTTGGTACTCCAGGTCGTGTTCAAGACCTTATCAACCGTGATCGCCTACACCTAGACGAAGTACACACGTTCGTTCTAGATGAAGCTGACGAAATGCTAAACATGGGCTTCGTAGACGACGTAACAGCAATCATGGAGCACGCTCCTGAATCTGCACAACGTGTTCTATTCTCTGCAACTATGCCTCCAATGCTGAAAAACATTGTTGAGCGCTTCTTGCGTGAACCTGTCACTATCGACGTAGCAGGTAAGAACCACACCGTAGATAAAGTAGAGCAACAGTTCTGGGTTGTTAAAGGCGTAGAGAAAGACGAAGCAATGTCTCGCCTTCTAGAAACAGAAGAGACAGACGCATCAATCGTATTCGTACGTACACGTCAAGATACTGAGCGTCTTGCTGATTGGTTATGTGCACGTGGCTTTAAAGCGTCTGCACTGCACGGCGACATCCCTCAGTCTCTACGTGAGCGTACTGTTGATCACATCAAACAAGGTGTTATCGACATTCTAGTTGCCACTGACGTTGTAGCACGTGGTCTTGACGTTCCACGTATCACGCACGTATTTAACTACGACATCCCATTCGATGTTGAGTCTTACATCCACCGTATCGGCCGTACAGGTCGTGCTGGTCGTAAAGGTAAAGCGATCCTTCTTGTTCGCACTAACCAACTACGCATGCTTCGCACTATCGAGCGCGTAACTAAGTCATCGATGGAAGAAATCCAACTTCCACACCGTGACAAAGTAGCAGAAGCTCGTCTTGCTAAATTGGGTGCTGAGCTAGAAACTGAAAAAGAACACAAAGCACTAGAGAAGTTCTCTGAGCTAGTTGAAAAACTACAAGAGTCTCTAGAGCTTGATGCTGCAACACTTGCGGCAATCTTGCTTAAACGTCAGCAAGGTAAACGTCCTCTATTCTACATTGGTGAAGATCCAATGATTGAAGCGATTGAACGTGATAAGCAGCGTCGTAAAGAGCGTCGTGAAGGCGGTCGCGATGGTCGTGGCCGTGATCGTAACTTCAACAACCAAGATTGGGATACTTACCAGTTCCAAGTTGGTCGTGAGCAAGGCGTTCAAGTTAAAGACATCGTTGGTGCACTAGCAAATGAGCTAGGTCTAACTAAAGGCTCTATCGGTGCGATCAAGCTAGCTCAAGGCGAGACTTATGTTCAGCTGCCTAAAGCAATGTCTTCTGATACTGCAGGCAAACTACGCAAGCTGCGTATCCGTCAGAAGCAAGTTGACGCGGTAGTATGTGACTTTAACGATTTCCGTGAGCCTCGCCGTGGCGGTGGTCGTGATGGCGGTCGTGGCCGCGATGGTGGTCGTCGTGAAGGCGGTTACCGTGGCAACCGTGATGGCAATCGCGAAGGTGGCTACCGTGGAAACCGTGACGGCAACCGCGAAGGTGGTTACCGTGGTAACCGTGAAGGCGGCCGTGGTAGCCGTGATGGCGAGCGTCGTTTTGACCGCAATCGCGGTGGCGACCACCGTGGTAACTACCGTGGCGAACGTGGCCATGGTCGTGACCGTCGCAGCGAAGGCTAATCTGCGATAAACAGTTATGAAAAAGGGTACGCAATGCGTACCCTTTTTTGTGCTTCAAAGTAAAGCGTTATTCAGACTTGCCAAAAATATACTTGTCCATCATGGCAACCATACGACCAATCTCTGGTTTAGTAATGGTGTCATTCGCGCCTAAAGCCAACGCTTTAGCTCGGTTGTCTTCACTCATCAACGACGAGAACATTACGATCGGCATCGTCGCATAAGCTTCAGTATCACGTAGACGCTTCACTAAGTGCATACCGTCCATACGGGGCATTTCAACGTCAGTCACGACAGCGTCAATCAATTCACTGACAGGCAAACCTTCTTCTTTCGCCACTTCAATCAAGCTGACGAGTTTCTCGTGCGCTTCACCGCCGTCTTTACAGGCGATAATGTTATAGCCAGCAGAACTTAATGTGTCTTGAATCAACGAGCGAATAAACGCAGAGTCATCGACCACCATAACAGTTTTCGCATTACGTTTGGTCACCATACGCTGGTTCAGATCAACACTGCGGTCAGCGGTAACATCGTATTTTTCCATGCTGAGCTCAGGGTTGATATCGGCAATGATCTTCTCAAAGTCCAAAATCATGATCAGATTGCCATCTTTGCGCACCACGGCAACCACACAATCTTGTTCACCCGCCTCTAGGAACTGGCTTGGTGACTCAACATCATTCCAAGAAATGCGGTGAATACGGCTGATAGAGTCAATCAAGAAGCCGTTGGTCATGTTGTTAAAGTCCGTGACGATAACAAACTTACGAGCTAAGTCTTTGCTAGTCTTAACCCCCAACCACCCAGCGAGATCCACCAGCGGCGTTAAAATATCGCGTGATGAAAACACCCCAATCATATGTGGCTGAGCATTTGGATAATCGGTCGTTTCCGGAACCTGAATCACTTCACGAACTTTCGCGACGTTAATACCGTAGTAACAGGTTTTCTTCGAGCCATCAGGCATCTCTTTGACCAGATGAAACTCGATGATCTCTAACTCGTTAGTACCACTTTCCGTGAGTATCGTACTACTGGATACACTCATATTTTCTTTATGCCTACATTAAACTTTAGGGGTATGCCCCTTTTTAACTGCTATTGAGTCATTTGTAAAATTGATTTGCATCCCTCTGTGCAGGTTGTGATTGACACTACATTCGATCAATCAATGGGATGCCAATGACTTGGAGGAACCAGCCCCCACTTTTCCATAGCAGCTTTCGAATAGATGGCGTTGCCTTGATTACCTATAATAATAGGGATGTTCTTAGCCGATTCACCATCAATAATTTTATTGACCAAAGAGCCTGCCGCCACTCCCTGGCTTTTTCCGAACAACACGACACCACCAGCAGCTTTCTGCTTATCGACAGCAAAATCCCAAAAGGCAAAAACGGGCAGCGATGAATGTTGATTGGTCCACGTAATAATTTCATCGGCAGGAACGCTATTTCCTTTAGCATCAATCAAGGTTTGATATAAACCAACAATCACTGCTGACACACCTTCTTGCGGGGCAGACAAAATATGTTTACGCCACTGCTCACGTGTACTTGCCGCCACTATCTCAACTTCCACACCTAGGTTACTGCGTATCAAGTTGTATTGTCGCTCTATATGTCGCCTGGCGATATCAGACGTTGCGCCAGAATCAAACATAATTCTCACTTTAAGCGGGTTATTGGGAAGAAAGCGTTTGAGTTCTCCTAAGGTTTTCACAAATAACGGTCTCTCTAACACACCGGTGATCTGCGCCCGCCCTCGATAACGCATCATGACCTTACGAGGGTTGGCATTCACACCAAGGAACACCACGGAGATCGGATCTTCGTAGATTTTTGGCCACATGTACTTAAGCGCATTATCATCTCCGAGGATGACAATCTCTGGTTTAAACTCCAAATACTTAAGAAACGCAAGCTCTGCCATTTTGGGGTATTCCGTTGGCGGGATTCGCTTGGTATTCATTTGGAAGGTTTCAAGCTCTACACCCGGCTGCAGGGTCTCGGTCAGCCCCTCAAGATAGCTGCGATCCCACTCGAACTCAGAATGGTAGCTTTCTATCAGCAAGACTTTTGTCGCTTCAACAGGCAAAGAAAGCAAACAAAGTACTATAAGCCATCGCATGATGTGCTCCTAAAAAATCTCATACCCTCAGTTTAGTCAGCATCCCCTCAATTACCCAGTCTATGAACGCAATTGAGCCGGCCGCCAACTATACTCAAGCTAAAACACACTGTTAGACCTAAAGTATGAGCCGAACCAAACAGTTTGAAGAGAGCATCAATAATCCATTTTTTAGCCGCATTGGCCGAAGGATCATCTTGATCATGATTTTACTCAGCGGAACAGTGACGCTTTTCACCACGCTGGTTCAGCTTTCATGGGACTATAAAGAGCAGTTCAACTCTATTGACCAAAGACAACTCGAAATTAAAAGTGTGCATGCTCCGCTTGTGGCCGCTTCGCTCTGGTCATTTGATCTCGTGTCATTGCAGCAAAGGCTAGATGGGCTGGTTAACCTTCCCAAGATAGCCTATCTTCGGGTCGATTCTGACGACTATAAGTTTGAAGCAGGTACACCAGTCACTCAAAGTGTGGTCGTCTCACAGTATCCCTTGTTGCACTTAGATCCGCAAACCAACTCAAGTGAAGAAATTGGTCAGATCTATGTCGAATCTAATGCCCAAGAAGTGTATGACTACTTGATTCGCCAGTTCGTTTATACCCTGCTCCTGAATATGTTTCGCACTTTGGTGGTGTGCGCAATTGTACTCATGGTTTTCCATCGCAGCATCAACCGAAGGATTTTTGCCATTGCCAAGTACCTACGCAGCTACAACCCTCGCCACCCAGCAGAGGCACTGGAGCTTGAACACAATTATTGGGTAGCCGAGAAGGAAGATGAGCTGGACTGGCTAGGAGATGAAACCAATAAAATCACCGCGAATGTGTCTACCTTGTACCAAACGATTCGCCAAGAGCAATTACGCCTTAACGATTTTGCTTTGGTCTCATCTGATTGGTTATGGGAAACCGATGAGAATGGCTACCTGCTTTATTGCTCAGAAACCATGAAGACCGCGTTATCCATTGAGGACAATAGCAAACCCCTGCTACGCGATGTGGCTGGTCTTGCTGAGTGCTACCAGCTTAAACAACACTTACAGCGCCGCTCTGACTTTGCAAGATGTGAAGAGCAAATCACCATGAACTGCATCACTTACTACCTGATGTTTCAGGCTAAAGCCCACTTTAAAGATGACAAGTTCTTAGGTTTTCGCGGCACAGCCATCAACATCACCGAACTGAAGCAAACCCAGATAGAACTCGAAGAGCTCAACCAGAATCTTGAACGCACCGTAGCTGAGCGCACTGTCGATTTAAAGCAGAGCATGGACCAACTTCAATCAGCCCAGCAACAGTTGGTAGAGCAAGAAAAGCTTGCCGCGCTCGGCGGGCTGGTTGCCGGTGTGGCGCATGAGGTAAATACGCCTTTAGGTATCGCTGTTACGGCTACCTCAGTGATTCGAGAGGCCACTCAGGAGCTCAACCTAGCGTTTAGCAATCAAACGCTGACCAGCAGCCAATTTGATACCGTCATGGGCCGCGTTGCCGAAGGCAGCGAGATGTTGGAAAGTAACCTAAACCGCGCTGCGAAACTGATTCGAGACTTTAAACAAACCGCGGTCGATCAAGTTTCAGAGAGCCGCTCGGCGTTTAACGTTTTGCAAGTCCTTGATGCGCTAGTGGCAAGCTTGCACCCCGAAACACGTAAAATACCTGTCACTCCCCAACTTAATGGTGATCAAACCTTGCATATGAACAGCCTACCGGGTGTGCTAACTCAGGTTGTGTCTAACTTGATACTCAACAGTGTCAATCATGCTTTCACTGATCAACCTCAGCCGAGTATCAACATTTCAGTGAGCGATAATGACGATAGCTTATTGCTAGAATATCGAGATAACGGCTGTGGCGTCGATAAATCTCTCCATCACAAAATCTTTGAACCCTTTTTTACGAGTAAGAGAGGAAAAGGTGGCTCGGGGCTGGGCCTGAATTTGGTTTTTAATCTGGTCACGCAAAAGTTGAAAGGCCAACTCACGTTTGATTCCGAGCCAAATGAAGGCGTTTACTACCGCATTACTCTACCCAAGGAATTACCAAGTGATGCCACCCCCGAACACAATCACGACTTTCATATATAGCCGTTAGTCAGGCAGCGCATTGCGAATATCAAGAAACTCTTGCCAATGCTGGAGCATCAAGTCGACCAGTAGGGGCTCGAAGTGAGCTCCTCGTTGGCTAATGATCTCCTGGCGAATATCTTCGTCACTCCACGGCTCTTTGTAACAGCGCTTCGAGCCTAATGCATCAAACACATCGGCTAAGGCGGCAATGCGTCCAGATAAAGGAATTTGCTCTCCCTTCAAGCCCGCTGGGTAGCCGCTGCCATCCCATTTTTCGTGATGATGACCCGCGATTTCTTTGGCAATTAATATCAAGCGTCGTTTGGAACGACTCAATATGTCTACACCATAATCGACATGGCGCTGCATCTCACGCCATTCATCATCGGTCAGCTTATCCGGTTTATGCAAAATCGAATCTGGCACCGCCACTTTACCAACGTCGTGTAATGGAGCCGCAAGCTTAATCATCATCACTTCACTGTCGGGCAGTCCATACAGCAAAGCGAGTTTTTCACATATAACCGCGACTCTTTGTACATGAGCCCCTGTCTCTTTACTGCGTGCTTCAACGGCATTGGCAAGGTTGTAGACCAACTCTTTCGAGGTTTCTTTAATATCAAGAAGCAGGCTAATGTTTTCAAAGGTGAGACCGATGTTATGCATGTATATCTCAAGCAACTGCATATCGAGATCATTCAAATGTTTGCTGTAGTTAACATAGAGAATGCTGTCGACACCTTGCTGATCGCGGGCGAATAACGCAAAGGCGTCGCCGAAGTTTTTCGACGAACGACTCTCCAAGGCTTCCTTGCAGCGATTCGCAACTTTCGGTGGCAATTTATCTAATGCACATCCTTGATAACAGTTGATGTAATCCCCTGAAGCCGCCAGCGTCAATGCACGCGTTTCTTCACCATGAGGTTGTGGCTTAACCACGCAGTAAAAAGCAGACTCTTCCAACTGGAGCAAAGACGTCAGTTGCTCCAGTACCGAGCTGGCGTAATCTTGTAGCGTTGAGGTGTTTTGTACCTTAGCAGACGATTCGATCACTTTGGCCAAGCCGTTTTTTTGCGCTGCAATTAGCTTTAAGTCGCGATATGAACGCAGCATAGAGTAGAGCAAGGTTTTGAGTTTTTGCGTCGTGAGATCGGTCTTCTCTTTATAATCGTCGATTTCATACTCACGAATAACGGTATCTTCAGGGGCTTGACCCGCTTGTCCTGTCCGCAGCACTAAGCGAATCAGTGAGTTATCGAGCTCTTCGCGAATGAACTGAACTAATTTGAGCCCGGCATGATCTGACTCCATCACCACATCAATGAGCGCTAAGGCGATATCGCTATGAGACGCACAAATCCCCTGGGCTTCTTCACCTGAGTAAGCAGAGATCAGCTCAAGTTTTTTACCATCAAATTCAAAACCGTTTAATGCCAGTCGCGTGATCTGATGCATCTGTTTATCATCATCGACCAACAACACCTTCCATGGCGCCTGAAGAGATTGCTCTGTTTCACTGGAGTCAGTGGCAGCGTTCCCTTCTCCTCGTTGGTCGGCAAAAAAATCCATGCGTGAGCTAGCCTCAACTTTCGTAGTATCTAAGTTAGGTTTAGCACATGGATAGCAATCTTTCTCGCTAATACATTAGTTATCTCTAACTAACAGCGGCATCAAAAAGAACACTCGTGTTAGAACGATTTTGTTCGATCACTCAATGCTTAAGACTGAGGAGCCACTACGGTATTACGCTCGATAAGTGTCGGCTCTAGTTGAACCACTTGCGAATCGGTTTGACCACCATCAAGTTTATTCAATAAAGCTTCAACCGCGGCTTTACCTAAACGATATTTAGGCTGGTGAATGGTGGTAAGCGCAGGGGTCATAAATTTAGAGATTTGAATATCATCGTAGCCGATAATCGATAACTGCTCTGGAATCTTAATGCCCTTTTCGTTGGCGGCGTTGATTACCCCCATTGCCATCATATCATTGCTGACAAACAGAGCAGTGGGCAGTGGGCCTTTATCAAACATTGCATTGAACGCACTGTACCCACCTTCACACTCAAAGTCCGCTTCGATAATCCAGTTGGCGTTGAACTCTAAGTTGGATTCGTTAAGCGCGCGCTTATAGCCTTCATAACGCATCTGCGCCTGGTGTTTGACTAACGGCCCGGTAATACAACCAATGTGCTTATGGCCGGCTTCAATGAGATGTTTAGCAGCCATATAACCGCCACGCAGCGAGTTATCCTGAATCTTATCGCTAGTAAACAGCATTGGCCCCCAGTCCATGACAACGACGGGAATATCAGGGTACTTATCGAATACATCAATGCGCTCACCTTCTAACGATGAGCACATCAGTATCAAGCCGTCAACGCGCTTTTGCAGCAAAGTGATGATGGATTCGCGCATGCGTTGGTTATCGCCCTCTGTATTGCACAGAATTAAGCTATACCCTTGCTGATAGCAGCTACGCTCTACGCCTTTTACCACTTCCCCAAAAAAAGGGTTGGTTGACGTGGTCACCAGCATGCCAATGGTTTTGGTTCGATTGACTTTGAGACTGCGCGCGAGCGCGGAAGGGGTGTAATTGAGTTCTTGAGCGGCTTTATTGACGCGCTCTGAGATTTCTTCACTCACAAAGCGCGATTTATTGATCACATGGCTAACGGTTGAGGTGGAAACGCCCGCTAGTTTGGCAATATCTTTCATAGTAGCCATGCAATAATCTCCCTATGCGGCTAAACCTTAGTTACAACGCTCTGCCAAAAACGCATCCACTTCTTCTCGAGTTGGGATAGAGGTTTGCGCGCCAAATCGTGTTACGGAGATAGCTGCAGCAGCATGAGCAAACTTGATGGCTGATTCTAGAGGTAAATCTTCTAATAAACCAGTGACCAATGCCCCATTAAATGTATCGCCTGCGGCGGTCGTGTCGGTTGCGTCAACTTTGAAGCCTTCAATCAGCTCTCCGCGTCCGTTTTGACTTAGCCAAACCCCTTTCGCACCAAGAGTGATCATTACAATTTCGATGCCTTTTCGATGCAGAACATTAGCCGCTTCCTGAGCGCTCTCGTTATCCGAAACCACAATGCCAGTTAGTAACTCAGCTTCGGTTTCATTTGGCGTAATCACATCAACACACGCCAGCAGTGAATCGGGAAGCTCACGTGCAGGCGCAGGGTTTAAAATAACATTAGTTTTCGCTTCTTTCGCGACTTGAGCGGCCTTCTCTATGCCACACATAGGGGTTTCTAGTTGCATCAACAAATATTTAGCTTGGCGAATTCTTTCCAGATCCGATTCAATGGCATCAGCGGTCAGTTTCGCGTTTGCTTCTGCGGAAATGCAGATGCTGTTTTCTCCACTATCCGCGACCTGAATCATAGCGATACCCGTTGGGCAATTAGGCTGCATCTTCACACCGGCGATATCGATGTTATCAAGCTTGAAGTTTTCACGGATATTGATGCCAAAAGCATCATCGCCGACACAAGCAATAAAGCCTGTGTCTGCATTGAGTCGCGCGGCGGCAACCGCTTGGTTTGCACCTTTGCCGCCAGGAATAACTTGATAGTTGCGACCGTGAAGTGTCTCGCCAGGACGAGGAAAAGAAGGCACTTGAAGAACATGGTCAGCGTTAACACTACCTAAAACCACTAACTTATTCATACGGTTATCCTCGGCTCTCTAGAGCCTTTATTTTTTGAACAGGGTAATAAGTTTGCGCTCTCTCAACAAAGTGGCGAAAAAACGCAAGCTTATGTGCCCTCCTCTCCCAAACGACAGATAACAAGGAAGAGGAAGGCAAAAGGATTACTTAGCGATCACTTTTAGCGGTACTGGGATGTACTGCTCAACTGAACCACCTTTCAGTACTTTGTCCGCCGTCTCGATACCTAAAGAACCGATCAGATCTGGTTGTTGCGCTACCGTTGCAGCTAATTTGCCACGGTTCACAGCAGCGATACCATCGTCAGTACCATCAAAACCAACGATCATTACGTCTTTGCCGGATGCCTGCACCGCGCGCAGAGCACCAAGTGCCATCTCATCGTTCTGCGCAAATACCGCTTGGACATCAGGGTTAGCAGCCAGCAAGTTCTCCATTACGTTAAGACCTTTAGTACGGTCGAAATCGGCGGGCTGGCTTGCAAGCAATTCCATTTCACTGCCTTTAACCGCATTCATGAAACCTTCACCACGTTCACGCGCAGCAGACGTACCGGCAATACCCTCAAGCTGGATAACTTTCGCTTTTTCGCCAACTTTCTCCATGATGTAGTGGCCCGCCATTTCACCACCAACCACGTTGTCAGAAGCGATGTGGCTAACGACTTCACCACGGCTCGCACCGCGGTCTAGCGTCAATACAGGGATGTTTGAGCGGTTAGCCATGCGAATCGCGTTAGATACGGCATCTGAGTCTGTTGGGTTAATCAAAATCGCTTTCACGCCACGAATAGTTAGATCTTCCACATTCGACAACTCTTTGCTTGGGTCATTCTGTGAATCGAGAACAATCAAGTCGTAGCCCAGTTCTTTCGCCTTAGCTTCCGCACCATCTTTCATCGTGACGAAAAATGGGTTGTTCAACGTAGACAGTACGATTGCCATCGTGTCCTGCGCCTGTGCTGAAACAGAAACGGTCGAGGTAAGAAGTGCAGCAGAGATAAATGTCGCTAATTTTTTCATTGTATTAGTCCTTGTGTAGGGTGGTTCGGAGTCCTTTCCTCCGAACCTGTTATGAATTCAGTTACTTGTTCTTGTTGTCCACCAGTACCGCAAGAAGAATGACCACTGCTTTTGCAATCATTTGGTAGTAAGACGAAACATCGAGTAGGTTTAGAGCGTTGTTCAAGAAGCCGATAATCAGTGCACCGATTAACGTTCCCATTATACGGCCTTTGCCCCCCATCAAGCTGGTGCCGCCCAATACAACCGCGGCAATAGCGTCTAGCTCGTAGCCCATACCCGCGGTAGGTTGAGCAGAAGAAAGGCGTGAGGTAATGATAATGCCGGCAAGCGCTGCTAGCAGACCACAGATTGCGTAAACGCCGATCTTAACGCGGTCAACATTGATACCTGACAAGCGCGTTGCAGACTCGTTACCACCTAATGCGTAAACATAGCGGCCAAAGCGAGTGTGGTTAAGTAAGAACCAAGCCGCGGCAAACACGATAACCATTAGCCACACGGGAACTGGGATACCCAGCGCGTAGCCTGTACCGAACCAAGCGAACGCATCCGCGGTATCTGAAAAACCGGTTGAGATAGGACGACCGTCTGTGTACACCATAGTGACACCGCGCAGCAGCGTCATGGTGACTAAGGTTGCGATAAAGGCCTGCACTTTACCTTTGGCGATGATGATGCCACTGATGGCACCGAGCGCAGCCCCTGCTACTAGCGCCGTTGGAACAGCTATAAGCACAGGAACTTCCATTGCAATTAAGCTAGCAGCAAACGCGCCACATAACGCCAGTACAGAGCCGACACTCAAGTCGATGCCTGCGGTTAAAATAACTAGCGTCATACCCACAGCAATAATGGCATTAACCGACGTTTGACGCAGAATGTTGAGAATGTTGTCTACGGTAAAAAAGTTAGGGTTAAGGAACGATACGACAACAATGAGAAAGAGCAGCGCAATCAGCGATTTTTGTTCGATTAGCCACTCTTTACTCAGCAGTTTCTTGCCATGTGTTTCATTGGGTTTGCTCATGGTATTGGTACTCATGCTGCTTCCTCGTTAATCTTTTTGCCAACTGCACACGCGAGCAGTTTTTCTTGGTCGGCATCTTTTGCGTCAAATTCACCACTGATTCGGCCTTCATGCATCACCATGATGCGGTCACTCATTCCAAGCACTTCTGGCATCTCAGAAGAGACCAAAATGATGCTCATGCCGTCAGCTTTAAATTTGTTAATCAGTTGGTAGATCTCTTTCTTAGCTCCGACATCGACACCACGCGTCGGCTCGTCAAGAATCAGTACTTTAGGTTTGGTCATTAGCCCTTTAGCAATCGCCACTTTCTGCTGATTACCACCGGACAAGTTACCAATGATTTGGTCTCGGGTCGGGGTCTTGATATTGAAGAGCTTGATGAAATCTTCCACCGCCACCACTTCCTCACCGTGTTGAATTCGACCACCTTGAGTCAACTTATCGAGAGAACATAGCGACATGTTTTCTTTGACCGATAAGCCAAGTACTAGACCATCACCTTTACGGTCTTCAGAAATGTAGGCAATGCCATTCGCTAAACCATCTTGTGGGCTCACCGGATTGATGGTTTTTTGATTCAGATTGATAACGCCGCGTTCACTCGGTAATGCGCCATAGATAACCTTCATCAATTCAGTACGCCCAGCCCCCATCAGGCCTGAAACACCAAGAATTTCACCGCGCTTTAGCGTAAAGCTGACATCGTGAATCCCAGAGCCCGTTAAGCCGATAACTTCAAGGCAAGTATCGCCGTGCTGAACATCAATACGCGGGTATTGTTCATCAAGCTTGCGTCCAACCATCATCTCGATCAGTCCATCTTCGTCGGTCTCGACAACTGGGCATTCACCGATAAATTTACCGTCACGCAGAACTGTGATGTCGTCGCAAATCTCAAAGATCTCTTTCAAACGGTGCGAGATGTAAACGATTCCGCAGTCTTGATCACGCAACTCATTGATCACTTTAAACAAAGACTCTGTTTCGGTATCCGTTAATGCATCCGTGGGCTCATCCATAATGATGACCTTGGATTCAAACGACAGCGCCTTGGCAATCTCAACCATCTGCTGCTCACCTAAGCTCAGCTCACCGAGCAAAGTCTTGGAGCTGTGTTTGACGTTAAGACGCGCAAGCAACTTATCTGCCTCAGCGTACATCTTGTCCCATTGAATTCGGCCCAGTGCGCCAGTGAACTCACGGCCAAGAAAAATGTTTTCGGCAATCGTTAACTCAGGTATCAAGTTCAACTCTTGGTGGATGATGCTGATACCCGCTTGTTGTGAATCTCTTGGCCCTTTAAACGCTGCAGGTTGCCCTTGGTAGTGAATAGAACCAGAGTCCATGCTGTAGATGCCAGTTAACACCTTCATTAGCGTTGACTTACCTGCACCATTTTCGCCCATCAGTGCCATTACGCGACCTGGATAAACGTTCAGACTCGCTTGGTCTAACGCCTTAACACCGGGAAACGCTTTCTCGATTGCACTCAGTTGTAAGATGGCTTGAGTCATAATCTGTCCTCAATATACTTGGCTTAAAAAACCACGCCAGCTTGGAAAATAACGTTCGCGTAAGGTGTACATTCACCGGTGCGAACCACGGCACGACTTTGAGTCGTACGGTCCTTAAAGGCTTCATGGGAAAGGTAAGTAACTGAAATCTCTTTACCTGTCGCTTCCTTCTCAGCCGCCAGTTCGGCAATCAAAGCTTGGTGATGAGTTGGACTAACCTTGGCAAACTCCTCCGCCATGATGACCCCTTCAATCTGAGATTCGCTTAACATCACACGTACGGTTTCAAGAAAACTTGGCACCCCATGCGTCAATGCCAAATCTATACGTTGAACTTCTTCAGGAATGGGTAAACCGGCATCACAAATGGTGATCTCATCGGTATGACCTAGCGTTGCCACTAAGTAAGAAAGTTCAGAGTTAATCAGGGTACTTTTTTTCATCTCATCGACCTATCGAATACACGTTTAAACAATCAAGAGTTCTCTATTTGGTATGCAATTCTTATTGACAGAAAACTCATCGAAACGTTTCGATGAAATAATAATAGCGATTTGTTTTTTTGCGAACAACGAGAATAAATAGTGTGAAAATGATCTTCCTTAAGGCATAAAGAGCCGTTTTTTTGGTGACTAACCTCACTAATTTCTTAATCGGATCCAGCCAGTAATTTCTGAATTTACGTGATCAAGACACACTTTTTGCTTAGGTTTCGGTATAGTAGCGCGAGAATATCGAAGGAATCACAACATGAAGAAAGTAACTTTAGCCCTGTTTACACTACTCGCACTGAGCGCGTGTAAAGATGAAGTAGGAACGCAAAGCTGGTGTGACCATAAAGCCGAAGCACCTAAGCATGAATGGAGTGCTCAAGACGCGGTAGATTATGCAAAACACTGTGTGCTTCTAGAACCTGTAGGCAGCAAATCTTGGTGTGCGGACCTGAAAGAAAAGCCAAAAGGTGATTGGAGTGCTAATGAAGTGAAGAACTTCGCTAAACACTGCATTATCTAAAAACATCGCCTCCCAATGGGAGGCGTTGATTTAGGTAGGGTTATCAATGATGACTCTGCCAGCGGTTTATCACATACTCATTTGGAGTATCATCAATCTTTAAGACCTTTACGGGCACCCCAACGGCCGTCGCGCTGCTTGGAACATCACGCGTCACCACAGCGCCTGCACCAATCTTAACGTTGTCACCAATCTTAACGTCTTCAACAATCGAAACATTTGGCCCGATATAAACATTGTCACCGATTTCAGCCGCATTCTCATGATTTGAGCCTATGGTCGTAAATGGTGAAAGATTCACATTGTTGCCTAATTTAGCAGTACGGTTCACCATGATGCCACCGCCATGACCGAGATAAAGACCATAGCCAATATCCGCTTTGATAGAAATATCGAGTAAATATTTTTGTTTAAATCGCAGATGTTGAAATCTGGCAATCGTCTTCAAAACGGGCGAATGGCTAAACTTAGCAATTCTTAACCAGACGGAGAATTTGAATCCGGTATTTAGAAAGTACTCTTTTAAGAAAGACTTATAGTTCAGATTATCTTCACCCACATAGCGACTAAGATCGCTTTTAATGTAGTTCGCCCACATCGACTCATGCTCCAATTAAAATCCAACCGAATAGGCACTCGTATTGTATCGAGGCCCCGTCAACCCCGCCTTACAACACCATAGATAGAACGAAGTCTGTTGCGATTATTTTCCGCTATTTAATCCTTGGCGGGTAGCATTCATATGATTAATAAAACAGTTTCAGAACATACCTACAGCGCATAAAACAAGAAAGGCACACCGAGTGGTGTGCCTTTCCTTCAACTTTGCTGAGTTGGCTTATGCGCGCTCTTCCAACGCAATGTTGTTATTCGCCCATAGCAATGCTTGCAGACGGTTTTTAGCATTGATCTTTTTGAAGATATTATGAAGGTGAGTTTTGACAGTGTTTTCACTAACAAACAATTCATCGGCAATTTGTAAGTTAGAGGCACCATGGCCGAGCAAGCGCATAATTTCTTTTTCACGCTTGGTTAAGTTGGCGTAGGCTTGGGATGTCGTCACCGTATTCGCGCAGCGGAAGTATTCAATATAATCTTGGGCCACTTTACGCGAGAGCCACATTTCATCGTTCATGATCTTTTCCATACCTTTTAACAGTAGGGAAATATCATCTTCTACGTAAAACACGCCGACCAAGTTACGCCACTTGAACAGCTGGGTAGAGGTGGCCTCTTTCGGGCAATTGATCACAATTTCTTTTACAGAGCGATCGCTTGCTGCTTTAATCTGGCTGTACTCGTTGAAGCGATCATCATCAAGATACTGAAAGTCGAACAGCACGAAATCACCTAAAAGTCGGCTATCACCATCATACGCTTGCAAGTCGTCAACAGAGACGATGTTAACGGTTAAATGAAGGCCTTTCTCCAATGAATCTTTGAATAGATTGGCTTGCATACTCACATCGGACAACAGTGTGATTTGATAATTTTTGCTCTCGGTCATTGGGGATTTCTCCGGCTACGCTCATTTAATAATTTAAAACTATCGTTTAGCTTGGATTAGTCAACATATCCCGTCTTAGATTCGTGACACACAAAAACAAAATTACCCTATAAATCATAAAGATATATAGACATTCTCATTTTTAAGAATGATACTTCATACTCTACTGATTACTCATAGTGCGTTTTTTGAGTGATTTTGCCGTCAGCAGAATCAGAGAAATCAACATAAATAATGATAGTGATCCCCCACTGCGACTTTGCGAAGATTCCGACACTACTTCGGCCTGAGTCGTACCGCTGTCTCGATTAACCAGTACACGAATTCCATCTTGAAGTGCGACGTACGCCTGAGGTTCAACTTGACCATTGAGGACTTGATTGATCCAGGTTTGATAGTCGTAGATGTCAGTAAAGACCGAGGTGACATTGTAGCGGACATCACCGCATGTCGCGGGGCCAAAACTCGTTAAGCCAACCTGAATGTATTCAATGCCGTTATAGAAATAGACAGGACCACCGGAGTCCCCTGAACAGGTCGAATTTTGAAAACCATTAACCTCATCTCCCCCAAAGCAAAGCTGTTTAGTGGTGATTTGACTGCCGATCTCAGTACGACAATCTGACGTTGAAATGTAGTCCAAGTCGGTTTGTAACAGTTCCGTCCCTCCCGGAACGTTGCCTTCAATAAACCCATGACCGACCGCTTTGAAATCCGCATTACTTGGATAGGCGTTGTTGTAGGTCGTGTTGAGCAAACTACGCATATCGCCCACTGGAAGTGGTGACTCTAGTTTGAGAATCGCAATGTCGTCCCGCCACAAGGTAGAGGAAGAGTCGGAGTAAGTATCGGGATAATAAAACTCTACCACTCGAGCTTGTGTACTAGAAAGAAACTGAGCTTCATCTTCAAGTTGCGGTGCAACCACCGTATAGAGCATGGTCTCATCTTGACCGTAAATACAGTGAGCAGCAGTCAGTGCGTACTCACTATTTATCATCGTCGCACCGCAAAAACTGTTGGTGCTGTAGAGCGTATCACTGCGATAAAATAGGCTGGCAAAAGAAGGGTAATTGGCAATATTAACCGTCGAGCCATTAACAATATATGGTTCGACTTCAAATGAGTGTATAGAGAAACTCACTAGCAGCGCAGAAGCGGCACCGATAGACTTGAACATAAGCACCCCACCCTTTCCGTATCTATCACCTATTAGTTTAGTTTACGAAATAGGGGGGAGCTGAGATTAATTAACGGGCTCTAATTTGCTCGTTTTTTACGCAAACCAAAGAATCCAAGGGTCAATAAAGAGAGCCACCCGAGTGAACCACCAGAGCCTCCAGACGAGCTAGCAGCATCAGTATGTTCATTGGTCGCTTTAACGTTCGCAGAGACATTCTCAACCAACTGGCGAGTATCACCTTCAGTAACTATATGGTACTTCGGTATCTCACCACCGTTGATCACGCGGTTAATCCAGTTTTGATAGTAGTGAATGTTGGTAAACGCTGAGGTAGCAGGCTCAGTTCTATCTCCACATGACTCAGGTCCGAAACTGGTAATGCCGATTTGAACATAGCCATCATTGGTACCAAAATCAGCATACACCGGACCGCCAGAATCCCCCTTACAGGTAGAGTTCTTATAGTTCCCATCTAGTGCACCATCAAAGCAGAGCTGGCCTTCCGACGTTCCGCAACGACTATCAAATGTAAACGTGAGATCGGTTTCAAGCAGGATACCGTCAGAGTCAACATTTCCTTCAATCAAACCATGACCAATCGCCTTATACCCACCCGTTCTTTGTAGTGTAGACTTTGCATTGTCAAAGTTAAGCTTGCTGATGTAGTTCGGTGCTCCAGATAAAGGGCGTGCAAGTTTGATGATCGCGATGTCGTTTGGCCATTTCTGAGCAGAGGAATGGACATAACCATCTGGATAATAGAATTCCACCGCGCGAACCGATTCATAATCACCATTCAAGTAACCTGATTCATTAGTGACATGCGGAACGGCCCATGTATGAAGCATCCGATTGTAATCACCATAGATACAATGCGCTGCAGTAAGAATGTATTCGCTGTTAATGATCGTAGAGCCACAGAAGTTGCCGTAAAATCGACCATCATCAAAATAAAGACTAGAAAATGAGGGGTAGTTAGCGATGTTCGCTTGTGTTCCGTTGACGATATAGGGGGTCGCTTCAAATGCATACACACCAGAACTCGCCAATAGAGGCAAAAATACTGCAAGCCTTTTCATAAATCTATCCTTTATTATTCGGTCGCCGCCATAATACATACAAAAAAACCTCTCAGTCGAGAGGTTTTATTCGTATCTTGAATAATGCTTAACCGCGATAGTAACGTTGCGGCACAAACGGCATTTTCTCAACCGTCATTGGCAGTTTTTTACCACGTACTTCAGCAAATAGCTCTGTACCTACCGCCATAAGATCGGCACGAACATAAGCCATTGAGACGGGCTTGCCTGCATTAGGACCGGCTGTTCCACTTGTTACCACACCGACTTTATTGTCATCTGCGTCGAACAGCTCTGTACCTTCACGCACAGGAGCTTTAGTTTGACCAACCAAACCAACACGCTTGCGAGATACATCTTTCGTTTCAATTTGTTTAAGGATGATATCCGCACCAGGGAAACCACCTTCACGCTCACCGCCTGCGCGACGTACTTTCTGAATACCCCATAGTAGGCTGGCTTCCACAGGTGTGGTTGTTGTGTCTAGGTCGTGACCGTACAGACACAAACCACACTCTAGACGCAGAGAATCACGTGCGCCCAAGCCGATCCATTCAACTTCTTCTTCCAACGTCAGTTTTTGTGCTAACTCTTCGGCATGTGTATTAGGTACAGAGATCTCGTATCCGTCTTCGCCAGTGTAACCACTGCGACTAACGATACATTCAACGCCCAGAATCTCAAGTTTCTTCACATCCATAAATAGCATGTCAGCCACATCAGCATTAAAGCGCTTAAGTACATCAACAGCCTTAGGGCCTTGCAGTGCAAGCAGTGCACGATCGTCGATGATTTCTAGCTCAACACCTGAAGGTAAGTGCGCTTCTAAATGATTGATGTCTTGCTCTTTACACGCAGCATTGACGACAACGAACAGGTGATCACCCAAATTTGCCACCATAAGGTCATCCATAATACCGCCCTGCTCATTCGTAAAGAACGCATAGCGCTGGTTGCCTTGTGGCAGATCGATAATATCAACGGGAACCAATGACTCTAGGAATGCCGCTGCACCTTCACCATGCAGGCGTAATTGCCCCATGTGAGATACATCGAATAGACCTGCAGCATCACGTGTATGTAGATGCTCTTTCTTTACACCAAGCTTATATTGCACTGGCATATCGTAGCCCGCGAAAGGAACCATTTTCGCACCCGCTTCTACATGTAATGCATGAAGTGGTGTTTTGAGTAGATCTTGAGTCATTGTTGTCTCCATTTAATCAGGTTCGTTTTCCACACTAGGAAACCTTGTTTCCAATAATAAACATGAGTGGAGAAATTTTGCACCATTAACATGTCGAGAACAGTTCAAAATGTGACATTTAACATTAAATTCACAATAGTAGAGAGTAAACAGAAGCGCCATCTCGAGCTAGGCTGGCTCAAGATGGCGCTATTGTACTCATCTAAATCACAAAAGCAAACGTTTGCCTTTATTATAGGAAAACTTAGAAAACTTAACGTTATTTAGCAGTCACCCACAAAATATGCGCGTCTTCTTCGCTGGTTGAAATCAGCATATGGCCCATATTGGCATCGTAATAAACGCTGTCCCCTTCACTCATTTCTACCGGCTCATAAAACTCTGAATAGAATCGAACAGAGCCGGAAAGAATAAGCAAAAATTCTTCGCCGTCGTGGCGAACCCAGTCGTTATATTCTTCAAAGCTACGCGCATGAACTTGGCTCTTAAATGGCATCATCTTTTTATTAGACAACTGCGTGGCCAACAGCTCGTGCTCATAGGTTGGAGTTGGGTGCGGTTTTCCTTGCCCTGCTTGGGTAATATCCCTACGGCCTGTTGCAACCTTTTTTCTAGGCGGTTCAAAGAGTTGCGGCATATCAATCTGCAACCCCATGGCCAGTTTTTGCATCGCCTGAAAGGTCGGAGAAATCTGTTCGTTTTCAATCTTACTCAAGGTAGAACGGGCTAGGCCCGTGCGTTGACTGGCCTCTTCGAGAGTCAAACCTAATTTGCCACGAATGTCCTTAATTCTGTCGCCCAATTTGAGCGGCTCTATGTTCTGATCGGTAGACTCTTTTGCAAGAGTCAATGATGGGTACTCATCATAGATATCTTCGGGCATGGTTCCCTCTACTTATATACGGCTACTTCCTGTCTCAATTTCATTGTGCACTAACCCCCTCTGAGAAAAAAGATTACAGCCGTAAATAAAGCGTGCTCTCGCTAACAGTTTTAGAAACCTTGTTTCCAATAGGAAATTTTTGGTTGATTGTTGTTGCGACAACCGCTATGTTACCAACTTGTTAGTTGTAGAGATGCTATTTCCGAACTGGTTGCTTGATAGATTTAACAATTAGATTCGGTTTTTCCCCACGGATTGAAACACTTATTTGGGGCTAAAAAATCGCTCTGTTCTTCACAAAGAAAGAGCAGTACTAGAAAGAGGACTGACGAGAACAACAAACTTTCATAACTATCTCGTCGGCATGAATGGAAGGTCATCTACCATGAACAAAACGTACCAAAATCACAGCTTAGAGAATTTTTTCTCTACTAACCTTGCTGCTACAGACGACGCAGTATTCGCAGGCATTCAAGCTGAGAACACTCGTCAAAATGAACAAATTGAATTAATCGCTTCTGAGAACATTGTGTCTAAAGCGGTTATGCAAGCACAAGGTACCTGTCTGACTAATAAATATGCAGAAGGCTACCCTGGCCGTCGTTACTACGGTGGCTGTGAACACGTTGATACGGTAGAGGCCATCGCCATCGAACGTGCGAAGCAACTTTTTAAGTGTGATTACGCAAACGTTCAACCTCACTCAGGCGCGCAAGCAAACGGCGCTGTAAAACTAGCTCTATTGCAACCGGGCGATACTATCTTAGGTATGTCACTGGACGCGGGTGGCCACTTAACACACGGCGCGCGCCCTGCGCTTTCAGGTAAATGGTTCAATGCTGTTCAATACGGCGTTGACCGCGAAACACTTGAGATCAACTACGAAGATGTTCGTCAATTAGCGCTAGAGCACAAACCTAAGATGATCATCGCTGGCGGTAGTGCGATTCCACGTACTATCGACTTTGCTAAGTTCCGCGAAATCGCAGACGAAGTTGACGCAATTCTAATGGTTGATATGGCACACATTGCTGGTCTTATCGCAACAGGTGCTCACCCTAGCCCACTACCACACGCACATGTTGTAACAACAACAACACACAAAACACTGCGTGGCCCTCGTGGCGGTATGATTCTGACTAACCACGAAGACATCATTAAGAAAATCAACTCAGCAGTCTTCCCTGGCCTTCAAGGTGGACCACTGATGCACGTTATCGCGGCTAAAGCGGTGGCGTTCGGTGAAGCTTTGGGACCTGAATTTAATACTTATATCGATTCGGTGATCAATAACGCAAAAGTTCTAGCTGAAGTATTGCAAACTCGCGGATGCGACATTGTGACAGGCGGAACTGATACCCACCTAATGCTGGTAGACCTACGCCCTAAAGGCCTGAAAGGTAACAAAGCAGAAGAAGCACTAGAGCGTGCTGGGATCACATGTAACAAAAATGGCATCCCATTCGATTCTGAGAAGCCTATGATTACATCGGGCATCCGTTTAGGAACGCCTGCGGGCACAAGCCGCGGCTTTGGCGCTGAAGAATTCAAACTCATCGGTAATTGGATCGGCGACGTACTGGATGGGCTAGTTGATAACCCAGAAGGTAACGCAGAAGTAGAGCAACGCGTTCGCAAAGAAGTGAAAACGCTTTGTAATCGCTTCCCACTTTACCAATAAACAATTTTATCAAAGTTATTTTGGAGATTAAGCAATGGACAAAACACTGAAGTTTGCAGATAGCCACGAATGGGTACGCGATAACGGTGACGGCACAGTAACAATCGGTATTTCTGAGCACGCGCAAGAAATGCTGGGTGACGTAGTATTCGTAGACTTACCAGAAGTGGAAGACGAAGTAGAAGCAGGTGAAAGCTTCTCCCTCGTAGAATCTGTAAAAGCAGCGTCTGACATCTATGCACCAATCACCGGTGAAATCGTAGAAATCAACGAAGAACTAGAAGATAGCCCAGAGCTAATCAACGAAGAGCCATACGAAGGTGGCTGGATCGTGAAAGTGAAGATGTCTGATGCATCTGAACTGGATAATCTGAAAGACGCAGACGAATACCTAAACTCAATCGAAGACGAGTAATTAGGAAGATTAGGAAGGCTGCCCCTGTTTCAGAGGCAGCTTTTTTTCAAAGTTCGGACGTATAATTAACATTATCAGTAGCGACTATCCGTTACCCGAACGATGGAGTAGGTAAAGGACAATGACTGAATTACTTCAAAGCCTCAGCACACAAAATGAGTTCGTTGGACGCCACAACGGACCAAACAAATCTGATCAACAGAAAATGTTGGAAGCGATCAATGCCGTTAGTCTTGATGCACTGATCGACGAAACCGTTCCAGCACAAATTCGCCTCGAACAACCAATGACTCTAGCAGAAGCAAAAAGCGAAGCAGACATGCTGGTTGCCATGCGCGAGTTCGCTGACCAAAACCAGATTAAGCGTACTTTCATCGGTCAGGGTTACTACAACACGTTCACGCCAAACGTCATCTTGCGTAACGTTCTAGAAAACCCAGGCTGGTACACCGCATATACCCCATACCAACCTGAAATTTCTCAAGGTCGTTTAGAAGCACTGCTTAACTTCCAACAAATGGTTATGGACTTAACTGCAATGGACATCGCCAACGCATCGCTACTTGATGAAGCGACGGCAGCAGGTGAAGCCATGACGCTATGTAAGCGTGCAGGTAAGAGCAAGAGTAAAGTCTTTTTCGTTGCTGATGATGTACACCCACAAACGCTCGAAGTGGTCAAAACTCGCGCCAAGTACATCGGCTTTGAAGTGATGGTTGGCTCGCTAGAGTCTCTACCAGAGCAAGATGTGTTCGGTGCCCTAGTTCAGTACCCAGGAACCACGGGCGAAGTACGTGATCTCACTGACATCATCGCAAAAGCGCAAGCAAACAAAACACTTGTCACAGTAGCAACCGATCTATTGGCGTCTGCGCTTCTAAAACCTGCAGGTGAAATGGGCGCAGATGTGGTTATCGGCTCAGCGCAACGCTTCGGCGTACCTATGGGTTACGGCGGTCCACACGCAGCCTTCATGGCAACACGTGACAAACACAAGCGTACCATGCCTGGTCGCGTCATCGGTGTTTCTATCGATACAAAAGGCAACCAAGCACTTCGTATGGCAATGCAAACTCGTGAGCAGCACATCCGCCGCGAGAAAGCGACATCAAATATCTGTACTGCTCAGGCTCTATTGGCAAACATGGCTTCTTTCTACGCAGTTTACCACGGCGCAGAAGGCCTACGTACTATTGCTCGTCGCACTCACCATATGACAGCAATCCTAGCTGCTGGTTTAACTAAGTCAGGCTTTGAGCTAGCACACAACAGCTTCTTCGATACCATCACCATCAATTCTGGTGAGCAAACAGAAGCTCTATTTGCGAAAGCGCAAGCCGCAGACATCAACCTACGCAAGCTAGACGGTAAGCTAGGTGTGAGCTTTGATGAAACCACCACCACAGACGACGTCAACGCCCTGTTTGCGGTATTTGGTGTGAAAGAAGAAGTCAACGCACTGTCTTCTGAAATTGCGGGTAACGAGTTCGCAGCGATTCCTGAAGCACTACGCCGTACTTCTGAGTACCTAACTCACCCAGTATTCAATACGCACCACAGCGAAACGCAGATGATGCGTTACCTTAAGCAGCTAGAGAATAAAGACTTCTCACTTACACACGGCATGATCCCACTGGGCAGCTGTACGATGAAGCTAAACGCTGCGGCAGAAATGATCCCAGTGACTTGGCCAGAGTTTGGTTCCATTCACCCATTCGCTCCTGCAGATCAAGCCGCAGGCTATGCAGCGCTAGCGAAAGATCTGAAAGAGAAGCTGTGCGAAATCACAGGTTACGACGATTTCTCACTGCAGCCTAACTCAGGTGCATCCGGTGAATACGCAGGTCTAATCGCAATTCAACGCTACCACGAAAGCCGTGGCGAGGGTCATCGTAACGTATGTTTGATCCCTAGCTCTGCGCACGGTACTAACCCTGCAACAGCGTCTATGGTGTCAATGAAAGTGGTTGTGGTTAAGTGTGATGATGATGGCAACATCGATATCGCCGACCTCGCTGCGAAAATCGAGAAGCACGCAGAAAACCTATCAAGCATCATGATCACTTACCCGTCTACACACGGCGTGTACGAAGAGCAAGTGAAAGAAGTGTGTGAAATGGTTCATGCGGCAGGCGGTCAAGTTTACCTAGACGGGGCAAACATGAACGCGCAAGTGGGTCTGACGTCTCCGGGCTTCATTGGCTCTGACGTTTCTCACTTGAACTTGCATAAAACATTCTGTATCCCTCACGGTGGTGGCGGTCCAGGTATGGGTCCTATTGGTGTTAAATCACATCTAGCACCTTTCCTACCAGGCCACATTGAGAACGGCGTACAAGGTTCAGACTTTGCCGTTTCAGCTGCGGATCTAGGCAGTGCCTCTATCCTGCCAATCTCGTGGGCATACATCGCGATGATGGGCGAAGCAGGCCTAACGGATGCCACTAAGGTCGCTATCCTGAACGCAAACTACGTGATGGAGCGTTTGCTACCTCACTACCCTGTTCTTTACCGCGGCACCAATGGCCGAGTAGCACACGAATGTATTATTGATATCCGTCCACTAAAAGAAGAGACAGGTATCAGTGAAGAAGACATCGCGAAACGTCTAATGGATTACGGTTTCCACGCACCAACCATGTCGTTCCCTGTTGCGGGCACGCTAATGGTAGAGCCAACCGAATCGGAAGATCTTGAAGAGCTGGATCGCTTCTGTGAAGCCATGATTGCTATCCGTCAAGAGATGACTGCCGTGAAGGAAGGCGCTTGGCCACTAGACAACAACCCACTAGTTAACGCTCCACATACTCAAGTTGATCTTGCAAGCGAAGAATGGGATCGTCCATACCCTCGCGAGCTTGGCTGCTTCCCATCGAAAGCAACCAAACAGTGGAAGTACTGGCCAACGGTTAACCGTGTAGACAACGTATACGGCGACCGTAACCTAATCTGCTCTTGCCCAAGCATCGATAACTACGAAGATTAATTCTTTGTACTACCGCTAAGGTAAGAAAAGCAAAAAGCGAACCATTTGGTTCGCTTTTTTATTGGCCATTCAAATTGTTAAGTCAAACCAGCTAGGGCTTTCTTCGCTACCCAATATGACAGATTGGTCAGAAGATTGGTCTGCAGTGGCGTTAGCTCAACCACACCACGAAGATTCTCGAAAAAAGTGCCGTAATGAGGAAAGTCTTCTAAACCGTCTTGATTGCCAATCCACTTTTTCTTCTCTGCCAGCTTAGACGCTAAACTGCGCTCTGCGATCGAGTCTTCCCACTCTTTACTGCGACAGTTGTAGACCCAGATAACCTCCACTTGATGATCTTCGTCAATCCCATAATGGCTGTTTTTTCGAGTTGTTAACTCTGATTTCGCGATCAACGCGGTATTCGCAACGTATTCTCCGCTGCTGCTCTCTTTATCTACCTGAGCACTAAACTGAGCAATAACATCCAACAGCTTATTTTTGCCATCTTTAAACACCACGTTAGTATCAAAGTCGCCAAACTTAAAAAGGTTGTCTATCGGCATAAACAAGGCTTTTAACGACTTGTTTATACTGCTATTGAGAGGTTGATTCATATCGGGAACGAACGGTTTTTTGGTGTTAACAAACACAACTATTGTCGGCACTTTTCTCGCCAATAGCGGCATCACACCTAGGTTTTCTAGATGCCCGCCATCAGAATGAGGATACTCTTCGGTGACTTGCAGTTTATCATCAGGCACATTGAGTGGAATGTGGTTAAACTCTGGGAAGCCTAGCGCGCCCAAGCCGATATTGTTGGTGATCTCCTGAGGGGCTACGCCTGTACTCGCAATAATATCACTGAGTGAGAATGCTTTTTCATTGGTGAAATCAAGCCCTGATTGCGGCGCCTGTTTGACCAGCATTTTGCTCTTCGTCCCTTCATCCAATTTGGCATAAGGACCTCTGCAATCATAGCCACAGCTGGTGACATAGCCGCCGCCAAAATAGTCATCCTGACTAAAGAAGTCATTATCGGTATGCCCTACCCGAACGCCCGAATAGTAAGGCGTGTATTCGACATGGTATTTTTTGTCGGAGTTGAGTCCATCTTCATTTAGTAACGTTGCGCCGAGAATCAAGAAAGGTGCGCCATCACGCGATAGCTGAAATTGGGCCGACATACCATTCGGAAAGCCCGACAGCGCAGCGCTTTTCGTTTCGTCATTGAAGGTAAAGTAACGACTTCGGCTTTCAAGGTCATAAGGTTTTAAAAAGACTTGTCCTAGTGCGTAAGCAAAACTCTCATCACCTCGCAGTTTCCCGCCTCCTTTTAACAAGTTAAAGATGAGAGGTGAAGAGGTGATAGCGCGTTGTAGAGAGCCCGGTAGAGTGTGTTTGCATAACGAAGTTGTTATCTTAGTTGGCTCTAAAATCTTGCCAAAATACGCCTCTAAGTTGTTGGTGAAACTGTAAGGAACCGCGGCCCAACCTCCACCAGAGACGGCCGAGATATACTTCACCCTGTCTATCAAATCAAGATCATGCAGCGCTTTCAGTTGTCCTAACGTGCAAGCAGCAGAACGTGTCCCGCCACCCGCGAAAGCGATACCCAAATCTCGCTCGGCATACTCGCCACCTTGTTTGAAACATTGCAGATCTAACTCAGGAAAGTAATTCTGCTGCGCCCAGTACTCGATATAGAATTTGTTCATATTATGTGTCCTAGCCAGTTGCTTCATAGAAACAGTAGTTCACAGGTACAGAGTCAATGAGTACCTCCACACAAAATACGCGCTAGGATAAATTTACGATGTAATAAAAGTGTAGATTTTAAGGTTTTTGGGACAAGTTGCACCAACAAGCAGTGCAGCGCTGCCACCTCCAGTAGCTAATTCTCTACTGCGATTTTTGCTAATAGTGATACACTCTGCGCGTTAGTATTATCGAGAATCTCTATGTTTATCCATCACGTTAACGGCATCGACTGGCTGGTCATTACCGCTTTTGAAGAACTGAAACCTCTATTTATTGAAGACGCAGGAGCGATTCCTGCCTGCTTCTCGAGCACCAGTGAATTGAGCCTGATTGATCAAGCCAAGCGCACTTATGGATACTTGCCTAAGCTCAAGGGCGTAATCACTGATACGGGCACGTTTAAAAGTCAGGATAACGAAGAAGATTTGAACCCACAGCTTGCTTGCCTAGTTGAAGGACGCGGACGGGTGTTTATTTATCATGGTGGCTTTGTTGCATTTGTCGATGACGAGCAAACCTTTATTACCCGATTGGACTGATTTTTCTTCTGCACGTGGAAATCGATCAATTGCAGGCTCACTGAATCATACCTTCCAGTGAGCCCGATTACCTTTAATACGTGACCGCGATTATTGAAGGTAGGCGTTTAACATCCACATTAGCTTTTCTTGCTCACGAATATAGTCACCCATTAACGCAGCGGTACCTTCATCCGCAGCATCGCCTGCTTGCTCTAGAATAGTGCGCTGCTTAACCAGCAGTTGGCTAAAGCCATTAACGAGACCAGCGACACACGCTTTACCTGCAGTCGCGTTTTGATGTTCGGTAATCGCACTTACTTCAAGATAACGGCTAAAGGCATGATCGGGAGTGTGACCTAACGTTAAGATACGCTCGGCAATCTCATCGATTTTGGTTTGCAGATCGGTGTAAATCTCTTCAAATTTTACGTGCAGTTCGAAAAACGCCTCACCTTTAATGTTCCAATGATAGCCGCGCGCATTCATGTAAAGCACTTGGTAGTGCGCCAATAGTGAATTCAGTTCTTTAGCGAGTTGCTCTGATTGCTGTTGGTCAAGTCCAATGAAATTCTTAGTCATATCAAGCCCCTTGGTTGATGTCGGTTAATCTGCTTTGTTAGACATAGCTTATGCCTATCAATAACAAAAAGTAATTCGACATTTCCTATCTATTCGATAGTTAGAAGCTATTGTTGATTGACTTGGATCGCCTCAAAAACCATGTGCCAAATGACTTAAATAAACTCGTCATTCAGCCTTAACAACGCTATATGGCCTGCTGTTTTTGTATCGTAAACACAACTGGGTTTTTAAAACTAAATCTGCTATCGGATATCGCCACTTTACCGCCTTTCAATGGCATTGCTGCTTCCTTTCGTGTTTTATCCCCAAAATACACCTTTAAAATACTCGATGCGCTCTAGGATCATTTCCAATTTGCATTCTTCAATTTGAACCCCTTGCCAAGGTGAAGGTGTCGAAGATAAGCCAACGAATTCACACTCTGCGTCTTTGAATTTTAGCCAAGCACGCTGCGATGCCCGAAAAGGCTCGACTAACTCCGTCTCTGACCATGTCTTGCGCAGCGCCGTTTCTTCTTCGCGAATTCGGATAATCGCTTGTTGATACGTTTTATTAAGTTCCGCATCCGCCGCCTTTAATTTTTGCTCAACGCACAAATAGCCAGCCATTACACCGCCGCCTTGCATATTACAAGGATCTTCTACACCATCCGCCGCCAGCAAGGGCGCCGATACTAACGTCAAACACATCAATAACTTTTTCATTGTCACCCTAGTCTTTTATGTCATCTAACCGATTGATTAAACGTTAATTCTTTCCAATATTCTCGAGCGGGTATTGTGACTTCTGTTAGCCATTTTCTCCTAGCTTTTCAGTCACAAAATCAAGAAAAACCTTTATCCTCTCAGGTTGATAATCCCCCCCACGATAAAGAGCATTCAAAGGGTACCTGAGTGGCTTAAAGCCGATATCCAACTTATGCAGTTGGCCTCGATTGACATAGGTCTTGGCAATGACGTCTGGTTGATAGCTGACACCAATACCAGCCAGCGTTAACTGACGAATAAGCCGTGGACTGTTGCTTTTAAAAACCGTTTTTACAGCGATGCTACTGGTGTTTCTATTGGTCGCGCTCTCTAAGGGCCAACGCGAATTGGAGTGTAAATTGCTGTCGATCAGACAAGGTAAGCGACTCAGTTCTGCGTCACCTTGATACAGGCTGGCAAGCTCAGTAGAAGCATAAACCGAGCTCTGAACGGACAGTATCTTGCGGTAGTTTAAGCCAGAATCGTTGAGTTCACTGGCACGAAAAGCGATATCTATCCCCTGCTCGACCAAATCCAATTTCTGATTGGTGACGATCATGTCGATCTGAATGTCGGGATAGCGATGGTGAAACTCAGGGATAAATGGGCTGAGCAGCTCTTCAGCAAAACCTTGCGAGGCAGTGACACGTAAAGGACCCGCGGCACCTTTGTTGTTGGCCGGAAGTTGGCTGTACAACTTGTCGAACTGCATCAGCACCTGCTGAGCTTGCTGGTAGAACTCATGACCGGATTGATTAACTGAAAGCTTGCGCGTCGTGCGATTAAATAGTTTAACCCCAAGCTCCTCTTCAACTCGATTCACGTATTTTGAAGTGAGCGATTTTGAGATGCCTAATCGCTCGGCGGCAGCCGTAAACGATCCAGTTTCGATCACCGCGACAACTGTCCTCATTCCATCGATAGTATCCATAGATTGTCAACATATTAGAAATTATCATTCCATGTTAGTCCGGTTTTTCTTTGGTGCAAGTTGTTCTTAAATAACAACCAAACAAACGGTTAGGAGTACATCATGATCAAACTTTACTGGCACCCAATCTCTGGGCATGCACACCGAGCACACATGCTACTGAGCATGCTTGGGCTGGATTTCGAATTGATAGAGGTAGATTTACCGGCTGGAGAGCATCAGCAAGCTGAGTTCTTGGCGTTGAACCCATTTGGCCAAATTCCAGTGTTGGTTGATGGTGAAACGATCATTGCGGACTCTAATGCGATATTGATTTACCTTGCTGGTGTTTATGACGATAACCAGAGTTGGCTACCAGAGGGACCACGAGACAGAGCTCATGTTGAACAGTTCTTGTCGTTGGCTGCCCACCGACTGGCAGGCTCTATCGCCAAACTGCGTGCTGCTAACTTGTTTAATCGCACTATCGACAACGAGCCATTAGCGCTAGAGGCGTATAAGTTATTAGCACAACTCAATGGTTACCTGATTGAGCGTACTTGGTTGGTGGGTGCTAAGCCGACGATTGCCGACTTGGCACTTTACAGTTACCTCAAGCTTGCCCCTGAAGCTGGGATTAGCTTAGCAGACTCTCCTGATTTGCAACGATGGCTAACACAGGTAGAAGCGCTACCGGGTTTTGTACCCATGCAAGTGTCTAATGTTGGGCTAAATAAAAACCGTAGTTAGCCTCCTCAAGTTACACAGGAGTTACGCTTTTATCACCGCGGCAGTAACAAGCAACTCGACTTTTAATTCAGGACTTGCCAGCTTGGCTTCTCCACATGCTCTTGCAGGAGCAAAGCCAGGCTTAAACCACTCGTCCCACACGTGGTTCATTTCCGCAAGGTCCTGCATGTCTGCCAACCAAACCGTGGTTTGCAGTACATGGTCCTTATCACTGCCGGCTTCAAGCAGTAGGCTTTCGACTCTGGATAACGCTTCTGCGGTTTGTTCAGCAACACTGGTTCCTTTCACACCGACCTGGCCACAAAGGTAAACAGTATCGTTATGAATAACGATTTTGCTCATTCTTTGATTGGTATGATTACGCTGAATGTGAGTCATGCTGTGTTCCTTTATTTCTGTATTTGTTCATGAATGATTCGTCTATTGGGGTCAAGCTAGCCAACTCGCCCAGCTTAAGCGGTTTAATCGGGTTTCTTAGGCGGTAGTAACCCACCTTCTCCATTGGAATCCCCGCTTGTTCTTGGATGATATGAGCCACCGTGGTGCCGCAATAGCGCCCCTGACATGGCCCCATACCGCAACGTGTATAGGTTTTGATCTGGTTGATGCCATGCGCACCTCTCTCAACTTGACGTCGAACTTGTCCGGCGGTTACTTCCTCACAGCGACAAACAATGGTCTGGTCGCTCGGCGCAAGTGCCTGCTTCGGTGGTGTGTACAGCGCATCCAAAAACGGTCGGACACCTATTTCTTTTTTAACCGAAGATCTCAGTTTGTCTCGCTCTTCACTCAGTGACTTCACTGCACCGCCATCAAGCGACATCAACGCCCTGACTGCCGCAAGCTGGCCTTGGTATTGCGCAGCCATCGCTCCGCCAATCCCGCTGCCATCACCAGCAACAAAGACACCTTGGCGAGAGCTTTGGTTATCTTGATCAACCCTTGGTCGCCAACAAAGCTGTAGCGGATCCCAGTCGTGCTCTAGTCCCATCGCTCTGGTGAGCTGAACATTAGGAACAACGCCAATATGAGAAAGCAAGGAACGGGTGTTTAACGCGTGTGGCTCTCCGTGAGCGGTGAAAGTAACTCGCTCGACACCTTGCTCTCCGTACGCGGCAATGTCTGTCGCGCCGGTATAGCGTTTAACTCCAGCACGGCGGATTTTAGCCAGTAGTTTAAGGCCTTTGAAAAGTACCTTACGGCCTTTTATTGCTCCGCCTGCGTAACGAGCTGCCTCGAAGTAACTGTTTGGCTGTTGGGTATCAACAATCGCTTGAGGCGCGGAGCCCGCATCGACCATCTGCGCTGCCAGCAAATAAATAAGCGGCCCTGTACCAACCAGAACGGCTTGGGTTGGCACTAATCCCGAGGTTTTCATCATGATCTGACACGCGCCTGCGGTCATCGCTCCTGGCAGTGTCCAGCCGACAAAAGGAAACGGTCGTTCCATTGCCCCAGTGGCAATAATGATCTGTTTCGCGACGGTTTTATTGGCAACACCATTTTGGCTCCAGTAGACGCTGTTATCGGTATCGACTCGCCATAATGTCGCCTTAGTTACATGGGTTAGTGGCGCGCGATTAAACGCTTTGATTAAGCTAGCTCCATGTTGATAGTCGGGCCCAAAGATCGAGCCGTTAGGGTGCCCTTGCTCCCGCTGTGCTCGGTATATTTGACCTCCAGGGATCGCCTGTTCATCAATCACAACCACACTGGCGCCGGCTTCTGCGCATCGCACTGCGGCACTCATTCCAGCTGGGCCAGCACCAATGACACACACATCGACTTGTTTTTTTATTTCGTCTTGCATGAACTCACCACTAACTTGTCTGACGGCAAATCAACATACCGTCTTCGATCACATTCATACACGCCTGAACATTGTGCTCACCATTGACTTGAACACGACACTCAAAACAACTTCCCATCATACAAAATGGCGCTCGGGGTGCCCCCGACTGTGGAGACTCTCGAGTATGATCAACACCTGCAGCCAGCAAGGCAGCCGCAATCGTGTCACCAACATGGGCGGTATATGGCTTGCCTTCCCAAAAAAACTCCACCGTCTGTGGCGATCTTTCTGGTGCAACCATTCGTTGAAACTTAGAATCTGTCTTCACTGAACAACTCCAAAGTAGGTGCATCCGCGGCTTCTTCAAGCCAAGCTGGGAGTAAATAACTGTGCGCAGCAGCTAAGGTAATGCCGCTATGGCAACTAATAAGATACGCGCCTGAATTAGTTTTCGACTGCTGATAAATCGGTAAGCCATCGGGAGATATGATGCGAATAGCCCCCCAGCTACGGACCAATTTTGTCTGCGCCAGAAACGGATAAACCGCAATTGCACGTTCTGCGATCGCTGCCGTCACGTCTAAGGTATCGCTATCGTCAAAGCCAGCATTCTCTTTAGAGTCACCAATCTGAATGCCACCTTCATTGACCTGTCTTATAATCCCTGATGCGCGCTTAAGCCTTGGTGGTAGCTTTTCAGTGATCAAAACTTGGCCTTTTTGTGCACTGATTGGAGCAACAAAACCAAGCTTAGGGCCAAGCTGCGCCGAGCCTAAACCTGCCGACAAAATCACTTTAGCGCTGTTGTGATGCGTCCCATCTTGCAGTACGACCTCAAATCGCTGTGCGTGGTTTTTGAACACATCCTTCACAGTGACACCGGTGACAATGCGTGCCCCCAACTTTTTGATTGCTTTGGTGTAGGCACGAAGCAGGTTCAACGGATTGACATGCCCATCTTCCGGGCCATAAATGGCACCAACAACTTCGTCACCAATTTCTGGCTCTTCTGCAACCAGACGATCTCTATCCCAAACTTCGTAGGGATGATCCGTACCCAGTTGTTGTCGAAGCACTTCATATTGCTTGGCTTTTTCCGCCATCTCTTGCTGGCAAAAATGAAAGTCGTAGCCCCCGTTTTGAACGAGATTGAGGTCTTCACCCGTCGCTGCTTCCAGTTCATCAGCCAGCTTACGCCACAACCCCACAGAGCGACGCGTCCACGCGGCATAGTGTGGAGCACCTAAGCCTTTGCTCGATAGCCACACTAGGCCAAAATTTCCTCGTGACGCTCGATGAGCCTCATCTCCGCCATCGAGTACTGTTACTTTATGGCCGGCCTTGAGCAGTCCGTAAGCCACAGCGCAGCCTACGACGCCTCCACCGACAACTATGTAATCCGGTTTCATATCGTTCTCTTCAGACTTTTGTAATGGGGGCGCGGTCACGCCCCACCTGGTGAAGCGCTGTGCTTAATTGAGCGCTTTATCTAGGATTGGTTGGCTCCAGTCAGAACCAATATCGTTAATGATTTGAGGCCAAACGGTCGTTCGAACCTTGTCCGCAGTCAGTTTCAGCTGTGCCGGTGTCATTTCGACAATGGTCGCGCCTGCGTCAACCAGCTTCTGCTCGTTGGCTTTCTGGTCAAGCTGCGCGGCTCCCCAGCGTCGAGATTCAAACTCAGCTGCAGCCGAAACCAAGGCGTTTTTCTCACTGTCATCAAGGTCATTTAAACGCTCTGAGTTAATCATCAGGTACCAAATCTCAAAGTGAGTGTTAAGGGGAATGTACGTTTTGGTCACGTCACGGAAAGATGCGTAGTAACCTTCAGCCCCAGAGCCAATCACCCCGTCAACTACCCCTGTTTGCACCGCGGTAAAGGCTTCAGAAAACGGCAGTGGTGAACCTATGTAACCAACATTGTCAGCGAGTAGCTGGAAGCTCTTAATTGGCGGTACACGAAGCTTAATGCCTTTGTTCACATCAGGGTTACCCGCTTCAACCGCGGTACGGTTGAGTGAAATGCCACCAAAGTAAACCGGGTAAGCAGCAAGTAGGGTAATGTCTTGTTTGGCAAATAACTCTTCCATTGCCGTTCTGACTGGTGCTCCACTGCCATAGATGTTTTGTGCTTCATCCCAGTTATTGGCTAGGAAAGGCAACAAGCCAATCTGCATTTTACGATCCGTTGAAGTCGAAGCAGGTTGCAATGCCATATCAATCGCACCAACTGAGATTCGCTCCTGAACTAAGGTGTAATCGCCTAAAGCATTTGCAGCATAAACTCGCAGCTTGAGATCACCATCTGTTGCCGCTTTCAATTCATTGCTGAGTTGTTTGATATCGTTATCAACCACAGTACCTTGAGGGCGAACATGGCTGATTTTCAGCGTCGTCGCTTGTGCAGGGATAACCGTCGCCGCGGCCGCGATAAGAGAAGCAAGCAACGTGTATTTTTTCAGTGCTTTAGTTGGAGCAAACTTACTTGTTTTTGTCATTGGTAATTTCCTTTTAGTAACCAAACACAGTAGGGAGGAAGAGTGACAGTTCTGACCAGAAAGAGGTAAGAATCACTACAGGTAGATAACCGAGTAGTATCAGCGACATTGCCGGGCCGACTACTTCAGAGAATTTAACGTTACCGATGCGTGCACCTAGGTACAGAATCGACGCGTATGGCGGAGTAACACCGCCCATTGCCGTGTTGACTCCCATGATTGCAGCAAACTGAATCGGGCTGATGCCAATCGCAGTCATCAGGGGTAACAATAGCGGTGCGATAAGAATGATTGCAGTCAGGTCATTGACCACCATTCCCACTAAGAACAATAAAATGTTGATGAAAATCAGCAGTAAAACTTTGTTTTCTGTGATGCCGAAAATCGCTTCTACCAGTTGCTGAGGAATATCTTCAACCACGAACATCTGGCTAAGAATCAGGCTGAACAGGATCATGAACATGATTGACCCGACCGCCGTCGCCGATTCTTTACCCGAGATAAGCAACGTTTTCCAGCTTAAGCCTTTGTAAATCAAAAAGCCCACCGGCACAGCGTAGATGACGGCAACGGCTGCGGCTTCAGTCGGTGTCATCACTCCGCCGTAGATACCGCCCAAGATGATCACCGGCATCAATAGCGCTGGCACAGCATGAAAAGTCTTGTTAGTAGTTTGCTTGATAAGCTCTGACATCGACGGCTTATCATCCAAAATCAACGGGAACTTGCGCGCCTTGTACATATTGATCAACGCAAAGTTAAAGGTAACCAGTAAGCCAGGACCAAGCGTTGCGAGGAAACAGGCAAGAATTGAGGTATCCGTTACCCAGCCGTAGACAATCATGGTCACACTCGGCGGAATTAACAGCCCCAATATCGAAGAGTTGGCAATCAATGCCGTTGCATACGCTCTAGGGTAGCCGCGCTTTTCCATCTCAGGGATCAGCAAAGGACCAATAGCCGCAACACCGGTTAATCCGCTACCAGAAATAGCACCGATGATGGCACAGCTAAACGATGCCACTATACCCAGACCACCACGAATATGACCCACGAACACGTTTACAAATCCGAGCAAACTGGCGGCAATGCCACTTCGACTCATGATGGTTCCAGCCAGAACAAACAATGGAATCGCCAACAGAACAGGGTTCATCAACTGCCCCGCTCCCCACATCATATTGCCTTTCATCGACATATCGCCAACAAAAGTCATCACCATTAACGCACCACCAAAACAGAACGGTAACGGCACACCAAAGGTCAGCAGTATGACCAAAACGGCTACTGCCAACAGAGCTACTTCAACCATAATTAGACCTTATTTACTTGATAGGACGGCGACATAAGTTGGCGAATCAACTTAACCACATGCATTGCGATAAAGAGAGTGATCAGGAGTAAACCGATAAAAACCGAGCACTCGTGATAAAAAGTAGGGATATAAAGTGTGGGACTCTCTTTCCAAACCCTCCACGCATACTTAACATAGTCCCAAGCCCAGTAGGTCAGCCAGCTTGAAATCACCAAGCTGATCGTTTCACTAATAAGGGCTAAGATTTGATGACCTCGCTCTGTCTTGATAAAGATTTCCAGTACGTTTGCGCGGATTTGCGTATCTTCCCTAGACGCATTCACCGCACCAAGCATGTAGAGCCATAAGGTCGGAATAACCATCGACTCTTCAAGCCCCATGATCGGAACTTCAAAGACATATCGTGTCACTACCTGAACAAACTGCATCAATGCCACTGATGCAATCAGGAAAGTGAGTAGATATCTAAACTTTTGCTCCACGTTGTTATTTCCTTATTGTTTTATTTGTAAACACCTCGTTAATTTAATGATGACAAACAATAAAAACAAATTTAAAATTCCTCTAATCTGATAACTTTTTCTTATAGGCTTGTATGAATAACCTTTCTATCAAACAACTGGAAACCTTTCGTACTGTGATGCGCTCTGGCTCGGTAACCTTAGCGGCCAAAACGTTGTGCAGAACACAGCCTGCGATCAGTGCAATGCTGGTCGGACTAGAGAAAGAGCTTGGCTTTGCACTTTTTGAGCGACATAAAGGTCGACTAGTACCAAACCCAGAGGCGTATTTTTTACTTGAAGAGACCGACGCGATTCTAGAACGCCTGTCGCGTTCGACCCAATTGATGGCGGAGGTTAAAAATCTCACACGAGGTAAATTGCGCATTGCCTGCATGCCAGCCGCTGCGCTGTTCTTTATGCCTCACGTTATCGCAGAGTTTGTAAAAGACAGGCCAGAAGTAGAAGTCTCGATGATGATGCGTAGCTCAACCATGGTTCAAGATTGGATTGCTTCCCAGCAGTACGACATTGGCTATTCAGAGCTGCCCAAAGATAGAGACTCCTTCCACGTAGAACCGATTCACTTACAAGGAGTCTGTGCCTTACACGTTGATCATCCTCTTGCGAACAAAGAAGCGATCACTCCTCACGATCTTGATAATTTCCCACTCGCCACTCTATTTACGCGCCACGCAGCCAGCGAACACTTAAGACTGTTGTTTGAAGAGCATAATGCCGTCTATCGGCCTAGATTTGAGCTACAAAACTACATTTCTGGTTTTGAATTTGTCGAGCAGCAATTGTGCGCTTGTATCTGCGATCCTATCAGTGCTGCCAGCTACAAACTCTATAAGGGCGAGCAAGGAAAAGTGGTTTTTCGCCCTTTCTCTCCCGTGCTCACGTTTGATCACGCAATTCTCACTCCGGCACATAAACCTATGTCGCAGCTCGCTAAATTGTTCGCTGAGAATATTCAGCAGAGTGTGAAGTCATTTGTCGCGGGAATTTGATAGACATGGCTCTTCATGGTGCCACTTTGATCGCCAACAGTTCTTGCTGATAGCAGGGCCAGAAGAGCCGAGCGCAGAGAAAATTCGTCATAAATGTTGGTTACAAGACATTGAGGTAGCTGCCAGGAAAAGTGGCCATCACTACTGTAAGCCAGCGATTTTTGGCTAACTGATGCCATGATCTTCAGGCCGCATACCAGTCGCGTCTATCGGTAAGGCTTGCTGCTTAACCTGAGCAGTGAGCAACGAGGCAGAACCTAGTGCGAGCGTCCAACCTAACATCCCATGCCCCATGTTTAAAAACAGGTTGTCAGCGCCCGCTTGACCAATGATTGGAACACTGCTTGGGGTAACCGGACGAAACCCTGCCCAAGTATTGAGTACCTCATTGTAGTGACCAGCGTCTGGAAAGTGACTCCGGCATACCTGTAACAGATGGGCGATTCTCTGTTGATCCATTCTGGGGTCGTAACCAACAATGTCTGCGCAACCTGCAATCCTCAATCGGTCACCCACTCGAGCGACAACCACTTTGTTGTCTATGTCCGTAATGCATACGTCTGGTGCAGATTCGGTCGCTGGAACAGTGAGGCTATACCCCTTAATCGGATAGATAGGCACGTTAAGCCCAATGTCCGCGAGCAGGGGTAAGCTCTCAGCGCCAGTGGCCCACACGTAAGCATCGGCACATAGGCTGCCAGTCGAGGTTTCAAGTGATTGCACCGACGAACCTTTTCTAACAATTTTCTCGATTCGGCAGTTAAATCTCGCTTCAAACCCAGTGTCTTTCACCAACTGGTCCAGAAGTTGATTGGCGAAGCGATGTGGGTCTCCAACTTCATCCGTGGCAGCGTAGATTCCCCCAGCTAACGGCTTTGGTAGCCGTTGTAAGCTTGGCTGAATGGCAATGCACTCTTGCGGAGTGAGGATCTCCTGTTTACATCCCCAAGCCCGTTTTTGAGCGACTCGTGCCTTTGCATTATCAAAGTCTTGTGGATTGGTATAAATAACTAATTTACCGGATTCACGGTGCGCAAACTCTAGCGCCGATTGAGAAAGCAGTTGGTGAAGAACCTGCCTAGAGTAGTGAGATAACCTGAGTAGATCCTGAGTGTTTTTCTGCTCTCTGGCTGCTTGCCCCTGCCATAAAAATCGACTGCCCCACTTTAGTAATGACAGGTCTGGAAACAGGTTTACTCGAAAAGCTGGGTCAGCTCCGAGCAATAGCTTAGGCAGCTTTTTGACCAAACTTGGCGAAGACATTGCATCAACGTAGGAATAGCTTAATTGGCAACCATTGGCGAAGCTTGTCTTGAGCGCGGGGCCATGCTCTGCATCCACTAATACGACTTTATAGCCCGCCTGTCTCAGCATGTAAGCACTGGTAACCCCAATAATGCCAGCACCAACTACCGCAATGGTTTTATTCGTCATGTCACAATCCTATTCGTCATCCGTTCGAAAAGGCAGCAAGCCTTAGCGGCAACCTTCACACATCACTTGATATTGTCAGTCGCCACGCATAACATCAAATAACAAAAATTAGCCACTTCATAACCAAAAGCTATGCCATGAACTTACGCCAAATCGAAGTGTTCACCGAAGTAATGCGGACAGGCTCAATTACAGAAGCCGCTAAAGCTCTGCACGTTTCCCAGCCTTCTATCAGTAAGATGATCGCTTATTCGGAGAGCAAACTGGGTGTCCAACTGTTTAAAAGGATGAACGGCAAAATTGTCCCCACTCCTGAAGCGATGTCGCTCTACAAAGAGGCAGAGCAAGTGATTCAATCACTGGATCATTTTCAGGATTTTTGCCGTGATCTGGGTGAGTTGAAGCAAACTCCGTTGATCATCAATGCCGAGGCTTTGATTGGTCAGATCCTCGTGCCGCATACGATAAAAAACTATCGCCAACAGTGGCCAGAAGTTCGGTTTCGTTTTGAAATTCACAATAGCGTTAATATCAGTAATCACGTCAAATGGCGTCAAGCCGACTTAGGGTTGATCCATTTTCCGTATAACGATAAAGACGTAGAAGCGCGGGTAATTCGAGAAGGTAAGGTGGTGTGCGTGATGCCAAAAGGCCACCCTTTAGCAGAAAAAGCGCTGGTAACATCGGAAGACTTGGCGGCAACAGACGTAATTTATTGCCACGGTGGAGCTTGGCTCAAAAAGGTGTTAAGACCGGTAATGCCACACCAAAATGGCCAAATACAAGTCGGTATAGAAGTTAACCAATTTGCCAACGGCTGCTTGTTAGTACAACAAAATCAAGGTGTCATGCTTGTCGACGATCTCGCCTGTTATGGGCAAAACTGGGCCGGCTTAGTTTTTAAACCCTTTGAGCCAAGTATCAAACTGGCGTTGGGGGTCATTCACCGCAGCCACGAACCTCTCTCGCGACCAGCTGAACTCTTCATCGAGCAGATCAAAGCCACATTAGACGAACTTCCCTGCGCACTGCCCGACCAGTAAAAGGGAAAAAAGCCGCTTCTGATTAAAAGCGGCTGACGGTTTTTTTAGTTTTACTGAGACTTATCTGCCTCAGCGATCAATTGATCGAGCTTTCCAATTAGGTAGGGTTTAAGTGCATCGTTCCATGTCAGGAAAAATTGGGTAGTAGAAGCATCTTTGGGCAACTTTTTCTTAAATCGCTTTGTCTGTTCCTTAACCTGTAATTCAAACTCTGGCGAGTTCTCTTTGAAATGACCAGTTCGACGAAAAGAACTTAGTATGTGCTCACTAAAATCAGGTCTGTACTCAGAATAGATGTCCATTAAAGCTCTTGCTTTGACGTGATCTTTTATTACAAATTCATAAATCATGCTTAGGTTATGTAATGCGTCAATATCGCCATGCTCAAATACCTGTTTCAGGTATAACTCTTCAGCCTTAACATGTTCTCCGCGTTTTACATGACTGTATATGTACAGGTTTTCGCTGAATGGAATAAAGTCAGTGAAACTCTCCCTCACGGCCTCCGCTTGAGAGGAATCGATTAAATACAAGTGGCTAGAAAGAGCTAGCAACAGTTTAAAGTTTGTTTCATCAACCGTGTGGGTAGTTGCGTATTTCTTATACCAATACTCTGCACGGATCTCCTGTAGCCGATATTGACCGTATGGTCTATACACCATATAAGGGAGTAGTTCTCTGGAGTAAGGGACTTCTAGCAAAGAATATATGGATACCGTTCTCATTTCTTCGAGCCATTTGACTGCTCCCTTGCGTGTTTCAACTTCCTCGTCGCTAAGCTTAACGCTTGCCAAGTAATTCTTGAAACTGACTAGCCTCTCTTTGCTAGACATCGTCTTAAGCTCGTCATACCGTTTTCTATCAAAAGCCATACCGCATAGCACTGACATGTTTTGTCGATCAATCAGCATGGTTTCGTCTTCAGAGATACAAATTTCAAAATCACTGTGAGTGATCTTCCACATGTTAAGCATGACCGCATACATCATGTTGAACTGACCAAAGCGTTCTACGAGATCATGTGCGATATTGAACCTAGTCTCAACTGTGTATGTAGGGTTAGGTGCATCAATCATGTAAACGATGGTTGGAAGTATTGCCCTAGCATCCCCTTTTTGTGCTAAAGCGACCATTGCAGTGATATACCTATTGAGCTCTTCCCTAGGTATAACCACGGTTTGTTCCGCAGTGTTAACTTTGCCAATACTGTTATATTCGGTGTTCTTAAGGACAGTATAAATTTGAGCTGAGACGTCACCTGCTCTCGCCTTCGCGAGCAGAGCTTCAATATCATTGTCCAGAGAGTATTGCGCTAAAGGCTCTCCTAGAGCAGCAAAATGTTGAAGGACTTTAACAGGGTCAATTCTATCCCGGTCTATATCGGGATAGCAGCTACCTTCCATTAAGCTTAAATAGTAGTAGAACAAGTCAGCATCTTGAGTGATGGGTTGCTCTAAATGCTCGACAACTTCTGAGCTACATACTTTTTCGATTGGTAGTACATCATCTGCAAAGCTTTGCGATGACACCAAAATTGACAAAACAGCAACTAGACCCAATGAGCGTTTCTTCATTGGAATTCCTTATTCATTACAAGATAAACGCAAGGAATTTAGCACCTAAATAGCTGAAGCATTGTAATAAATTGCATATTTGGAGAGACAGAGTAACGACAATCAGCTACATAAGCTGGCAACTGAATAGATGTAACCAATTGGGCAGTTCTATGCCATACATTGGCGTTGGGTGACCATCCAGACAAAAAAGGCAAACCAACAGGTTTGCCTTTTTAGTTTCGTAGTCACGAAATGTGTGTTTGCGGCTATTCGCCTTTATTTTGCATTAACGGCTTTTACAAACACTTCTTGCGCGCCCTTAATGTTTAGCGCTTTTGCTTCATCAAGTAAGCTCAGGGCTTTAGGAATATCACCTGCAGCAACAGCACTTTCAATGGCATTGAAGTAGTAACTTTGCGTATCTGGCTGAACCTGAATAGCTGATTTCGGCTTGACCACTTCTTGTTTGGCGGCAACGACTGGTGCGGCAGCAACCGGAGCAGCAACCGCTGCCGTGGCGCGGAACGGGCGCAGTTTTAAGGTCTCAACCTCAAGCTCAATATCACCACCAAGTTGGTAGGTGTATACAGGATCCGTCACCATAGGCATCACTTCGCCAAACTCTTTAGCGCGTACTTTAGCCGGGTGATCGACTTTTACACTTTTACCTAGCGTTTCCGCTGGCGTGTAAATAACAAAATAAGGGGTCTTTTCCGCATTAGCTTTGAACTTGGCCACATAACGAGTACGAGTAAACGCGTTGGAAGCGAGTACCTGGAAATCACTCAAAGTAAGGGTTTTAACAACGTTGAAGTTAGTATCGAGCAATTGTACTTGAGGGGAGAAGACTGAATCATCAATCATTAAGCTTGAGACAGTCACTTGTACTTGACCAGAGCGCTCACTAAAACGGAACGCTTCAAAATAGCTGTTGCCTTCAGCAAACTTGCCAATTGGCGACGACATATCGATTTCAAACGATAGATCTTCTTTATCACCAAGTTGAGAATATGGGAATTGGGTGTAGTCGTTGCAGCAAACTTCTGCATTGGTAGGGGCAGCAACTTGTTTATCAATCGGGGTATTTGAGGCACAACCCGCTAGCAAAGCACCTAGCACAACGGCTAACAAAGAGTGTTTATTGTTCATCATTATCTCTCACTAAAGGTTGTTTTATTAAAATGACAAAAGGCAGCCTACTGGCTGCCTTGCAATTAATCTAGCTTAGAACCAGATTTCTGTGTGGATGCCGACAATAACTTCTTTACCGTCTGTTCCCGCTAGACCGATACCACCAGCACTTTCTTCTTCAGTGTTGTAGTAAGTCACGTAAGGCTTGATTTGTGGACGACCGAAGTAGTCAGCGTTAACCGTTACAGGAAGCGCCGCTTCTAGCATGTAGTAAGTGTTGTCGTCTTGACGACCCCATGCCGCACCATCAGCAATTTTCTCTTTAGAAACACTACCTGTCATTTCGAAACGTAGGTTGTCGTTAATCTTGTAAGAAGGACGAGCTGCTACAAGGATACGAGTCAGATCTTCTTGACCGAACATTTCGTTCGTGATGAAAGCGGTTACTTCCGTACCTAGCTGCCAAGAATCAGACAGGTTAGCAACACCGTAAGACGTTAGGAAGATGCTGTTTGAATCATCAGTGAAGCTGTTGTCACCACTCCAAGAACCAAAGTTCACACCGCGGTTAGCTGCAGCGCCGTAACCGTAAGCGATACCCGTTTGGCTCCAACCATCGAAACCGTAGTAGTCGCGGTTGTATGTGATTGCTGCGCCAACGCCGTTATCTGCTGCTGGATCCGTTTTGTTCGCACGAGTGATGTATTTCAAATCAAAGTTAAAGCTACCACCTAGACCTTGAACACCGTGGTAGTATGCGTTGTACGCCACGTTAGTTTCACGGTCGCTATTAACACCATTGTTGATGTCATCGTTAGTGTCTGCTGCAATTACCGCAAAACCTGCAGTGTTGCCACCAAGCTTAGTTTGAACACCCGCACCCAGACCAGAAGACTGGTTCCAGAACTCACCAGAAAGAAGACCTGCAGAACGGTTGAAGAATCTGTGACCACTCCAGATAGACGTATCTTCGCCTAGGAAAGAAATGCCACCAAGCTCAACATACGCTTCTTTCACTTCAAATTGCGCTTTGTCGTTCGCTTTTTGGCTACCTTCAGAAGAGTAGGCGAACGAGTTACCGTTACCGAACTCAGAGCGTACTACGAAGTCAGACCAAACACCGTTATTGTGCTCAGTGTGCTTTTTGATCGTAAACTCTACTTGGTTCGTACTTTGACCAGATGTACCAGCAGAGTGGTAATCTGGCTTACCGAATTCTGAATCGATGGTTTCGCCATCTTTCATGCGGAAGTTTGCAGACATGTAGCCATGCACTTCCCAACCATCAGAAATCACTTCCGTAGGGTTTGCTACTTCAACTTCCATTGTTGATTCACCAGAAGTTACATCCAGTGCAACATCTGTTTCAGCCAATACATATCCCGATGTTAAGGCAGTTGCCACTGCAGCAGCTAACACGCTTACTTTTTTCATTTTTAACTCCATTTAGGGTTTATTATTCTTTTCGCTCTCTTGTCGATACATCCTGAAAGGCAGAACAGGTGGTAAGTAAAAGAGAGGTAAGATAGGAATTAGTTTTTCAACCGCATCCTCATTTGTCTCAACTGCGGTCAGATTACCTAGGGAGTAGAGGGACGACTTCATCCGAACTAAATTAATTTCAGGGGGATGAGAAAGGAGGAGAAAAGTAACCGCATGATATATTAGTGCACTAAATCACACATTCTAGGAGGAGGATAAAACTCAACAGAAATAATTAGCCGAACAAAATGCCAACTTGCTCACTAATTGATTAAAATTTGCAATAATTCTGAAATAAAATTACATATACAATTTTTCTTTAAGGCGCTTGACCAATTTGGCGCAACACTATTTACTTAAGCTTCGCTATAAAAAGTACACAAAATTTGTAAGTAATGATCATGCAGTGTTCTCACCCATACCCATTAGGTGCCACCCCAAGCCCAGACGGGTGTAACTTTTCCATTTACGCACCGGATGCGAAATCCATTCAATTGGCTATTTTTGACCAGAGTGGTCATTTTGAAACTTACCCGCTCGACGGTGAGTACGCTGGCATCAGACATACCTTTGTGGCCGATATTAAACCCGGAACTCACTATGCCTACTTGGTTGAGAGTAAGGGAACGCCGCATTTGATTTCCGATCCTTATGCCAAAGCCATTGCCAAACCTCTTCACTACGCTCTTCCTTTCAATTCAGACAAAAGTTTCGACCTAGCCCGATGTGTGGTTGTCGACGACAGCTTTGACTGGCAAGGTATTGAGCGCCCCAATCGTCCACGTGAAGAAATGGTGCTGTTTGAGACTCATGTAAAAGGCCTGTCCAAACTTAACCCTGATGTCCCTCTTGAAAATCAAGGGCGTTACTTGGGCTTAGTTAGTGATGCCATGTTGGAATTTTACAAGCAGCAGAACATTAACACCCTTCAACTACTGCCAGTCGCAGCGTGTATGCATGAGCCACATCTACTGAAGATGGAAAAGGTAAACTACTGGGGCTACAACCCATACCTATTCATGGTTCCCGACCCGCGCTACGCTGAAAAAGACGCGGTAACCGAGCTAAAGACAGCAATTCGCGAGTTACATCGCCATGGCATTGAAGTCATCCTTGATGTGGTTTACAACCATACCGCCGAAGGTGGTGCCGATGGTCCAGTCTTCAACCTCAAAGCGCTCGATAAACGATATTACCTAAAACACGGTGAGCACTTTGCTAACTACACTGGCTGCGGTAATACGGTAGATTTAAGCTATCAGCCAAGCCTGAATTTAGTGATGGATACCCTACGCTACTGGGTAACCGAATACAAAATAGACGGCTTCCGTTTTGACTTAGCTGCGACCTTAGGTCGACATGGCGACAACTTCAGCCAAGATGCTGGATTCTTCAAAGCGGTCGCCCAAGACCCTGTATTGCGCGAAGTTAAACTGATTGCCGAGCCTTGGGACATCGGCCCCAATGGCTATCAAGTCGGTAATTTCCCGTTTGGTTGGAATGAATGTAACGACCGTTTGCGAGACATCACCCGCAGCTTTTGGCGCGGCGATCAGGGCTTTTTGAAAGAGTTCGCCACGCGTCTGATGGGGTCACGTGACCTTTACAGTGCAGCCAACTGGCCATATAAGCTCACCGTCAACTACATCACTTACCATGATGGTTTCTGTATGCAAGACTTGGTGTCTTACAAGCACAAGCATAATGAAGCAAATGGCGAGCATAACCGCGACGGTCATGGCGATAATCGTTCAGATAACTATGGCGTAGAAGGCGACACTGACAACCCTTCTGTTATCGAGAAACGTGAAAAGCAAAAACGCAACTTTATGGCCAGCCTACTGTTTGCCTTTGGTATTCCACACGTATTAACGGCTGATGTACTCTCCCATACTCAAAGGGGTAACAACAACGCCTATTGCCAAGACAACGAACTGAGTTGGTTAGATTGGCACATGACGCCACGTAAAGAGTGCTTTAAAGCCTGGCTGGCACAGATGCTTGAAGCTAGACAAACCTACATGGTGCCGTTTATTCGAGCGTTCAGCGGAGAGAAGCGCAACGAAAACAGAATATTCTGGCGCCGTCTAGACGGTAGCTATATGGAGCACGACGACTGGAATCGCCTAAGTTCCGTAGCGTTGCATTTGGGTATCGGCAAAAATGGAGAAGAGTTGTTCTACTGCATTAACCAAACGAACGCCCCTGCTCGCTTTACGTTACCGACTAAAGGGAAAACCAACTGGAATATGATCTGTAATACCGATTCACACCAGCTCCACCAAACCATCGATCACAAACAGGTATTGGTTGCCCCGGCTTCCATTGCCATCTTCCACGCAGAGTCTTAATGTTGATGCAGCGACATAATGACATGTCGCTGCTTTTCTTTGCCACCTATCCCCACAGAAATTGCCCCTTTCCCCTGTACGCAGTGTCTCTGCAATTCATGCGTGATCTTGCGTAAAGTTCTTCTTAACACCGGTTTTAAATAACTTGATTTAACCGCGTTAGAAACCGTAATAACCTTTTCATCGTTAATTTCAGTGGCAGTATTTGAAATGAAAGAGCTTGACGACTACGTAGAACAAATCAATTTAGAACCGACAGATAAGATGCTCAAAGAACTCGGCTGGATAAGTAATAGTGCGCCAACACTTGCTGTGTGGTTTGTCGTCGGCGTATTAACGCTCGTTTTGTTTGGGTGAGCGTATTGAGAATATCACACCAAACAAACGCATGAGATTTGCAAAGAAGCACAGATCAGTAACCGAAAACACCTTTAAGTCATACGGTAGATTATTAAAAGAACACTCACCAATAAACCCAATCAATATGCATTGATGCACCTTTTAAATCCGTATAGGATACTGCCGCATAAATACTATATTTTTTATAATAATCAGTTGGCAAAAATGGCGTTACCTAAACTACTTATTCGAACGCTCAGACCGTACATCATTCTGCTAGTAGTTGGAATGATATACGCGGCGTTCCATCAATTGAATACGTCGGAACAAAGTGCTTATCAACAGTCTTTCGCAAACCTAAAAACCGCTTCCAATCTCATCTCTTCTCAAATTGAAGCAGCAACCAGCAAACTCTACCTCCTCGACGATGCGGAAACAAAAAGCCAGTTTAACTCGACGGCACGAAGCATTCTAAAACACTCTCCTGCCTACACCGATATCATCACTGTCGATCATCGAACTCAGCAATACAGCTCGACTATGCTCCATCCAATCAAGGCTGAGCAACAAGCCATCCAGTGGCATCCCTTAGGTGAAACGCTTCCTCGTTTTAGCGTTTCATCCGTTTATCAAAAAATGCCCGGTCAATGGGTCTTTGCTGTGCGCTACATGCAGCGAAACCAGAGTCAAATCTGGATTGAATTTGACTTAAAATACACCACACAAAGCCTGCGCGGATTAAAGACCCTGTCTAATGGCTACGTATTTGTGGTTGATAGTGTGACAGGCAGATTAGTCTTCCACCCAGATCCTCTGCGCATAGGTACCCCGTCGGTCAGCTACCATGCGGGGATTAGCGAACGGATTCAGCAAGGCCTTGAGTTTGGTAAGCATGAGTACTACTACAAAGACCAATTCAAAGTCTCTGTGTTCGATTCGAACAATCCATACCAATGGGTATTCATCGCTGGCACTGATCGCTCCGACATATTGGCAAGCTCATATCAGTTTTCTTTAACCGCAATTGTGATCGCCTCTCTACTGCTTCTGGCCATGATCTTCAACTATCTGACCTATCAGTTGAATGTGTCACTCGCTGAACTTAACAACAAAGATGACTTAGCCGATTTTAAGCACAACCTGCGCAGCATACTAGATCGATTTTGTCATCATAAAGGGATCCAGCTCTGCTTATACGATGCCGATTACGGGCATTTCAGCACCTTGGATTATCACGGGAACAGCCATGTTGTCCTAAAGGATAAAGATCTGGCGAAGCGCTTCTCACCGAGTTCCTTAAGCTACACCAGTAAGCGCTACGCAGACCCATTGGCGAAGCGATTAAAAATCAACTCGCGTCACTATACGATTCCACTGTTCGATAAGGACGATCTGATCGCAGTCATTTACATGCAAGCGACCTTTCCAACCTATCGCAGCATTCTACGTATGATTCGCGATTACTCCGAAGTTGCTCTCTCTAACTTGCTGTTGCACAAACAGTTACGCAGTAAAGATGTCATGACACATCTGGATAATAAGCTCACGATCCGCGATAAAATAGACGCAAATTTAGACCAAGAAGGTATCTATCTTGCCATTTTGGATATTGACCACTTCAAGCGAATTAACGATGTGCATGGCCACCAATGTGGAGACAAAGTGATCATGCATACCGCCGATCTGATGAAGAAGTACTTTCCGAAGCCGGGAGCAATAAGCTTAGCGCGTTATGGCGGAGAGGAGTTCTGTGTGTTGTTCAATGCAAACGATGAGAATGATGCCTATGAACAGTGCGAAATGTTTCGCCATATGATTGAACAAGCAGAGTTAAATTTTGAAGGTGCCGAAGTACGTTTTACCGTGAGTATCGGTATCACTTCGGCTGAAGATAGCCAACACATCACCATTGGTCGCGCAGACAAAGCCCTCTATCAGGCAAAAGGGCTTGGGCGGAATCAAGTGGTATTGAACACGTTTCGTGCATAACCATCAAGGGAAGTGGCTAACCACTTCCCTTTTATTTAATGCCGAATCTTAGTTAACTTGGTCAATATCAATCACCATAAAACGAATCTCGGTACTGGACTTAGCCTCATAGATGACGCCAATGTCTTCATTACCTGATATCCCCTTATCTTGCAGTTTGATCAGATCAGAATAAGCACTGTATCCATCTCTAAACTGGGTACGTTGCTCGTAATTATAGTTACCCGCGCCATCTTCAACCGCACTCCAAATCGCAAGATCGTTGCGATCAGAGCTCACCGCTGAATTGCCTTGAGGACCAGACATTAACACTCGGTTGTCACCATAGCGCAGCAGACCAATATCAACCTGATCGAGCTTAAAGAACAAAGCTCCATTGGTAGAGAATCGCTGCTCTTCAACAACGCTCCAAGTGATACCTTGATCTGAGCTGATGTATTGATAGCGATTAAAATTACCTTCCCCTGTAACACCGTCGTTTCTTGCAGACATTAATAAGCGGCCATCATTTAACTCCACCATATCCGCTTCACTTGGTTCAAGCTTGAAAGTTGGCGTTTGCTGGCCCGCCTGCCACGTGGATCCATGGTCATCACTGTAGATAGAAACGACGGACAACTGAGTGAAGGCATCTAAAACAATCGCAGGGAAGATAAGACGGCCACTTGATAACTGGATACCTTGCCCGGGGCCTGCGTTAATGCTGCGCCAACCAGGATCACCTTTACCATTGTTCGCACTGGTAACTGTCCACCCCTGCTCTGAAGGATGCTTTACAACGGAGTTGTTAACGCGCTTCATCAAACTCGCATCAAACTGATAGCGAGACTGCCCGTCAATCGAGAAGTTTATATCGCGATAGGCAATTGCCCCTTTTGTTGATGAGCAACCGTTACCCCATGTCACCGTTTTGCTGGAGTGGGTCTGTCCCTCCCAATTGGAGGCGACCAGAGTACCGTCAACATAGAAGCTTGCGCTATTGCCTGTCGAAGCAATTTGATACTCATGGTAACCAGAGATATCAAAGTTAAGTGGGAACTCTAGATTACTGCCGTCTCGATAGAGTATCGCAGTCACCGATTTGTCGTCATTCACTCGCAAATCGGCCAAGTAACGAGTGTTACCATTACCAAAGTACTGAACATTACATTCCCCTTCGGCTACACGCGCATTCCAACTTAACGACCAGCCCTGCGATGCCGCATCGTTTAACTCAGTTTGAGACGGCGTCACCGACCATGTCGCTCGTCCATTGTGGTCATTGGTGCCGTTAGCCATCCAGTTGATATCTTTGACTTGATCCAAAACATCTACTGCCTCTGACCAAGTTTGACCGTTGTCGTCACTGGTACGATAAAGCAACTTGTGTTGCGGGTCGTCGAATGGCACACAGCTGCCATTTTGAGCACAATCGTTATCCCATTTAGTGTAGAAGACAAAGATGCGTCCATTACTTTGATCGACAAAAGGGCGCGGATCAGAATAAGCTTGGTTGGATACCTCGTGGATGGCTTGATAGTCGCTCCAAGTCACGCCGTTATCGGTAGAACGTCTGCTCTTGATACTGGTTGGGTTGCCACTTCCTGGATCGGAACTGGATGCACGCCCTTCAGCAAAAGCGACGAGAGAGCCGTCTTTAGCTACCACGATAGAAGGAATTCGGAAATGGCTGCTGCCACCTTCTCCTCCCTTAAACACCACAACATCACGCACGTTAGGGGCAACGGCCTGAGCCTGAAGAGGCAAGGTAAACATAGTGCAGGCAAGCAAGCCGTAACCGATGAAACTCTTTTTCATTTTATGTTCTATCACTGTTGTTCCTCGTTATTTGTCTTATCCAGCGATTCAATGGGTTTATTCAAGATGTAAAAAGCCTCCTCGCTACAACATCAACGCGAGGAGGGAATCACTAGCTCAATTGGAAAGTTTTGCTGTTGAATACAATAAGATTTAGGTCAATGAGACCAAGTTAATACGCAGCAACCTCGTTGCGCTGCTCCTGAGTTATCTTCACCTCCTATTACATACATCTCATCTCCGACAGAAATAGCGACCCCATAAGCAAGCCCTTGAGAGAGTTGCCCCGCTATCTGCCACCGTTTGCCATCAAACATCCAAATATCGGTGCTGTAATGCTTTTTCAGCCCCTGATGGCTATACCACTGCCTTTTTCTATAGTTATCCTGACTGCCGACGAAGTAGGCACCGCCCGCCACGGTCAATGCGTCTTGAGTTAGCCCCGCGAAGCCGCCAGCAATGCCTTCATGATTCGGGTTGCTCTGCGCAATAGCGGGTATGCGTTGATAATCGGCGCCACCCGTTGAATGGAAAGTAAATTGCTTGCTATCGAGACTTCTAAGCCCGGGTTTTACTTCGCCTTCAATTAAAGTGACGCGATTCTCTTGTTGGATAAGCCCCGCCCCACAGTTCGCTGCAAATGGGTTGCTGGCTTTGATTGACCAGCGTTGTAGACGCGTATCAAACTGCCAAATGTCACCATTCCAGCCGTACTCTTCGATTGGCTGAGACATAAATTCGCTCAACAGAGCTTGGTGTTGTTGAGGTTTTAATGCGGCATCCACTTGTGACAGTTTGTTGAGAAAGTCATCAAAGGTGGATTTGTTGTAGCCGCCAAAGAACAGCAACTTTTCAGGCTCAATTTCGCACCCGCTTGCACCAAGCAAACCCACAGGTATTGACGCCTCAACCTGCCCCCATGCGTTGTCGTTGACATCAAAGTAGTACCCATCACTCAATACACTTGGGGAGCAATTACCAGGCTCAATTCCTGCGCCAGAGAAGACGTAAAGCCGATTACCGCTGGTCACAGCGACAGCGTCATTTCTCTCCAGACCCGGGAAAAGTGGCGCTTGTTGCCAACCTAATGCGGGCGTATCTAAGTCGTAGAAAAATAAGTGCTTCCCTGCACTTCCCAAACCGGCGTAAAGTCGGCGGCCAACCAATCCCCCTACACCGTTTTTAATTCCTATTGGAAGACTTGCGATTGGCAATACCTGTAGCGACATCTGCAACTCCTGTTAGTCTTCAATACCGACGGACGAACCGTCCCATGCAAGCAGGTAAACTTTTTTGCTCGCGCTACGATCACTCTTCTCGCCACCCGCAATCAGTACCCCCTGACCTGCCGCGAAGGAGCTGCCGTACGCTAAGCCCTCAGGCAAATTATTCGCCTGTTGCCACAAACCATTCTGTTGGACATAAATTTCCGGATTGAATGCTTTGCCAAAGCCGTTGTGTGCAAACAGTTTGCCGCTTTCAAAAGCCGCTTTGGCACCATGGAAATTCGCCCCACCAGCAACGATAAGCGCACCATTACTCTTGCCAGCAAACGCGCCCGCCACGCCCTCTTGAACACCACTCTTATTCGGGGCGGGCAAGGCATGCTGGCTAAGCCAAGGCTGCTCAGCGCCGAATTGATACTGTTTGACTTCCGCGGTGCGAAGGCCCGGTTTGATCTCACCGCTAATGAGCATTGCGCTTCCACCATCGGCAACCAGCGCGCTGCCGCAGTTAGGGAGATAAGGAGATTGGCCTAAATCGCTCCATTGGCCTGTTTTCGGCTGGTAACTGATAACATGACGATTCCATTTGTAATCCAAAGGCTTCATGCCCATGTAATCGTCAACAATCTTCTGCCACGCTTGAGGTTGCGCTTTTTTGTCCGTCGTCATGACATCATGGAGGTAAGTATCGAAGTAGGCTTTATTGTAACCACCAAAAAACACCACTTGCTCACCATCGGGTGAATAGGAAGCTGCGCCTAATAAGCCGACAGGTGTCTGCGTATTCGCTTGAGACCAAGTATCTGAACTCACATCATAACGATACACAGTGTCAAATAAGATTGGCGCAGCATCCGATGCCTTCTCCTTACCCGAGCCGCCAAAGACATAAATACTTTCGCCTATCACGGATGCTGTAGCGCCACTACGACCAGGACCGGCAAAATCCGCCTTCTTCTGCCAACCAAGCTGCAGGTTTTCAAGGTCAAGCATGTAAAAATCGGTTCCCGCCGAGCCAAGCCCAACATAGACCTGGCTGCCCACTTGAGCCCCGATGCCACTTTTGACACCCACAGGCAAATCGGGCCACTGTTCGGATGCCAATGCGGTTTGGCTAAGTACCAGAGAAGCAGCAAGCAAAGGTGCAGAAACAGCGAAATGTTTTATTGTCATTAGTTCGATTTCCTTTTCATTACGACTCAAGTCTCAAACACCTCTCGATAGCAAGGTGCGACTATGTCGCTTATTTGATTAAAATTCGT